>NZ_CP059692.1:943333-1257500 GCF_014058705.1 Aureimonas mangrovi
GTGGCCGTTTTATGTCAATTTAGAGGTGGCTCGTGGAGGGGAGTTTTGCCTATCAATGGAAACGTATCAACTGGTTGGTCATTTAAGAGAAATGCGCAATGCCTACGCTCAAGACACCCACGGCCAGCGTTCTGGTTCTGCTCCCTCGGGCGAACATGATCTCCAGACCTTGATCGACAACATGGCAATCGAACTCTCGGCTGCGGTCGAGATGTCGGCGAGCGCGAAGGGCGGACCGCTCTCGCTCGAGATGGCGGATACGCTCGAGGACTTCGCCAACGTCGTCTACGACCATGTGGAGGCCATTCGGCAGGACCAGCTGCGTCGTCGCGACTGAGGGCTGCTTATCTTCCCATATATCGCGGGACAAAGGGCGGGCAATTGTACTGCCGCGCGGCGGTCGCGGGCCTCCGCGGTTCGAGAAAATACGTAGGTTTGAGTGCCGCGTTATGTCTTGCCGTCGATCAGGACCACCTGCTGCCATCGGCTCGGCAGCTTGTCCGCGCGGTGGATGCAACCCGCCCAGCAGCAGGGCCGCTTCTTCCCTTCGGCGAGTTCCTCGAGCGTGCGCCCGATGCGGCGTTGGCGCGTTGCTGGCTTCTTGGCATCCTCGACCCAGCAGATGAACTCGTTTCGGCCAAGGGGCGTCAGGCCCTCCCATTGCGCCAAGGCCTGCGGGTCCGAGCGAATCGCCGCCTGGAGGTCATCACCTGCCTTGTGGACGGTCCCGTGCGAAAAGCTGCTCATGGATATGACCATAGAGCATTTCGGCTGCGCGTGGTCGCGCGAAGCGTCAAAACTATCCCAGCCCGCCTCTCGTGGCTTATGAGGCGAGGCGCGGGGCTCGCGTCGGCTCCTCTCATTTCAAGCTCGGCCCTCGTGCCAGGCGCGCCAAAGCGCGACGAGCGCGCGGCCGGCGTCTCAAGCCGGCAGTGGATAGACGCCGGGCCCGACCGGCAGGTTGAGGAAGTAGAACACCGCCAGCAGAACCTGCCAGACGAGGAAGAACGACACCGCGTAGGGCAGCATCAGCGCAATCAGCGTCCCAAGGCCCGCTTTCGGCAGATAGCGCCGCAGAAAGCCAAGCGCGACGAAGATATAGGGGTTCGTCGGCGCCAGGATGTTGAAGGCGGAATCGGCCACGCGGTAGGGCAGTTGGATGAAGCCCGGATCGTAGCCGAGTTGCATCAGGAGCGGAACGAAGACGGGCGACTCCAGCGCCCATTTCGCCGAGCCGGAGGTGATGAAGAATTCCAGGATCGCGCTCAGGCACGAATAGGCGACGAGAAGCGCGAAGCCCGTGAACTCGATCGCCACCAGCGCGTCAGCGCCGCTGATCGCGAGCCAGGTCCCAAGGCCCGACCAGTTGAAATAGGCGATGAACTGGGCCGCCGCGAAGACGAGCACGATATAGGGCGCGAGTTCCACGATCGATTCCGTCATCTTCGCAACCACGTCCTTGCCGGAGCGGATGACGCCGACCGAGATGCCGTAGGTGAGACCGACCGTGATGAAGAAGGCGAAGATGATCGGCACGATGTTGGACAGGAAGGGCGAGGGAACGAGCCCGCCATCCTCGTTGCGCAAGACTGAGCCGGGCCAGGCGACGAAGACCACCAGGAGTGCGAGGAAGACCAGCGTCGCGATCCCGACATTGCGCAGGCCGCGCCCGGCCTCAGCCGGCTCCTCGATCGTCTCGATGTCGCCTTCGGCCTGAACGCCTTTCATGCGGGGTGCGATGATGCGGTCCGTGATGACGGCGCCGACGAGCGTCAACACGAAGACCGAGACGATGTTGAAGTACCAGTTGGCGACCGGCGTCACCAACGCCTCCGGATCTATGATGCGCGCCGCCTCGGTGGAGATGCCGGAGAGGAGGACATCGGTGCCGGAGATCATGAGATTGGCGGTAAAGCCTGCGCCGGCGCAGGCAAAGCCCGCCACGAAGCCCGTTACCGGATGGCGGCCGATCTCCTTGAAGACGAGAGCGGCGAGCGGCGGCAGGAGGATCATCGCCGCGTCGGAGGCGAGGTTCATGTTGATGCCGACGAAGCAGGTGATGATCGTGGCGAGTTTCGCGGGCGCGGCCAGCATAAGGCGCCGGACGAGAACGCCGAGAAACCCGACGCGCTCTGCAAGGCCGATGCCAAGCATGATCGTCAGGACGAGGCCGAGCGGAGCGAAGCCGACGAAATTATCGATGAGGGAATCGAGGATGTAGAGGACGCCTTCGGGCGACAGGAGGCTGCGCACCGGCATCGCCTCGCCGGTGCCCGGGTGATCCACGCTGGCGCCGAAGGCGGCCGCGATTGCCGACAGGACGATGACGATCAGCGCCAGCGCGACGAAGATGATGAAGGGGTCTGGCAATTTGTTGCCAAACCGCTCGACGGCGCCGAGGAAGCGATCCATTCGGGTGGGGTTCTCGGGATCGCCCCCCAGCGTCTGGTCGTCTGGCGTCATCGTCTGTCCCCTCGCATGCGCGCCGCCTGCACGCTTCCGATCAGGCGGCCATGATGGCGATCGGCGGTTCGGTGCCGTCCGGAATGGGGCTCTCGTAGCCCTGCTCGCCGACACGGCGGGCAAGGTCCGCTCTTGCGCGTTCGATCAGCGACGGGTCGAGAAGGGCGGCAACGGCGGTCGCGGCCATCACCTTGGCCGCGTGCGCCATACCCTTCTTGGCGGCGGGCGCCTTGCCTTGCGCGACCATCTGCCAGGAGTGCAGCGGCGTGCCGATCGCGGCCGTCGCGCCGTAGATCTGGACGAGCGGCACGACCCAGGAGACATCGGCCACATCCGTCGAGCCGAGGATCGAAGGTTTCGTGCCGCCCGCCGTGGGCAGGAAGTCGCAGAGCGGGCGCTCGTCTGGCGTTGCCACGCCGAAGCGGGCATAGGCGTCTGCCTTGTCCTCATCGGACAGCGTCGCGCGGATTTCTTCGGCGAAGCGGCGGTCGGCCTCGTCGAATTCGGCGGGGCCGAGGCGGGCGAGCTCGGCCTGCATCGCTTCAATGAGCGGCGTGTTGGCGACGAGATCCGAGACGGCGCTGATGACCATCGGCTCGACGCGTGTCTCGGTCATCAGCGCGGCGCCCTCGGCCACCTTCTTCACGCGCTCCAGAAGCACGCTCATGGCTCTCAGCGTCGGCGCACGCACCGAGTAGCGTACCTTCGCGAAAGCCTGCACGACATTGGGCGCAATGCCGCCCGAGTCGATCACGGCGTAGTGGACGCGTGCGTCGCTGGGCATGTGCTCGCGGAGATAGTTGACGCCGACGCTCATCAGTTCGACCGCGTCGAGCGCCGAGCGACCGAGATGGGGCGCTGCGGCGGCATGGGAGGCGCGACCGTGAAAGTCGAAATCGATGCGCGTGTTGGCGAGCGATCCACCGCCCATCACGTCGGTCAGGGACTCCGGATGCCAGGAGATGGCGATGTCGACGTCGTCGAAGAGCCCGGCCTTCACCATGAAGGCCTTGGCGCCGCCGCCTTCTTCGGCCGGGCAGCCGTAATAGCGTACACGCCCTGGCGTTCCCGTCTGGGCCAGCCAGTCCTTGATCGCGCTCGCCGCCAGAAGCGCGCCGGCGCCGAGAAGGTTGTGGCCGCACCCATGCCCGTTGCCGCCCGCCTCGACCGGCCGATGCTCGGCTATGCCGTCTTCTTGGCTGAGGCCGGGCAGGGCGTCGAACTCGCCGAGGATGGCGATGACCGGACCACCTTCGCCGGCCTCGCCGATCACCGAGGTCGGAATGCCGGCGACGCCTTGCGTCACGCGGAAACCGAGTTCATCGAGCGCCTCACGATGCAGCTTGACCGAACGATGCTCACCATAGCAGGTCTCGGGAACGGCCCACACCGCATCCGCGAGGGCCGCCATGCGGGGCGCGTTGGCGTCGACATGGTTCCAGATGGCCGGCGCGTTCTTCATGCTTTCGTGTGCCTGCATTATTTATGCTCTCCCTTAGTCTGTGCCCAAACGGGCGGCATTGGCAACTATGGCGGGCGCTCTCGTGTCTTTCGCATGTGCCGACACAGGCTCGACACAAGGCTGACGACTACAATGGCGACAGGCCACAGCCTCGTGTAACGGATGAACCCATGCGCACCGTCCTCGCCCTTCTCGTCGCCTTTCTGGCCTTCTCGCCGGCCTTCGCGCAAGGCGGCGTGACGGCCGGGTTTCCGCCCTTCCTGGAGAACGAGATATGGCCGGTGGCGCGCGCGCAGGGCGTCTCGCGTGCCACCTTCGACGCCGCGCTGGGCCGCGTATCGCCCAATCTCAAGCTGCCCGATCTCGTCCTGCCGGGCCAGAGCGCACCGGTGGCGGAGAACCAGCATCAGGCCGAATTTCAGAGCCCGGCCGCCTATTTCTCCGAGAGCTCGATAAACGGCCTCGTCTCGCGCGGTCGCTCGCTGCTTCAACAGCACGCGGCGGTGATATCTCGGATCGAGCAACGCTATGGCGTGCCGGGGCCGATCATCGTCGCCGTCTGGGGGCGGGAATCGGCCTTCGGGTCCGCCTCCATTCCGCACGACGCATTCGAAGTGCTGGCGACGAAGGCTTATCTCGCGCGGCGCAAGGAGATGTTCACCGCCGAACTGATCGCGGCGCTGCGCATCGTGGAAGAAGGGCATCTCAGGCCCGCGCAGATGAAGTCGTCATGGGCCGGTGCGCTCGGCCAGCCGCAGTTCATGCCGACCAAGTTTCTTGAACTGGCGGTCGATTTCGACGGCGACGGGCGCAAGGACATCTGGAATTCGGTGCCCGATACGCTGGCCTCGATCGCCAACTATCTGCGCCAGTCCGGCTGGGTGCCCGGGCGCGACTGGGGCTTTGAAGCGAATGTGCCCGACAGCGTCTCCTGCACGCTGGAGGGGCCGGATCGCGGGCGCCCGATTTCTGATTTCGTGCGCGCTGGTGTGACACGCGTCTCAGGCCGTCCGTTCCCGGCGAACGAGGCGAACGCCACGGGCCACCTGATGATGCCGGCGGGGCGCTACGGCCCGGCCTTCATCGCCACGCCGAACTTCTACGTCATCAAGGCCTACAACAATTCGGACCTCTACGCGCTGTTCATCGGCCATGTGGCCGACCGTATGCGCGGCTCGGGCAGCTTCCAGGGCGGCTGGGTGCGCGTCGACGGACTGACGCGCGGCGACGTTGCACGGATGCAGGAGCGGCTGGTGGCGCAGGGCCACGACGTCGGCGGTGTCGACGGGCTGCCGGGTTTCAGGACACGTCGCTCCATCGGACTGTTCGAAGAGCGCGCCGGTATGGCCGCGGGCTGCTGGCCGACGCGCGAACTGAAGGGCCGGATGGGCTAGGGGTCGATGTCGTCCGAACAGACCGTCCTCAAGCGCTCCATCCTTGCCACGATCCTCGTCGGGTCGATCGGCATCGGTTTCGGCGTCCTGTCGGGTTCGCTGTCCATCGTCTTCGACGGCGTCTTCTCCGCCGTCGACGCCTCGATGACGGCGCTTGCCCTCTTCGTCTCGCGCCTCATCGCGCGCCCGACCAGCCATCGCTTCCAGATGGGCTTCTGGCACATCGAGCCGATGGTTCTGGCGGTGAACGGCTCGCTGCTGATCGCGCTGTCATTCTACGCCTTCGTCAACGCCGTCTCCGGGCTGTTCTCCGGAGGGCGCGAACTCGAGTTCGGCTGGGCGATCGTCTACGCCGCCGTTGTCGCGGCGATCTGTCTTGCGATGTTCCTGACCGGACGACGCGCCAACCGATCCATCGGATCGGAACTCGTTGCGCTGGACGTGAAGGGCTGGGCCATGTCCGGCCTCATCACGGCGGCTCTTCTCGTCGCCTTTGCCTTGGCCGCGCTCCTCGCCGGCACGCCCTACGAATGGATGATGCCCTACGTCGACCCCGCGGTGCTGGCGATCCTGACGCTCGTCATCATTCCGGTTCCCGTGCGCACGGTGTGGGAAGCCATCGGTGACATCTTCCTCGTCGCGCCAAGCGCGCTGGACGAGGAGGCGCGCGCCGCCGCCGCCGCCGCGGCCGAGCGCCACGGCTTCGCAGGCTTCCGGACCTATGTCGCCAAAGTGGGGCGGTCACGGTTGATCGAGGTTCATTTCCTCGTTCCGGCGGACTTCCCCATCGTGTCCGTCGAAACGCTCGATGCCATCCGTGCCGAAGTCGCTGCGGGTATTGGCGGGCGGCCGGAGGATCGCTGGTTGACGATCGCCTTCACAGGCGATCCGCGCTGGGCGGAATGATCAGCCGCGCTCGCCCAAGCAGATGATCGGCAGGATCGAGTCCTGCACCTTGGCGGTGGCATCCGGCACGCTTTCGAACGTGGCATCGGTCGGCGCCGGCGTGTAGGACACGCCTTGGTCGTCCAGGAACCGCGCGGCGGCGTCCGTGCGGATCGCGAAATTGATCGTCTGCGGGATGTCCCCCGTGAGGTCGGCAACAGCCACCGCGTCTAGCTTGGCGGTGACGATGCCGACGACGCGCCCGGCCAAATCCACAACGGGGCCGCCCGAGTTGCCGGGCTGCACGGCGGCGGAAATCTGCAGGTAGTTCGGATCGTTCATCAGTCCGAGCAGCGACGAGACGTTGCCCCGCGTGACGTTCAGGCTGTCGGCGAGAATCGAGCGCAGCGGATAGCCCAGCGCGAGGATGTCCTCTCCGAGCCGCGGCGTGTCCTCCACCAGCGGCAGCGGCGCCCCGAGATCCCCTTCGAGGCGCAGAAGCGCGAGGTCGTTGTCGGCGTCGATGACGACTTCGCTCGCCGCGCCCACCTGTCCGACAAGGACCGTGGCGCAGGCATTGACGACGTGGGCGTTTGTCAAAACCCATTCGCCTGCAACGACGAAGCCCGTGCCCGAGGCGTCGAAGGCAGGGGAGCCGTCGTCGCGCACGTCAGCCGGCGCGGTGCGCGCCACGAGCGTGTTGGGGCTGGCGAAAGCCTGCGCGTAACGATCATCGCGCGAGATGGAGGCCAGCGCGCCGTTCGGGTCCTGCGCCGGGGCATGGAAGGGCTCGAAGGAGCCGGCTGCGACCGCGATGTAAGGTGCAAGCTCGTCACCGCGTTCCGGGGCGTAGGCGACGGAGAACCCCCGGAGGTCCGTGCCCTCGCCGTCGAAACGGATGAAATAGTCTCGCCCATCCTCGCGGCCGCGGATGACGAAGTGATCGCCGATGAAATCGGCCTGACGTACTGTCTTCGACGCGGTCTCGGTACGCAGGATGTCGAACACCTCGCGAAGGTCATAGCCTTCGTTGGCGAAACGCACGGTCTCGATCTCGATCGAGGCATCAGAGGCGCGCCACATCGTCCCGACCTCGGTACGCCCAACGCGCTGGACCAGCGTCGACGGCAGACCGAAGCGCACACCCGTCTCGCCGTCGCTCTCCCAGATGAAGCCGACCGCATCGACTGCGGTATCGCTCGCCGCGAGGAGCGCCTGAAGGAAAGGCTCGGTCATCACGCCGTCGGACGGAAGGCCGTTGCGTGCCTGGAAGTCGCGGATCGCGCGCAGCGTCTGCGGCCCGATATGTCCGTCGAACGAACCGGCATAGTCGCCAGCCCACGCGAGGCGCATCTGGAGACCCTGACGGAATTCCCGATCGGTGTTGTCGTTGTAGGCGGCGGCGAGGTCGGCGATGGCGGGCGCGGCCGAAACCGAGACGGCCGCGCCATTCAAGCCAGCAAAAAGCACGGATGCCGCAAGAACTGCCTTCAGCGTCTGCCGCATGTCCCTCATCCCCGTCCACCAGAATGGTCGCAGAAGGAACGCAAGGAATCAGATTTTGATCCCGGCATCTTAACCAAATGTCAAGCGCCTAGCGTATCGGCGCTAATTTTTTACGAAGGTGAGCGCGAAAATGCTAGGAGATCAGCGTTTTCCCCTGTCTCATCACACTCTCGCGAGGACGCATCCGTGTCGGCTTCACCGAGATCGACGGAGGCAATGCGCTCGCCGCGCCGGACGATCTTTTCCGTCGAGATCAGGATCTGGTCGATGTCGCGTCCCGTCTGGCCGAAATGCGTGCGCAGCGCGCCGACCCGGGCGTCGAGCCGCTGCATGTCGTCTGCCAGTAGCGCGACCTCCTTCTGGATCCGTCCGGCCTCGCGGCGCATGCGTTGATCCTTCAACAGCGCCTGCACGACCTGGATCGACAGCATGAGAAGGGCGGGTGAAACGATGACGACACGCGCCCGATGCGCCTTCTGGACGACGTCCTCGAAGCGCTCGTTGAGTTCGGCGAATATCGATTCGGACGGTACGAAGAGGAAGGCGGTGTCCTGCGTCTCACCCGGCAGAAGGTACTTCTCCGCGACGGCGCGCACATGCACGTCCATGTCGCGGCGCAAGCGCTGAGCGGCCGAGGCGCGCGCCGGCTCGTCCTCAGCCTCGCGAAGGGCACTCCAAGCCTCCAGCGGAAACTTGGCGTCGATGGCGAGCGAGGGAGCGCCGTTCGGCATGACGATCAGGCAATCCGGCCGCTTGCCGTTGGAAAGCGTCGCCTGGAAGGAGTACGCCCCGTGAGGCAGGGCGTCCATCACGATCGCCTCCATCCGCCCTTGCCCGAAGGCGCCACGCGCCTGCTTGTTGGCTAGGATGTCCTGCAGGCGCACGACCTCTCCGGCCAGATTGCGGATTTCGCCCTGCGCGCGGTCGATCACGGCGAGGCGTTCCGACAGGCGCGTCAGCGTCTCGCCCGTCTCGCGCGCGGCCTGGCCGAGCGACTGGTTGACCCGCGAGCCGACCCCATCGAGCCGTTCGGCGAGAACGCGCGTCATCTCCGCCTGCCTCCCGCCGAAGATCTCGGCCATGGTCTGCATGCGGCCGGAAAGTTCGCTCTGCCCGCGCAGCACTGCCTCGACCCGTTCCTCGGCGGCTTCGGCCCGCTGCTCGGCATCGCGGCGCGCTGCCCCTGCCCGCAGGACCAGGATGACGGCGAGAAGCGCGATCGCGGCAAGCATTGTCACACCGAGCGTGACGTCGAAACCGAGAAGCGGGAACAGAACACGGTCGAGAAGGCTGGCGTCCATATCGCTTCCTACCGCGAACAGCGGCGGCAATCCAGATCAAATCGTGAACAAACGTCGGTCGATTGACGCCGTGGGCGCGCCGGACTACCTGAGCGCCATGACGATCAAGCCTCTCATCATCCTGCCCGATCCGCTGCTGCGACAGGTCTCGGCGCCCGTGGAACGCGTGGACGACGCCGTGCGCCGCCTTGCGGACGACATGCTCGAGACGATGTACGACGCGCCGGGCATCGGGCTCGCCGCGATCCAGATCGGCGAGCCGATCCGCATGCTCGTCATCGACGTGTCTAAGGAAGACGAGGAGAAGACCCCGCTCACCTTCGTGAACCCAGAGATTGTCGAGCGTTCCGATGCGCTGTCGGTCTACGAGGAGGGGTGCCTTTCGATTCCGGACTATTATGCCGAGGTGGAGCGGCCGGAGAAGGTGCGGGTGACCTACGTCGATCTGGCGGGCGCAGCGCGCGAGATCGAGGCAGACGGGTTGCTGGCAACCTGTCTGCAGCACGAGATCGACCATCTGAACGGCACGCTTTTCATCGACCACATCTCCAAATTGAAGCGCGACATGGTGGTGAAGAAGTTCACCAAGGCCGCCCGCAACAAGGCCGTCGCCTGACGGCGCCGGCAAGGGGCCCGAGCGTATGAGCCTTCGCATCGTCTTCATGGGAACGCCGGCCTTCTCCGTGCCGACGCTTTCGGCCCTTGCCGACGCCGGCCATGAGGTCGCAGCCGTCTACTCGCAGCCGCCGCGCCCGGCCGGGCGACGCGGGCTCGCACCGACGCCCTCGCCGGTGGCGGTCGAGGCCGAACGCCTCGGAGCGGAAGTCCGCACGCCCGTCTCTTTGAAGAGCGCCGAAGAACAGGCGGCCTTCGCGGCGCTGAAGTCCGACATCGCGATCGTCGTCGCCTACGGGCTGCTCCTGCCGCAAGCTGTGCTCGACGCGCCGCGTCACGGCGCGCTGAACGGCCACGCCTCCCTGCTGCCGCGCTGGCGCGGCGCCGCGCCGATCCAGCGGGCGATTGAGGCGCGCGACGTGGCGACGGGCGTGATGGTAATGCGCATGGAGGCCGGGCTCGACACCGGCCCGGTGGCGCTGACGATGGAAACGACGATCGGGCCGCAGGACACGGCCGGGGACCTGCACGAGCGCCTGTCCGCGCTCTGTGCCCAAGGCGTGGTGGAGGCGCTGGCACGTCTCGAAGCCGGAACGCTCGCCTTCGAGGCCCAGGACGCGATCGCTGCGCGCACCGGGCGCGAGACGGTCTATGCGCGCAAGATCGACAAAGGCGAGACGGCGGTGGACTTCACGCTGCCGGCGGCGGACGTCGCCGCGCGCATCAACGCCTTCTCGCCCTTTCCCGGCGCCTGGACCATGATCGACTTTGGCGCAGGCCCGGAGCGCGTGAAGCTCCTGCGCGCACTGCCCATCGCCGGTGACGGCGCGCCCGGCCGCCTTCTCGACGAAGGTCTGACGATCGCCTGTGCCGACGGCGCCGTGCAGATTCGCGAGGCCCAGCGGGCGGGTGGCAAGGCGATGGCGGCGGACATCCTGCTTCGCGGGGCATCGCCTGTCGCCGGCAGCTTTGCCGGCGCGCGCTGATGGCGCGCTTCAAGCTCACCGTCGAATATGACGGCGCGCCCTTCTGCGGCTGGCAGCGGCAGGACAACGGCTTCTCGGTGCAGGCGGCACTGGAAGCCGTCCTGAAGGAGTTCTCCGGCGAGGATGTCACGGTGTTCGGCGCGGGGCGCACGGATGCGGGCGTCCATGCGACGGGGCAGGTCTGCCACGTGGACCTCTCCCGCGAGTGGCCGGGGGACACGGTGCGCGATGCCCTGAACGCACGCCTGCGCGAGGCGGGCGGCGTCATCGTCATCTCCGCCGAGCGGGTGGCGGACGGGTTCGACGCGCGCTTTTCGGCGCGGCGGCGGCACTATCTCTACCGCATCCTCAACCGCCGCCCGCCGCCAAGCCTCCTCAAGGGGCAAGTGTGGTGGGTGTGGAAGCCGCTCGATGTGGCGGCGATGGACGAGGCTGCCAAGCGGCTTCTCGGCACGCACGACTTCACGACCTTCCGCTCCACGCACTGCCAGGCCAAGAACCCGGTGCGCACGCTCGACAGGCTCGATGTCGTCGCCGGGCCGGGGCAGGAAGTGCATATCCACGCCAGCGCGCAGTCCTTCCTGCACAATCAGATCCGTTCGCTGGCCGGATCGCTCAAGCTCGTCGGCGAGCACCGCTGGAGTGCGGACGACCTCGTCTCGGCGCTGCAGGCGCGCGACCGCAAGCGCTGCGGGCCCGTCGCTCCGCCGGACGGGCTGTATCTGACCGAGGTCGACTATACGAGCGGGATGCCCGTGAGGTCCGCCACCGCCACATAGGCGAGGAACGAGCAGAAAACGGTCAGCGCCACGATGCCGGTCGAGACCGTGTGATCGAGGTCCGTCGCCGCCGCAACGAGCCGCACGGTCAGGACCACGGAGCCCAGCATCAGGACGAGACCGAGAACGCTTCCCCCTTCGCCGCGCCCGGCGATAAGGAGCAGGATCCAGACTGGCGCGAGACACCAGGCGATCAGCGCGCTGCCCCAGTTGAGCGTGACGATCAGCGGTACGATGCGGCGTGAGAAGCCGAGTGGATGCGCGGCGAGCGCGAGGACGAGGAGCGGGAAGAGCCAGGCGGTGAGGTCAGCGAAGGCGTGGGCGCCGTAGAGCGCGACGGTGCCCACGTCGGCGGCGGGAACGGTGCGTTCCACCTGCTCGTATTCGATCCAGGCAAGGGCCATCGGCGGCAGCGCAACGGGGATGGCGCCAAAGGAATTCCAGAAACCGTCGGCCGTCAGGTCGAAACGCTTCAGCCCGTCGCGCTTGCCGGCCATGAGCCGGGCGGCGCCCGAGAAGTAGCGCAGTATGTCCGCCAGGGACGGAATGAAATCAGGCGTAGGCGGCGAACCAGCGGGTGATGAAGGCCTCATAGACCACCGTCAGCGTTTCGAGATCGGCAAGCGACACTCTCTCATTGGCCATATGCATGGTCTGTCCGACAAGCCCGAATTCGACCACAGGACAGTGATCCTTGATGAACCGGGCGTCGGACGTGCCGCCCGAGGTCGACAATTCCGGGCGTTTGCCCGTGACGTCCTCGATCGCCTGCGACAGTGCGTCCGTTAGCGGACCCTGCATCGTCAGGAAGACGTCGGAGGAGGGCGAGCGCCACGCGAACGCCGCATCGAAGCCGCCGGGCTGCGACGCTATGGCCCGGGCGACGCGCTCTTCCAGTTCGGCTCGAAGGCGGGACGCGTCCCAACGGTCGTTGAAGCGGACATTGAAGGCGAGCGTGCAGCGCGCCGGGATCACGTTGGTGGCGGCGTTGCCGGTGTCGACGGACGTGACCTCCAGGTTGGAAGGCTGGAAATCGGCCGAGCCTGCGTCCAGAGGCTCGTCCTGCAGCGCCGCTAGGACGGGGCCAAGCACCCGCATCGGGTTCAGCGCGCGCTGAGGGTAGGCGACGTGACCCTGCCGCCCAGTCACCGTGACGACGCCGGAGAGCGAGCCGCGGCGGCCGATCTTGACCATGTCGCCGATTGTCTCCGGGTTCGTCGGCTCGCCCACCACGCAGGCATCGTAGCGCTCGCCGCGCGCGGCCGCGAAGTCGAGGAGCCGCACCGTGCCGTTGATCGCGGGGCCCTCCTCGTCTCCGGTGATGAGGAGCGAGACGCGGCCCGCCGGCAACTTGCCCGCAGCGTGGAGCCTGGCGAGGGCGGCGACGAAACAGGCAATGCCGCCCTTCATGTCCACCGCGCCGCGTCCGTAGATCTCGTTGCGCTCTTCCGCGCCCGAGAAAGGCGGATGGCGCCAGTCCGCCTCGTCGCCAGGAGGCACGACATCCGTGTGGCCGGCGAAGACGAGATGCGGACCGGCCTCGCCGCGCCGGGCGAGAAGGTTCTCGACGTCGGGCGTGCCGGGCGCCGAGAAGACCGGGCGCTCGATCGAGAAGCCGAGCGGGGCGAGCATCTCAGCGAGCGCGGACAGGGCCCCGCCTTCCGCAGGTGTCACCGACGGACAGCGGATCAGGGTCTTCAGATTGGCGGCGGGATCGATGGGGAGAGCGGTCATGGCGCTTCCTTAGAAGCTGGCATGCCGGGCGCCAAGCCCGCTGCGATTGATGCCGATTCGCAACAGCGGCTGAAAGTTGTTAACCATACGGCAGGGGTGCGCGAAGCTTTGCCTTGTTTCGGCCCCCATGAGCCCGAAAAAGCAGGGCAGGGGCAATGGCTCGGGGGCCAACACATGCTGTCAGTCGCGGTCGGATCGCTGAAGGCGCTCGTTCTTTCGAATGGGCGGTGGCGTCCTCTCGTTGCGGCAGCACTCGTTTCCCCGCTTCTCCTGACGGCCTGCGTCTCCGGTGAAGGCGGCATGGTCGGCCTTGCCGAGGTGGGCTCGACACCGCGCACCGAGGACGCGGCGGCAGCCGAAACGTCCGAGGATGCCCTGCCCGGCGTCGAGAACGCCAGCGCCGAGGCGAGCGAGGCAGCCGCGAGCGTGACGGCGCTGGCTCCGGTTCGCGAGAACGGCACCATCTCCGGTTCGGCGGCGATCGACCGCATGATTACGGCCGCAGCCGACGAGAACGGGGTGCCGCGCGAACTCGCCTTCGCCGTGGTGCATGTGGAAAGCCGCTACAATCCGCGCGCCAAGGGCGCCGGTGTCTACGGTCTGTCGCAGATCAAGCCGGCGACGGCCCGCTCGATGGGCTTCAGCGGCTCGACCGAGGCGCTCTACGACCCAGAGACGAATTTGCGCTACGGCATGCGCTACCTGAAGGGCGCTTGGGAGCGTGGCGGCGGCGATGTCTGCCAGGCCTCGATGAAATACAAGGGCGGACACCGCGCGACGACCATGACGCGCTCGGCCCAGACCTACTGCTCCAACGTGAAGCGCCACATGGCCGCGATCACCGGGCGGCCGATGCCGGCGGCGAGCGAGGCCGTGCAGGTCGCCTCTGCCCCGGCCGAAGTGGCCTCGACGGTCGCGGCCGCAATCGCGCCGTCGGCCCGGCCGGCAAGCCCGGCTGCGCAGGCCATCGAGGCGAACAACACAGTCGCGGCGGCCGCACCCGCTCCTGTCGAGGCAAAGACAGCGCTGGCTGCGGCGGTGCCGGAAACGCCGGCCGCCGAGACGCCGGTCGCGGCAGCGGCCGAGCCCGAGAAGGTGACGGGCGGGCGCGTGGCGCATGTGCCTGTGGCTGCTTCGGCCCCGGTCGCGACGGCCGCCTTCGCGGCACCGGACAGCGCACGCTTCGGCGACTAGTCTTGAACTGATATCCCGAGGAGCCGTCAGAGCTCGCCGGGCATCCGCCCGCCAGCGAAGAACGACGACAGATTGTCGAGCATCCGGTCCTGCTGGGCTTCCTGCGCGAGCCGCGTGTTGGCCGCGACATGCGGGGTGAGCACTACGTTGTCCAGCGCGCGCAGTCGCATCGGCACGTCCGGCTCGGTCTCGAACACGTCGAGCGCCGCGCCAGCGATCGCCTGCGCCTCCAGCGCATCGCACAGCGCCTCGGTATCGACCGCGATCCCGCGCGAGATGTTGACGAGCGTGCCGCTCGGGCCGAGGGCACGCAGGATGTCCGCATTCACCGCGTGACGGTTCTCGGCGCTGGCGCGCACGGCAACGAGAAGGACATCGCACCATTCGGCAAGTGCCGCGAGCCCGTCGAAATAGGCGTAGGGCACGTCGGCGACGCGGTTGCGGTTGTGATAGCCGATCTCGCATCCGAAGGCCTCGAGGCGCGGTGCCGCGAGCCGTCCGACCGAGCCGAGCCCGTAGATGCCGACGCGCCGCCCGTAGAGCCCGGGGACCATCGGCATGCGCTCGACGGAATTGCCCTGCCAGCGGCCCTCGCGCACGAAACGGTCGCCGGAGGCAAGTTGTCGCGTGGAGGCGAGGATCGAGCCGACAGCGAACTCGGCGACGCTGATGGCGTTGGCAGCGCCCGCATTGGCAATGCGGATGCCCTTCGAGCGCGCGTGCGCACCGTCGACGCCCTCGTGGCCGGTGCCGTAGAGTGCGATCATCTCCAGCGCGGGCAGCGCGTCGATGAAGGCGGCGTCGGTGCGCATCGTGCCCATGGTGAGAAGCGCGACGGCGCGCTCCGCCCCGGCGGGAAGGTCTTCGACGCGCGAGGCGGGCAGGGGGCCGAGCACCTCGTAGGATGCCTCGAGCTTCTCGACGATGCGGCGCGGCAGCTTCGGCACCATCAGGACGACGGGACGCGCGGTCATGCCGTCAGTTCCGCAGGAGGTCGTTGATCGAGGTCTTGGAGCGGGTGCGCTCGTCGACGCGCTTGACGATGACCGCGCAGTAGAGGGCGGGACCCGGCTCGCCGTTGCCCATCGCCTTGCCGGGCAGCGAGCCCGCGACGACGACGGAGTAGGGCGGCACCTCGCCATAGGTGACCCGGCCGGTCTCGCGGTCCACGATCTTGGTCGACTGGCCGAGGAAGACACCCATGCCAAGGACCGATCCCTCGCGCACAATGCAGCCCTCGACGACCTCGGAGCGCGCGCCGATGAAGCAATTGTCCTCGATGATGGTCGGGCCGGCCTGCAGCGGCTCCAGGACGCCGCCGATGCCCACGCCGCCGGACAGGTGGACGTTTGCCCCGATCTGCGCGCAGGAGCCGACCGTCGCCCAGGTGTCGACCATCGTGCCCTCGCCGACATGGGCGCCGAGATTGACGAAGGAGGGCATGAGGATCGCGCCCTTGCCGATGAAGGCCGAACGGCGGACGATCGCGCCCGGTACCGCGCGGAAGCCTTCGGCGCGGAAGCGGTTCTCGCCCCAGCCGTCGAACTTGGAGGGCACCTTGTCCCACCACGGCGCGCCGCCGGGGCCGCCCGCGATCATCTCCATGTCGTTGAGGCGGAAGGACAGGAGGACGGCCTTCTTCAGCCACTGGTTGACGGTCCAGTTGCCGTCCGCGCCCCGCTCGGCGACGCGTCGCTCGCCGCTGTCTAGGAGCGCGAGCGCAGCCTCGACCGCATCGCGCACCGCGCCGGTGGTGGTGGCCGAGATCGTGTCGCGCGCCTCGAAGGCTTCGTCGATCGTCGTCTCGAGGCTGGCGTGGTCGGTCATCGGCTTGAATGTCCCCGGTGGATTGTGGCTCGGCCGGGATTAGGCGAGGCGCCGCGAAGGGTCAATGCGAAGGGGAACCGTGCAGGGAGCGCTCCCGTTCGCCTGTGAAGTTTCATCGAGAAGGAAGATCGCGATGTCAGGCCTGAACCCCGACCCGGAAATGATGCGTGAGCAGCAGGACAAGGACACGTCGGAGACCATCGAGCGCGACGAGACGCATGCCCGCAAAGGGCGAGAAGATGCGGACAAGGCGAGCGGGGTGGACCGTCACGCGGCCGACGACCACGCGATCGCCGATCCGGCGAAGGGCCAGGACGACGTCCTCGCCGAAAACCGCGCCCATGTCGGGCCAGGCGACGGCGCCCTGCATCGTGGAAGCAGGGGGCCGCTCGTGCGGCCGGATCGCTCGACGCTCGGGCGTTGAGCGAAGGGCAAGCGACGATCAGGCGCTGCGGACGCGCTGCAGAAAGTGGGCTAGGTCGTCGGTGACGAAGTCGATATGTCCGCCGTCGCGTCCTTCGTGCTCCCATGCATCTCCAACCACCGTCTCGAAATTCTGCGGCACGACGAGGACGGTGCGCATGCCGAGGCGCTTGGGTACTTCGAGATTGCGGGCGAGATCCTCGAACATCACGGCGTTGGCCGTGTCGATCCGGTGCAGCCCCATGAACTTGTCATAGGTCTCGGCGGCTGGCTTTGGCACGAGGCCGGCGGCGACGATGTCGAAGATGTCCTCGAAATGATCCTCGATGCCGAGTGCGCGCGCCGTGCGCTCGGCATGGCCGCGATCACCGTTGGTGAAGATGAACTTGCGGCCCGGCAGCGCCGCGATCTCGGCACCGAGCGCAGGATTAGGTTCGATCGCCGAATAATCGATGTCGTGGACGTAGTTCAGAAAGGCGTCGGGGTCGATACGATGCAGCGTCATCAGTCCGCGCAGCGTCGTGCCGTGGTTGCGATAGTAGTCCTTCTGCACGCGCCGCGCTTCGGCCGGATCGAGCGTCAACAGGTCGGCCACGTACTCCGTCATACGCGCATCGATCTGCGCGAAGAGGTTGGTCCGGCGTGGATAAAGGGTGTTGTCGAGGTCGAACACCCAGTCGCGCACACCGTCGAAATCCTGCCGTTTGGCTTCGGGGGTGCGCTGGATGGTTTCGGTCTCGGTCATGGTCTCTCGGGCTGAAGTTCAGTTGAGGTGTCGCCGCGAATGCCGCTGGAAGACCTATATAGGGTGGGCCGGGCCCGAACTCACGGCACGATCAGCGTTCCCGCTCCGTGTTCGGTCAACAGTTCGAGCAGGACCGCGTGAAGCGTCTTGCCGTTGAGGATGACGACGCCGGCAACGCCGCGTGCGATCGCTTCGATGCAGGTCTCTACTTTCGGGATCATGCCGCCGGAGATCGTGCCGTCCGCGATGAGGGCACGAGCCTGAGCCACGGAAAGCTCCTTGATGAGCTCGCCGCTGCGATCGAGGACACCGGGAACGTCAGTAAGGAACAGAAGCCGCTCCGCACCCAGCGCGCCGGCGATGGCGCCGGCGAAAGTGTCGGCGTTAATGTTGTAGGTCGCCCCGTCGCGCCCCGGCGCCACCGGCGCGATGACCGGGATCATTTCGGAGCGGGCGAGAAGGTCGAGGAGCGTGCGGTCCACCTCAACGGGCTCGCCGACGAAGCCGAGGTCGAGCACGCGCTCGATGTTCGAATCCGGGTCGCGGTACGTCTTCTTGGCCTTCTCGGCGAAGACCATGTTGCCGTCCTTGCCGCAAAGGCCGATGGCCCATTCCCCCTCCGCGTTGATGAGCGCGACGATCTCCTTGTTGATGGAGCCGGCTAGGACCATCTCGACGATCTCGACCGTTTTCTCGTCGGTGACGCGCAGGCCTCCCTCGAAGCGGCTTTCGATGCCCATCTTCTTCAGCATCGCGCCGATCTGCGGCCCGCCGCCATGCACGACGATCGGGTTGATGCCGGACTGCTTGAGAAGGGCGATGTCGCGCGCGAAGGCGCGGCCGAGCTCGGGCTGGCCCATTGCGTGACCCCCGTATTTCACAACCACGCTCTTGTTCTCGTAGGCCTGCATGAAGGGCAGGGCCTCGGCGAGGAGGCTCGCACGCTTTTCGTTGTTGTCGACAGCAGCGCTCATCTCGGCCCCTCTCCGCTGGCTTTCCTGGGGCCCTCTTAGAACATCGCACACCGGGAATGAAGCGGTGCTAGGCGTTAACCACCTTGTGATCGTCTCCATCGCATTCGACGCGAATTTTACGCTTATGGGTTGTCATTCTTTCGGCGAAGTTGCTGGAATGGTCTTCGAGGCGAGGGCTCGGTGAAGCGTGGGGCGACCAGTGCGCAAGAGAGCAACCGGAGCGGCCGTCACCGCCCTATGCGCAGCCGTCCTTGCCGCCTCCGCGGAGAGGGCGCTCGCCGGCGCCTGGACGCTGAAGGCCGGGGAGGGGCAGGCCATCGCGACGGTCGTCTCGGCATCGGCGGAGCGACGCTTCGACGGTTCGCGCGAACGGGTCGAGGCACCGCATTTCAGCAGCGAGAACGCTGACATCCTGCTCGAATACGGCGCGACCGACGTCGTGACGCTGCGCGCCAAGGGCGCCTACGGGGGCTGGCGTGTCGAAGACGGCGCGTCGGGTGAAGGCTTCGGTGTGCAGGAGTTCGGCGCGCGGGTCCGGGTGCTTGAGCGAGGACCCTATGTGGGCTCGGTGGAGGCGTCGCTGCGTGTGGCGGAGGCGCATGGAGACGTGACGGCCGGCTACGAGGTGCGGCTTCTCGCCGGTGCTTCCGCGGCAGTGCTGGGTCTCCCGTCTTTCGGCGATCTCCAGCTCGGCTACCGCTATGGCCCGTCTGGCCTTGCGTCCGAGGTCGTCGCGGACGTCACCCTCGGCATCCGGCCGTTCGAGCGCACGATGTTTCTTTTCCAGACTTTTTCGACGATGGCCGCAGAGACGGGCAGGAACGGCCTGCCGCTACACGATCGTCACCGCCTGCGCGCCAGCGTGGTCTTCGACGTGACGCGCGCCATTTCGGTGCAGGCCGGTGCGGAGACGACGCTGGCCGGCTCGAACGTGGCCGCCGACAGCGGTTTTCTCGGCTCGCTCTGGTTCCGCTTCTGAACGGCATGCGGCCAGAAGCGATACATCCTGTTCACCAAGCCGTGCTTTGCATGGCGAGAACAACTGTAAAGCGTTCGGTGACCCTTGGTTGCGTGCAGATTGCAGGTAATGCGGACCGGAGGCGATTCTTTGTGCGTGCCTCTCTTGTCATCGCGTTCGAATGCGTGTTCATTCCCGCGATCCGGTTACGTTGGCGTCAGTCGAAAGTCTTGTCGTCCGCGCCGGGCCCCCTGAGAACTCTTGAGGATGGAATGACAATGCGGATTGCTACGCTGATGGCCGCGACTGCACTCGCGGCGGGCCTCGTGACGAGCGCGAGCGCGGAAACGGTCCGCTGGGCGCGTTCCCAGGACGCCACGACGCTCGATCCCCATTCCCAGAACCTCGGCACCAACCACAACTTCCTGCACCACATCTACGAGACGCTGGTCGACCGCGACAACGATGGCGCGCTGCAGCCGCGCCTGGCGACCGAGTGGAACCTGAAGGAAGGCGACGACACCGTCTGGGTCTTCACGCTGCGCGAAGGCGTGACCTTCCATGATGGCGCGCCTTTCACGGCCGACGACGTTGTCTTTTCCATCGAGCGCGCCAAGATGGAGGGCTCCAACATGCGCCAGCTCCACGCCGACGTGGAGAGCGTGACGGCGGTGGACGACTACACCGTCGAGTTCCAGATGACCGGTCCTTCGCCGATCTACCCGAACAACCTGACGAACACCTTCATGATGGACCGCGAGTGGTCCGAGGCGAACGATGTCGTCGAGCCGCAGGACTTCGCAGCCGGCGAGGACAACTACGCGGTGCGCAACACCAACGGCACCGGCCCTTACGAGCTGACCTCGCGCGACCCAGACGTGCGCTCGGTGATGACCTACTACGAGGGCCACTGGGGCGAGGCACCGGACGTCACCGAGATCCAGTATTCCGTGATCTCCGAGAACGCCACGCGCGTCGCCGCGCTCCTGTCGGGCGAGGTGGACTTCGTCCAGGACGTGCCGGTGCAGGACATCCAGCGCCTGTCGACGCAGGGCGGCGTGAAGGTCGAGACCGGTCCCGAGAACCGGTCGATCTTCTTCGCCTACCGCTTCGGCGAGGAGCCGCTGCGCTCGTCGAACGTCACCGACTCCAACCCCTTCAATAGCCCGCAGGTCCGCGAGGCAATGCATCTGGCGGTCGATCGCGAGGCCATCAGGCAGGTCGTCATGCGCGGCCAGTCGGACCCCGCTGGCGTCATCGTGCCGCCCTTCGTCAACGGCTGGACCGAAGAACTGAACGCCTTCCCCGCCCCGGACGTCGAGCGCGCTCGTGAACTGATGGCGGAGGCCGGCTACGAGGACGGCTTCTCCGTCACGCTCGACACGCCGAACAACCGCTACGTCAACGATGAGGCGATCGCGCAGGCCGTTGCCGGCATGCTCTCGCAGATCGGCATCAACGTCACGCTGGCCTCGCGGCCGGTGGCGCAGCACTCGCCGCTCGTCCAGAATAACGAGACGGACTTCTACCTCTTCGGCTGGGGCGTTCCGACCTTCGATTCGGCCTACAACTTCAACGATCTCGTCCACACCAAGGACGGCGACTACGGCGCCTATAACGGCGGCCTCTATTCCAACCCCGAACTCGACGCGATGATCGAAGGCCTCGGCACGGAGATCGACGAGACCGTCCGCGACCAGGCGATCGCCGACATCTGGGCGACGGTGCAGGAGGACCGTGTCTTCCTGCCGATCCACAACCAGGTGCTCGCCTACGCCATGAACGAGAACCTGACGCTCCCCGTGCAGCCGGAGAACCAGCCGCGCATGTACGAGATGCAAGTCGCCGAGTAACGGCGCGAAAGACAGACCGGCCCGCCCCGCGAGAGACCTTGCGGGGCGGGCCGCTTTTTTAGCGGATGGTGACGCCGGTCCCGCCGCCGTACGGAGACTTTCCCGCCATGCTGGCCTTCATCCTGAGACGCCTGGCTCAGTCGATCGTGGTGATGCTCGTCGTCGCCCTGATCTCCTTCATGCTCTTCCGCTTCGTCGGAGACCCGCTCGTCTCGATGGTCGGCCAGGACACGCGGCTCGACGAGATCGCCGCCCTGCGCGAGCGCCTCGGCCTGAACGACCCCTTCTACATCCAGTTCTTCAACTTCGTCGTGAACGCCCTGCAGGGCGAGTTCGGCATCTCCTACCGCCTGCAGCAGCCGGTGATGGACCTCATCGTCTCGCGCGCGCCGGCAACGCTGGAACTTGCCTTCACCTCCGCGCTGATCGCGCTGTTCATGGGTCTTGCGCTCGGTGTCTACACCGCGATCCGCCCGAACGGCGTCGTCTCGCGCTTCTTGATGACGGCTTCGCTCGTCGGCGTCTCGTTGCCCACTTTCCTGATCGGCATCGCGCTCATCTACGTCTTCGCGGTCGAGCTCGGCTGGCTGCCCTCCTATGGGCGCGGCCAGACCGTCAATCTCGGCGGCTGGCAGACGGGCTTCCTGACTGAAAGCGGCCTGCGCTCGCTCGTCCTACCGGCGATCACGCTGTCCCTCTACCAGATGACGCTGATCATGCGCCTCGTGCGCGCCGAGATGCTGGAGGTCCTGCGCTCGGACTACATCAAGTTCGCCCGAGCGCGTGGCGTGCCGCAGCGGCGCATCAATTTCGGCCACGCGCTGAAGAACACGATGGTGCCCGTCATCACGATCACCGGCCTCCAGCTGGGCTCGATCATCGCATTTGCCGTCGTCACCGAAACGGTCTTCCAGTGGCCCGGCGTCGGGCTCCTCTTCATCCAGTCGGTCCAGGTCGTCGACGTGCCCGTGATGGCCGCCTACCTGATGCTGATCGCCTTCGTCTTCGTCGTCATCAACCTCGTGGTGGACCTTCTCTACCACGTGGTCGATCCGCGCCTGCGCGTCTCGACCGGCACGGCGAAATAAGGACCTTTCCCATGAGCGACACCGCCAAGCCCGTACCGACACCGCCGCAGCGCTCGGTCTTCTTCCGCGCCTGGGATTCGGATCTCGGCTATTCCTTCCGCAAGTCCCCGGTCACGATCTGTGCGGCACTCGTCGTGCTCGTCCTCGTCGGGTCGGCGCTGCTCGCGCCGTGGATCGCTCCGACGAACCCTTTCGACGGACGCGGCATCAACCTGATGAACGGCTTCACGCCGCCGATGACGGCGAACCAGTTCACCGGTGAAACCTTCCTGATGGGCACCGACAACCAGGGCCGCGACATCTTCTCCGCCATCCTCTACGGCAGCCGGGTCTCGCTCTTCGTCGGCTTCTCGGCGGTGGCCTTCTCGCTGATCCTGGGCGTCTCGCTCGGGCTTCTGGCCGGCTATGTCGGCGGGCGCACCGATTCCATCATCATGCGCATCGCCGACGTGCAGCTTTCTTTCCCGGTGATCCTGATCGCGCTCCTGATCTTCGGCATCGCGCGCGGCTTCCTGCCGCCGCAGTACCGCGAGACGATGGCGGTCTATGTCCTGATCGTCGCCATCGGCCTCTCGGACTGGGTGCAGTACGCGCGCACCGTGCGCGGCGCGACGCTGGTGCAGAAGAACAAGGAATACGTGCAGGCCGCGCAGCTCATCGGGCGCAAGCCCTTCGCGATCATGTTCCGCCACGTCCTGCCGAACGTCACCGAGCCGATCCTCGTGATCGCCACCATCTCGCTGGCGCTCGCGATCATCTCGGAATCAACTCTCTCCTTCCTCGGCGTCGGCGTGCCGCCGACCCAGCCCTCGCTTGGCACGCTGATCCGCATCGGCCAGGGCTTCCTGTTCTCCGGCGAATGGTGGATTCTCCTGTTCCCCTCCCTGACGCTCCTTGCGCTCGCGCTCTCCATCAACCTCCTGGGCGACTGGCTGCGCGAGGCGCTGAACCCGAGGCTGGCGAAATGAGCGCGGTCCTCGAAGTCGCGGCCGCCAAGGTCGCCAAGGCGACGCCGGTCATTTCGCTGAAGGATCTCGTCGTGGAATTCCCCACGCGGCGCGGAACCCTGCGCGCCATCGACAAGGTGTCGTTCGACGTGGCGCCGGGCGAGATCCTCGGCGTCGTCGGCGAATCCGGCGCCGGCAAGTCGATCACCGGCTCGGCGATCATCGGCCTTATCGACCCCCCGGGGCGCGTCGCGGGCGGCGAAATCCTGCTCAAGGGCGAGCGGATCGACAATCTGCCCGAGGAAGAGATGCGGCGCCTGCGTGGCAAGCGCATCGGCATGGTCTTCCAGGATCCGCTGACGAGCCTCAACCCGCTCTACACGGTGGGCGAGCAGCTCATCGAGACGATCCGCACGCATCTTCCGGTTTCAGCCGCCGATGCGCGAAAGCGCGCCATCGACCTTCTGGCTGATGTCGGCATTCCGGCGCCCGCCCAGCGGGTGGACTCGTATCCGCACCAGTTCTCGGGCGGCATGCGCCAGCGCGTCGTCATCGCGCTCGCTTTGTGCGCCGAGCCCGAGTTCATCGTGGCCGACGAGCCGACGACCGCGCTCGACGTCTCGCTGCAGGCGCAGATCATCGCGGTGTTCAAGAAGGTCTGCGCCGAGCGCGGCACCTCGGCCATCCTCATCACGCACGACATGGGCGTGATCGCCGAGGCCGCCGACCGCGTTGCCGTCCTGTATGCCGGGCGCATCGCCGAGGTCGGACCGGTGAAGGACATGCTTCAGCATCCGCTGCACCCCTACACCTCCGGCCTGATGGGCTCGATCCCCTCGATCGCGGGCACCGACGAGCGGCTGCGCCAGATCACCGGGGCCATGCCGCGCCTCAACCGCATCCCGAACGGCTGCGCCTTCCATCCGCGCTGCGAGCGCGAAATGCCGATGTGTTCAGCCAAGCGGCCCGGCCTCAACCATGTCGGCGCGACGGACGTCGCCTGCTTCCTCCATGGAGACGCCACGGCATGAGCGCGCTTCTGAAGATCGACCATCTCTCGCGCGAGTTCGACGTCTCGGCGCCCCTTCTCAACCGCATCATCGAGCGCAAGCCCAAGCAGAGCGTGAAGGCCGTCGACGACGTCACGCTCCAGATCGAAAAGGGCAAGACCTTCGCGCTCGTGGGCGAATCGGGATCGGGCAAGTCGACCATCGCACGCATGGTCGTCGGGCTGATCGAGCCGACGAAGGGCGCAGTGGAGTTCGACACCGTCGACATCTGGGACAAGGGCAATGCCCGCAAGCTCGGCGAACTGCGCCGCCGCTTCCAGATGATCTTCCAGGACCCCTACGCCTCGCTGAACCCTCGCTGGCGCGTGCGCGACATCATCGCCGAGCCTCTGAAGACCTACGGCATCGCCACGACCAAGGCCGAGATCGACAAGGAGGTCGGCCGGCTTCTCGAGGTCGTGAAGCTCTCGCCCGAGGACGGGATCAAGTATCCGCACCAGTTCTCGGGTGGCCAGCGCCAGCGCATCTGCATCGCGCGCGCGCTCGCCAACCGGCCGGAGTTCATCGTCTGCGACGAGCCGACCTCGGCCCTCGACGTCTCGGTCCAGGCGCAGATCCTCAACCTGATGAAGGACCTGCAGGACGAGTTCGGCCTGACCTACCTGTTCATCTCCCACAATCTCGCGGTGGTGAACTACATGGCCGACGAGGTGGGCGTCCTCTATCTCGGCCGCCTGTGCGAGATCGCGCCGCCGAAGGTGCTGTTCGAGCGCGCGCGCCATCCCTACACGCGCTCGCTCCTCGACTCCGTGCCGGACATGGAGATGACCGGCCGCGAGCGCTCGCCGGTGAAGGGCGAGATCCCGAACCCGATCTCACCGCCGTCCGGCTGCTTCTTCCACCCCCGTTGCCCCCACGCCAACGACCGCTGCCGGCGCGAGGCGCCGCTGATGAAACCGCAGGACGGCGTCATCGTCGCGTGCCACGGCGTGGAAGAGGGCCGCATCTGACGTTGCACGATTGACACGCGTGCTTCCCCGCGCCCATCCTCGCCTCATTCCGAGGGGTGCGCCGCTTTCGCAAAGGAAGGCGGCGCTGAGACGGCGGTCGCCGAACCCTTGAACCTGATCCGGGTCATGCCGGCGTAGGAACGGGAACCGGCGGACCGCGTACGGGACGCCTCGCCTCATCCCTCGTCGGCCGCCCGTGGCGATGAAGGGAGACGCAGATGAACGAGCGATTCACGGAAGCACTGCGGCAGGCCGCAAGCGAGGACTGGCAGGCGACGATCGGCCATCGCTTCGTGGACGAGCTTCTTGCCGGGACGATCGACGATGCGGTCATGGCGCGGTATCTCGTGCAGGATCACCGCTTCCTTGATGCCTTCCTGATGCTCCTCGGCGCCGCACAGGCAAGCGCGGACAATTTCACGGCCCGGCTGCGCCTCGCACGCTTCGGGGGGATGATCGCGGGCGAGGAGAACACTTATTTCGAGCGCTCCTTCGAAGCGCTCGGCGTCGACAATGGGACGCGGGAGGCCACACCGGATACGGAGCCGACCGCCGGCTTCAAGGCGATCATGCGCGAGGCCGCCACCATGCGCTCCTACGCCGGCGCGCTGAGCGTCCTGTGCGTTGCGGAGTGGTCCTATCTCGAATGGGCAATGCGCGCCGACGCCCGGCGTCCCGACAACTTCGTCCACGACGAATGGATCACGCTGCACGACAACCCGGCCTTTCGTGATTTCGTGGTCTTCCTGCGTGCGGAGCTGGATCGCGTCGGACCGCACGAGGACGCGGTGTGCCGCGATCTTTTCACGCGTGCCGTCCGTCTCGAAAGGGCTTTCTTCGACGCCGCCTACGAGATTTGACACGCGGTCTTTAACGCGCGGCTATACGGCGCGGAAACGATCGACTTTCAGGTGCGCACCGTGGTGATCGCCCCCCAACATCGCCCTACCGGAGAGCCGCGAGCGTTGCGAAATGTGCACTTCACCGTCCCGTGAAATGCAACTTGTGTCATGATCCCATCGCGCGTTTAAGGTGGTTGCGGTCACGGGGGTGCGCGCAATGGCGGTCGAAGGCGGCGGTGGATACGATCTGGCGCAGGTGGTTGCGCTACTCGGAGCGGGCGTCATCGCGGTGCCGATCTTCAAGCGGCTCGGCCTCGGCCCTGTCCTCGGCTACTTCACGGCGGGTTTGGTCGTCGGGCCCTTCGGCCTGGCGCTATTTGAGGACCCCGAGCGCATCCTGCACTTCGCCGAATTCGGCGTGATCATGCTCCTCTTCATCATCGGGCTCGAGATGGAGCCTGCGCGTCTGTGGGCGCTTCGTCGCCAGATCTTCGGGCTGGGGCTCGCGCAGGTCGCCCTGTGCGGCACGCTCCTGACGCTCGCGGGCACTTTCGCGGGCCTGCCGCTGTCTGTCGCCTTCGTGGCCGGGCTCGGTTTCGTGCTCTCCTCCACAGCCGTCGTGATGCAGATGCTGGAGGAGCGCGGCGAGACCGCCACGCCCGCCGGCCAGCGGGCAGTCTCCATCCTGCTACTGGAAGACCTCGCCATCGTGCCGCTTCTGGCGGTCGTTGCCTTCATCGGGCCGCGTGGCGGGGAGGAGGCCACGCCGCTCTGGCAGGAAATGGGGATCGCCTTCGTCGCGCTCGCCGTCCTCGTCCTCGTGGGACGCTACCTCCTCAATCCGATGTTCGCGGTGCTGGCGCGCGCAAAGGCTCGAGAGGTGATGACCGCGGCGGCTCTGCTCGTCGTCCTCGGCGCGGCGCTCCTCATGGACGAGGGCGGCCTTTCGATGGCGATGGGCGCGTTCCTCGCCGGCGTGTTCCTGTCCGAATCCACCTTCAAGAACCAGCTCGAGGCCGATATCGACCCGTTCCGCGGCATCCTCCTCGGCCTCTTCTTCCTCGCCGTCGGCATGTCGCTAGATCTTTCGGTGATCGCGCGCGAATGGGCGATGATCGCCGTTGCGGTCGTCGGCTTCATCCTGGTGAAGTCCATCGGCATCTACGTCGTCGCGCGTCTTCTCGGTTCGACGCGTCGCGAAGCGATCGTGCGCGTCAGCCTCTTCGCACAGGGCGGCGAGTTCGCCTTCGTCCTGTATTCGGCTGCGGTGGCCAACGGCATCTTCGATGGTGAGACCAACGCCATCTTCACCGCCACCGTCATCATCTCGATGGCTTTGACCCCGATCACCGCCATCATCATGCGCCATGTCATGCCGGACGAACCGATCTCGTTCGAAGGCATCGACAGGGCCGATGGCTTGCACGGCCGTGTTCTGATGATCGGCTTCGGACGCTTCTCGCAAGCCGCCAGCCAGTCGATCCTCGCACGCGGGATCGAGATTTCGATCATCGAGAGCGACGTCGACATGATCCGGGCAGCCACCGATTTCGGCTTCAAGGTCTATTTCGGGGAGGGGGCTCGGCTCGACACGCTGCGCGCTTCGGGTGCCGGCACGGCCGAGGCGGTGCTGGTCTGCGTTGACGATCCGGCCGCCTCGACACGGATCGTCAAGCTTCTCAAAACCGAGTTTCCGCACGTGACGGTCTTCGCCAGAGCGCATGACCGCGGACACGCGCTCGATCTCGTGAAGGCCGGTGCGGACTATCAGATCCGCGAGACGTTCGAATCGGCCATGGTCTTCGGCGCCGAGGTGCTGCGCCATTTCGACACCGAAGAGGAGACGATCGCCGACATCCTCGAAGATGTGCGCAAGCGCGATGCGGAGCGCTTCGATCTGCAACTTGCTGGCGGCCTCTATGCAGGGCGCGACCTGATGCACGGCAACGCGCCCGTCCCCGCGCCGTTGATCAGGCCGCGCAAGCCGGGCGTGCTGGTCGACGAGAAGGGCAACGAGAGCACCATGCCCGCCGCGTCATAGCCTCACAGGACGAGGATTGCCCGCAAATCGTTGACGTTGGTGAGCGTCGGCCCTGTCTTGACGAGGTCACCGAGCGCGTCGAACAGCGTGTAGCTGTCGTGGGCGGCGAGTGTGCGGCCCGGATCGAAACCCGCCGCGCGGGCACGCGCCAGAGTGTCGGGCGAGACGATCGCCCCCGCCGCGTCCTCGGTGCCGTCGATGCCGTCCGTATCGCCAGCCAGCGCGTGGATTTCCGCTGTGCCGTCCAGGGCGATGGCCAGCGAAAGCAGGAACTCTGTGTTTCGCCCGCCCCGTCCGGGCGTTTCCTGCCCGATCGAGACCGTCGTCTCGCCGCCCGACAGGATCACCGCGGGAGCGGCGCAGGGGTGGCCATGATTTCGCACCGAGCGTGCGATCCCGGCCATCAGCGTGCCGGCGTCGCGCGCTTCGCCTTCCAGCGCATCGCCCAGGATGATCGGCGTGATCCCCTGCTCGCGCGCGAAACCGGCCGCCGCCTCCAGCGCCATCTGCGGGGTGGCGATCATGCGGTAATCCGCCTCGAACGGGGGGAGGGAGGGCGGCGCTGCGCGAAGCAGCTCCGCCGCCTTCGGTGGCACTGCGGATCCCAGACGATCGGCGAGGACGGAGAGGTCGGCCGAGGCTTGCGGGTCGTCGACCGTCGGTCCGGAGGCGATGGCGCGGGGGTCGTCTCCCGGCACGTCGGAAATCGCAAGCGTCACGAGGCGCGCGGGTGCGGCGGCCCGAGCCAGGCGTCCGCCCTTGATGCCGGAAAGTCGGCGACGCACGCGGTTCATCTCGTTGATGCCGGCGCCGCTCTTGAGGAGAAGGCGGTTGACCGTCTTCTTGTCCTCGAGCGTCAGCCCTTCGGCCGGAAGCGCCATCAGCGACGAGCCGCCGCCGGAAATCAACGCGAGCACCAGATCGTCAGACGTCAGCCCCGCCACCGCAGCGAGGATGCGACGGGCGGCGCGCTCGCTGTTCTCGTCGGGCACCGGGTGGGCGGCTTCGATCACCTCGATCCGGCGCGTCGGTACCGCATGGCCGTAGCGCGTGACGACGACGCCATCGAGAGCGACATCCGGCCAGGCCGCCTCGAGCGCGGCAGCCATCAGCGCCGCAGACTTGCCGGCGCCGACGACGACGCAGCGGCCCGTGGGCTTCTCCGGCAAGTGCCGCGCGAGGACGTGCCTCGGGTCGGCGCTCGCGATGGCCTGGGCAAACAGCTCTTCAAGGAACTGCCGAGCCTGCCTCTCCTTCATGCCGTTTTCCCTCCCCAGGTCGTTGCACCGGCGCCGTGATGCCATGCCTAGGTGGGTTGGTAAACGCGAAAAGGCGCCCCGCGAAAGCCTCGCGGAACGCCTGATCGTGGTCGACCCTCTCTCGAAACGGTGAAGCTGACATGCAGCTCCGGCGCACGATCAGGTGAGGCCGAGGAAGCTCAGAATGGCGACGATGACGACGATGACGCCAATGATGTAGAAGATGTTCAAAGGTCTCACTCCTGTTCCTGACGGGAACGTGAACGCGTCGGCAGCCCAATCGTTCCGGCCCCGACAGGTTCTTGTCACCATCGGCCCTTCAGGAGCGTTGAGCTTTTGCCAGGCTCTTGCGCGCGCGCGGCGTCGACATGCGGATCACCCCGTAGATGCCGAGGCCAATGCTCGCCACCGTAACGATGGCGACGAGGCCGACGAAGTGCGCCTCGCTGTCCAGGCCCATCTCGCCGGCGCCCCGCGCGGCCACGTAGCCCGGTGCGAGGATCAGAGGAGCCCAGACGAAGGCCGATGCGATATTGGCGACCTGGAAGCGCAAGTGATCCATCCGGATGATTCCGGCAACCAGCGGGACGGTCGAGCGGACGGGGCCGAAGAAGCGGCCGAGGAAGACGGCGAGGACGCCGTATTTACGGAAGAACAGGCGCGCGCGCGCCACGCCCTGTCGATGATTGCGCATGAAGCGCGTCTGCACGAGGCCGGGCCCGAAATAGGCGCCGACATAATAGGACACGGCGTCGCCAAGGATTGCCCCGACGATGGTGGCGATGAGGATCGGCGCCGGATCAAGCACTCCGGCTCCGATCAGGCCGCCGATCAGAAGCATGACGGCCGTGGCCGGAATCAGGAGGCCGATCACGGCCAGCGATTCCCCGAAGGCGATGAGGCCGACGATCGGGATCGCCCAGGCCTGATGCGTTTCGATCAGCGCGCTGATCCAGTCCACCCACACATCCATTCCGAGTATCCTCATGTCGCCCCGCGCCGGGACCCTACGCGGCAAGCGTTAAGATCAGAATGTCGGCGAGGGCGTGGCGGAAACGCTTGCGCGGGGCGAACATCTCGCGATACGCCGCAGGCGGCGGAACGGCGCGGACCGGCCCGCGGGGGAGCGCCCGGCCTTTGCGTTGGAACCTGAAAGCCACCGGATCGACGGCCGGCATCGTGCTGATGCTCGTCGGCATCGCCCTGTTCGCGGCCAACGACGCGATGGGCAAGTGGCTGGTGGCGACCTATGCCGTCGGTCAGATCATGCTGATCCGTTCGCTCGCCGCACTGGCCGTCCTCGCCCCCTTCATCCGGCGCGAGGGCCGTTCGATCCTCACCCCGCCGCGTGCTGGCCTGCATCTCCTGCGCGCCTTCGGGGGCGCGGCCGAGAGCGCGCTTTTTTACGCGGCGCTCTTCTACCTGCCGCTCGCGCAGGTCATGACCTTCTATCTGGCTTCGCCGATCTACGTTGTCGCCCTGTCGGCGCTGTTCCTAGGCGAGCGTGTCGGCTGGCGGCGGTGGCTTGCAGTCTTGGTCGGCTTCGCGGGCGTCGTGGTGGCCCTCGGGCCGAGCCTTTCGGTCGCCTCGATCGGCGCGGCGATCGCCATCGTCGGCAGCTTCGCCTTCGCGATTCTGATCGTGCTCACCCGGCGCCTTTCGGATGCGGGCGGCACGACGCTGATCGCGTGGCAGATGACGGCGAGCGCGATCATCGGCCTCGTCCTCGCGCCCTTCGCGTGGACACCGCCGAGCGCGACCGGCCTTCTCGCGCTCTGCCTTCTGGGCCTTGTCGCCATGGCCGCCCATGTCTGCGTGAACCGCTCGCTCGCGGTCGCGGAAGCCTCGGTCGTGGTGCCCTTCCAGTACACGCTCATCATCTGGGCGATTGTCTACGGCGTCCTGATCTTCGGCGACGAGCCGAGCGCGGCGCTTTTTGTCGGCGCTGGGCTGATCGTAGCCTCCGGGCTCTTCATCCTCATGCGCGAGCGCAAGAAAGGGCTGCCGCCGACCGCCCTCGCGGTGCCCGACGCGATCGCCGAGGGCGAGCCGAGGAGTTGAGGACGCGCGTCGACCTGTGTCATTCGCGCCCTAGCTATCGCGCTGGATACTGCAACGCAGCACCGCGAGACCAAATGGGCCCGCGAGCATAAAACAAGGATCGACCATGTTCCGCTTCTTCGCCTCCACCATCGGCGTCATCTTCGTCATCGGCCTCATCGTCGTGATCGGCCTCCTGATGCTGATCTTCTGAGGCTCAAAGGGGCGCTTGACCCCCTCGCGGCGAGTTCATAGCGTCGGTCGAACGAGGCGCCCTGGATGGGGCTGCCATCACCGGAAGACCGAGCGCCATGAACGAGCATTCGCGGATCGCCACCAACAATCTCGACGCCTTCTGGATGCCGTTCACGGCGAACCGGCAGTTCAAGAAGGATCCGCGGCTCTTCGTGCGGGCGCGCGACATGCATTACGAGACCGCGGACGGACGCCGCGTTCTTGACGGAACCGCCGGGCTGTGGTGCGTCAACGCGGGGCATTGCCGCCCGCTCATCACCGAGGCGATCGCCACGCAGGCGGGCGAACTCGATTACGCTCCCGCCTTCCAGATGGGCCATCCGAAGGCTTTCGAGCTCGCCGCCCGGCTGACCGCAATGGCGCCCGCTGGCTTAGACCATGTGTTCTTCACCAATTCGGGGTCCGAGTCGGTTGAGACTGCTCTGAAGATCGCGCTCGCCTACCACCGCGCGCGGGGCGATGGCTCGCGTTTCCGGCTGATCGGGCGCGAGCGTGGATATCACGGCGTCAATTTCGGCGGCGTGTCGGTCGGGGGCATCGTCGGCAACCGCAAGATGTTCGGCACGCTCCTGACCGGCGTCGATCATCTGCGTCACACACACGACCCGGCGCGCAACGCTTTCACGCGCGGCGAACCCGAACACGGCGTCGATCTCGCCGAGGATCTGGCGCGCCTCGTCCAGCTTCACGACCCTTCCACCATCGCCGCGGTTATCGTCGAGCCGGTCTCGGGGTCAACCGGCGTGCTGCCGCCGCCCAAGGGGTATCTCAAGCGCCTTCGCGAAGTCTGCGACCAGCACGGCATCCTTCTGATCTTCGATGAGGTGATCACCGGCTTCGGGCGGATGGGCGAGGCCTTCGCCGCCGATTACTTCGGCGTGACGCCGGACATCATGACGACCGCCAAGGGCCTCACCAACGGCGTGATCCCCATGGGGGCGGTCTTCGTCAAAGGCGATATCCACGACGCGTTCATGACGGGGGGCGAGAACCTCATCGAGTTCGCCCACGGCTACACCTATTCGGGCAACCCGATCGCGGCGGCCGCTGGCCTCGCCACCCTCGACACCTATGCCGAGGAGGGGCTGTTCGAGCGCGCCAAGGCGCTGGAGCCGGTCTGGGCGGACGCGCTGCATTCGCTGCACGGTGAAGCGCACGTCATCGACATCCGCACCATCGGCATGATCGGGGCGGTCGAACTGGAGCCCATCGCGGGGCAGCCCACGAAGCGCGCCTTCGCAGCCTTCCTCGACGCGTATGAGCGTGGTCTCCTCATCCGCACGACGGGCGACATCATCGCGCTTTCGCCGCCGCTCATCATCTCGCAGGACCAAGTCAGCGAGATCGCCGCCACGCTGCGCAGCGTGCTGCGCGCCCTGGATTGAACGCTGCGGAAGCGGCTGCCGCGTGAATCGGAAAGCAAGCAATCTTATACGTTTACATCGTCATTCAATCGTCATCGATCTGTCATGTGTCCTTCGCGCGTGATCGCTAGGAGAGGCGTGTCCCCGGCGGCCGGCGAGCGGCTCCGAGGTATCAAATCAACCGTCTCGAAGGAGATGTTCCTCGTGTTGAACAAGAAGATCGCCGGCCTCGCGCTCGGCACGGCCGTCCTCGCCATCTCGCCGGCGAGCGCTCAGAACGCCGAGCCCGTGCAGATCGCCGGCTCCTCGACCGTTCTGCCCTACACGCAGATCGTTGCCGAGGCCTTCGGCGAAGCCTATCCTGATTTCCCGACCCCGGTGGTCGAGTCGGGCGGTACGGGCGGCGGCTTCACCCAGTTCTGCCAGGGCGTCGGCTCCTCGACGATCGACATCGCGAACGCCTCGCGCCCGATCTCGGACAACGAGAAGGCTGCCTGCGCCGCTGCCGGCGTGACGGACATCCAGGAAGTGCGCTTCGGCTACGACGGCATCGTCTTCGCCTCGGACGCCTCGCGCGATGACTTCGCGCTGACGCCCGAAATCGTCTTCAACGCGCTGGCCGCCCAGGTCGTCGTCGACGGCGAGGTTGTCGAAAACCCGTACACCAACTGGTCCGAGATCGACTCCTCTCTCCCCGACCAGCCGATCGCGGCCTTCATCCCGGCCGAGAACCACGGCACCCGCGAAGTCTTCGAGGACAACCTCCTCTCGGCCGGCTGCGAATCCTCGGGCGCGCTGGAAGCCTTCGTCGCTTCCGGCATGGACGAAGACGCGGCTGAGGACGCCTGCATCCAGGTTCGCGGCGGCAACTACACGACCGACATCTCGGGCGACTACTCCGAGACGCTGGCTCGCATCCAGGCCAACCCGGACGGCGTCGGCGTGTTCGGCCTCGCCTTCTACGAGCAGAACCAGGACCGCCTGAAGGTCGCCACCATCGACGGCATCACGCCTTCGGTCGAGTCGATCTCCACGGGTGAGTACCCGGTTTCGCGCCCGCTCTTCTTCTACGTCAAGTCGGCTCATATCGGCGTGATCCCCGGCCTGTCCGAGTTCGTCGAGTTCTTCCTTGACGACCAGATGATCGGCCCGGACGGCCCGCTCGCCCAGTACGGTCTCGTCCCGGCGCCGGACGCCGAGCGCGACGAGTACCGCGCGAACTTCGAGGCCGGCACCACGCTGGACCTCTAATCATCTCGCCTGCAAGGGCAGGTGACGGAAACGAAGGGCGCATCGCTGCAAAGCGATGCGCCCTTCGCCGTTCTGGGTGCGGCTCGTCGCATCGTTTGCGAGCATTCGCCGGATGGCTCCATGGCGCGATGCCCATAATGGTCGCCCCGTTCGACGGCTTTGGAGAGCTTTCGACACGGCATGCCGCACCGTTCTGCGCGTCGATGGTCGCAAGGCCACCGGCGAGAAGCTGGCGGCGCCGTTCGGGCGTCCGGCGAAGATCGAGGCTTATATCGACGACGTCTGAGGAGATATCGCCGTCTGTCGAAGGGCGAGGCTGGCCCGGCCCGCGCCGGTGTCGATGACGAGACGCATAGCCGTCGCGGCCTTCTCGCCGTCGCCGGCGGCCACCGCCTGCACGATACGCAGATGGTTGCGGGCCAGCTCCTCCATTTCCTCCCGCGTGCGGGCGGGGGAGGAAAGCTTGAAGGAAAGCGCGAGCGCGGCCTCGATCACGCCGCCGGCCGAGACCATGAATGGGTTGCGCGAAGCGCGCGCCAGCTCCTGATGGAACTCCAGATCGACCCGCGCAACGCTTTCGGGCGTGTGCGACAGGTCGTTCATGCGCCCGGCGATCTCGTAGAGGCGCAGGACGTCTCTCTCGCTCGCGTGGCGGGCTGCAAGAGATGCGGCCGCCGGCTCCAGGGCCAAGCGGATCTCGGCGAGGTGCTGGATGAAGGCCTCGTCGACGCCGGCCTCGATCCGCCATGAGAGGACATCCGCGTCGAAGAGGTTCCAGGACGCGCTGCCGAGAACGCGGGTGCCGACCTTCGCCTTCGGCTCGACGAGCCGCTTGGCGGCCAGCGTCTTCATCGCCTCGCGAAGCACCGTTCGCGAGACGCCGAAGCGCGAAATGAGCTCACCGTCGCCCGGCAGGATGGACCCGGCGGGCAGCGTGCCGTCCACGATCGCGCGGCCGAGCTGGCCCACCACCATCGCGTGGCTGGTGCGCAGCTGCCCGCCTTCCATCGTCGTTTCCAGAAGGCCCGCCAGCGACCTGCTCCCATAATCGGCCGTAACGCGACTGCGGCCTCGGTCCAGTCATATCGTATGATTGTTCTGCGTAATAGTCTTGGTAGTTTGGCAAAAGTGATCAAAGTTGGCCTTGACGCCGTGGTCGCGATTTCAATAAGTCATACTTTTAGAAGCGCGCTATCGGGAGGATGGATGCGGCTTATTCAGTACAGGCAGGGCGATAGGCCCGCCGTCGCGGTTCTTGAAGATGGCGCAATGGGCGAACGTCTCGCGGCCGCTTCGCTTTACGATTTGGCGTGGGACGCGATATCGCGCGGCGTCTTGCTCACCGAAGCGGTGCTGGCATCGCGCACCGGTGAGCCGGTCGACGCGCGGGAACTCGTCCGCGAAGGCCTGCTGGCGCTCCCCGTCACTCATGCCGACCCGGCGCATTGCCTCGTCACCGGTACGGGCCTCACCCATCTCGGCTCGGCCGCCGGCCGCGACGCCATGCACCGCAAGGCGCTGGAGGACGAGGCTGCGACCGACTCGATGAAGATGTTTCGCATGGGGTTGGAGGGCGGCAAGCCTGCTGCCGGATCGGTCGGCGTGCAGCCCGAATGGTTCTACAAGGGCGATGGCTCCACCCTGCGGGCCAGCGGTGAGGCGCTGGCCTCGCCCGGTTTTGCGCAGGACGGGGGTGAGGAGCCGGAGATCGCCGGCGTTTATCTCGTCGGCCCGGACGGGACGCCGTTCCGTCTCGGCTTCTGCCTCGCCAACGAGTTCTCGGACCACGTCACCGAGAAGGGCAACTATCTCTGGCTCGCCCACTCCAAGCTGCGCAACGCCGCGCTCGGACCCGAGCTTTTCGTCGGAGAGCTGCCCGATCATGTCGAGGGAGTTTCTCGCATCCGGCGCGGCGGGCAGACGGTGTTCGAAAAGCCCTTCCTTTCGGGCGAGGCGAACATGAGTCACTCGATCGCCAATCTCGAGCACCACCATTTCAAATACGATCTCTTCCGCCGGCCGGGCGATCTGCATATCCATTTCTTCGGCACGGCGACGCTTTCCTTCTCGGACGGCTTTGCGGCCAAGGAGGGCGACGTCTTTGAGATCGAAGCCGCACCCTTTTTGCTTCCGCTGACCAACGCGCTGCGCCTCGAGGCCGAGCGAGGCCTGCAAATGGTGAGGGCACTGTGAGCGCCGCGATCCGTCTCGCCATCGTCGGCCTCGGCAAGATCGCGCGCGACCAGCATCTGCCGGCGATCGCGGCAACGGATGGCGTGGAACTCGCCGCGATCGCCAGCCGCAACGCCGCGCTCGACGGTGTGCCGTCCTTCGCGACGATCGAGGAGCTTCTGGCCGCGGACGTCTCCGTAGATGCCGTCGCGCTCTGCACGCCGCCGCAAGGGCGCTTCGAGCAGGCACATGCCGCTCTGCACGCCGGCCTGCATGTGTTTCTGGAAAAGCCGCCGGGCGCGACGCTGGCCGAAATCCTGATCCTTGAAAAGCTGGCGCGTCTGAAAGGCGTGACGCTTTTCGCGAGCTGGCACTCCCGCTTCGCGCCCTGCGTCGGCGCCGCTCGCACCTTGCTGGCGGACAATCCGCCCTCGCATGTCCGCGTGACGTGGAAGGAGGACGTTCGGCACTGGCACCCCGGCCAGCAGTGGATCTGGGAGCCGGGCGGCCTCGGCGTCTTCGATCCGGGCATCAACGCGCTGTCGATCCTCACCGCCATCGTACCGCAGGCCCTGCGCCTCGATCGCAGCGACCTGTCCTTTCCGGCCAACCGCGCGGCGCCGATCGCGGCCTCTCTCGGCTTTTCAGGTGAAGCCGTCACCGTGGAGGCCGAATTCGACTGGCGCCAGACCGGCCCGCAGATCTGGGACATCGAAGCGCAGACAAGGGCGGGCACGCTTCTGCTTTCCGAGGGCGGGGCGCGGCTGACGCTCGACGGCGACGAGATCGCGGCCGGCGAGGACGCCGAGTATCGCGGGCTCTACGCGCGGTTCGTGGAACTGGTGCGCGGCGGCCAGCGCGACGTCGACGTCGAGCCGCTGGTGCATGTGGCGGACGCGTTCATGCTCGGCCGTCGCCACGCGGTCGAAGCCTTCGAGGACGAGGTAGCATGAGCGGCGCCCGCGAGACCTTCGGCGCAATGGCCGACGGCACGCCGGTGGAGCGCCTGCGTCTTCGTGGGGCGAAGGGCTTCGAGGTCTCGGTCATCACCTATGGCGCGGCGATCCAGTCGATCCTGGCGCCCGACGCGAAGGGCGACCTCGCCGACGTCGTGCTCGGCTTCGACGATCTGGACGGATACGTCCACGGGCGCGGCCATCTTGGCGGGACGATCGGGCGCTTCGCCAACCGTATCGCTGGCGGCAGGTTCTCGATCGACGGGCGCGATTTTACGATCCCGCACAATAACGGCCCCAACACATTGCATGGCGGCGCGAAGGGGTTCGATCACCGGCTTTTCAAGGTGGAGGAGGCCGATGAGCGCCGTGCCGTCCTGTCCCGCATTAGCACGGACGGGGAGGAAGGCTTTCCCGGAGAGCTGCGTCTCACCGTCTCCTACGAGGTGGAGGGAACCGCGCTGACGATCGAGATGACGGCGACCAGCGACGCGCCGACGATCGTGAACCTCACCAACCACGCCTATTTCAATCTGTCCGGCGCTGGAACGGCGCTCGATCATGAGTTGTCAGTAGCGGCACAGGCGATCCTCCCCGTGGCGCCCGACGGCATCCCGACCGGCGAGCCGATGGATGTGGCCGAGACGCCATTCGACTTCCGGGAGGCCCGGCCGATCGCCGCGCGGCTTCGCGAGGGGCATCCGCAGATCATGGCGATGCGCGGCTACGACCACAATTACTGCCTCGACGGCGGCCGTACGACCGAGCCGCGCGACGTTGCGCGCCTGTTCGACCCGGCGAGCGGACGGGCGATGACCCTTCAGACCACCGAGCCCGGCCTGCAGGTCTATTCGGGCAATTCGCTCGACGGGGCCGCGCTCGGGCGGGGAGGGCATGCGATCCGACAGGGCGACGGCCTGTGCCTCGAAGCGCAGAACTTCCCGGACGCGCCGAACCGGCCGGACTTTCCGAACGCGATCCTGCGGCCGGGCGAGACCTATCGGCATGTCATCCGCCTGATCTTTTCGACCGGAAGACCGCAATGACCCAGCACCCATCCTTTCCCGACACCCTCGCAAAGGCTCCGGCGCTGCGCTCGCGCGCCTGGTTCGACAATCCCGGCAACCCGGACATGACCGCGCTCTATCTCGAGCGCTACATGAATTTCGGTCTCAGCCAGGAGGAGTTGCAGTCGGACCGGCCGATCATCGGCATCGCACAGACGGGCTCGGATCTCTCTCCCTGCAACCGCCACCATCTCGAACTCGCAAAGCGCGTGCGCGAGGGGATCCGCGAGGCGGGCGGCATCGCCATCGAGTTCCCGGTCCATCCGATCCAGGAAACGGGCAAGCGCCCCACCGCGGGGCTCGACCGCAACCTCGCCTATCTCGGCCTAGTCGAGGTGCTTTACGGCTATCCGCTCGACGGCGTGGTGCTGACGATCGGCTGTGACAAGACCACGCCCGCCTGCCTCATGGCGGCGGCGACGGTGAACATTCCTGCCATCGCGCTCTCGGTCGGGCCGATGCTCAACGGCTGGTTCCGGGGCGAGCGAACGGGCTCGGGCACGATCGTTTGGAAGGCCCGTGAGCTGATGGCCAAGGGCGAGATCGACTATGCGGGCTTCGTCAAGCTCGTGGCCTCGTCCGCGCCCTCGACCGGCTATTGCAACACGATGGGCACGGCGACGACGATGAACTCGCTCGCCGAGGCGCTGGGGATGCAGCTTCCAGGCTCGGCCGCCATCCCCGCGCCGCACCGCGACAGGCAGGAGATCGCCTATCTGACGGGCAAGCGCATCGTCGACATGGTGGCCGAGGACCTGAAGCCCACCGACGTGATGACGCGCGAGAGCTTCATCAACGCCATCCGCGTCAATTCGGCGATCGGCGGCTCGACCAACGCGCCCATCCACCTGAACGCGCTCGCCCGGCATCTGGGCGTGGAACTGTCGATCGACGATTGGCAGACTTTCGGGCTGGACGTCCCGCTCCTCGTCAATCTGCAGCCGGCGGGTGAATATCTCGGCGAGGATTATCACCACGCCGGCGGCGTGCCGGCGGTGATCGCCCAGCTCATGAACGAGGGTCTGATCCATGAGGATGCGATGACCGTGAACGGGCGCACGATCGGCGAGAACTGCCGGGGCGTCGCGATCGAGGATGAGAAGGTCATCCGCCCCTTCGCGCGGCCGCTCAAGGAGCATGCGGGCTTCCTCGTCCTGAAGGGCAACCTCTTCTCCTCCGCGATCATGAAGACGAGCGTCATTTCCCCCGGATTTCGCGAGCGCTATCTCTCCAACCCGGAAGACCCCGAGGCCTTCGAGGGCCGCGCGGTCGTGTTCGACGGGCCGGAGGATTATCATGCGCGCATCGACGACCCGGCGCTCGCGATCGACGAGCACACCGTCCTCTTCATGCGCGGCGCGGGCCCCGTCGGCTATCCGGGCGCGGCTGAGGTCGTGAACATGCGCGCGCCCACCTACCTCCTGGAAAAAGGCGTCGCTTCACTCGCCTGCATCGGCGACGGGCGCCAGTCGGGCACTTCGGGCTCGCCCTCAATCCTCAACGCCTCGCCGGAGGCGGCGGTCGGCGGCGGGCTGGCGCTCCTGAAGACGGGCGACCGCGTGCGCATTGACCTCGGCCGCGGCACCGCGGACATCCTGATCGGCGACGAGGAACTGACGCGCCGCCGCGAAGCGCTGGCCAAGGCCGGCGGCTATCCGTTCCCGGAGCACCAGACGCCCTGGCAGGAAATCCAGCGCGCGCTCGTCGGCCAGCTCGAGACCGGTGCGGTGCTCGAGAGCGCCGTCGCCTATCAGCGCCTGGCCCAGACGCGCGGCATCCCGCGCGACAACCATTGAGCGGCACGATGGAAGACGCCCCTTACGAAATCCTCTCTCCCCATGCCTGCCATCTCGGTGAGGGGCCGGCCTATGAGGGCGCGACAGACACCGCCTGGTGGTTCGACATTCTCGAAAAGACGATGTTCGAGGCGAAGGTGGCGAGCCGCGTGGTGAAGAAGCATCTTCTGCCGACCATGGCCTCGGAAGTCGCCGCGATCGACGAGGAGCGCCAGCTCGTCGCGACGGCGGACGGGCTTTATGTGCGAGAGCGCGCCTCCGGCCGGCTGGAGCTTCTGCGCAAGCTGGAGGAAGACAACGACGTCACGCGGTCCAATGACGGGCGCGTCCATCCGTGCGGGGCGCTCTGGATCGGGACGATGGGCCGCAACGCGGAGACGAGCGCGGGCTCGATCTACTGGTTCTTCCGGGGCGAGCTGCGCAAACTCTGGGGCAATATCACCATTCCCAACGCCATCGCGTTCTCGCCGAAGGGCGATGTCGGCTATTTCGTCGACACGCGCGAAGGGCTCCTGAAGCGCGTGACGCTCGATCCGGCGAGTGGGCTGCCGACGGGGGAGCCGACGACGCTCTACGATCATCGCCGCGAGGACGGCGGCATGGACGGCGCGGTGGTGGACGCCGAAGGGCTGATCTGGAACGCGCGCTGGGGCGCCGGCTGCCTCGACGTCTACACGCCGGAAGGCGAGCGTGTGCGCACCGTGCGCGTGCCGGCCAGCCGCCCGACCTGCCCGATCTTTGTCGGCCCCGCCTTCGACCGGCTTCTTGTCACCACGGCCTCCGAAGGCATGGACGAGGACGCGAAGGCGGCCGACCCGCTGCACGGCCAGACCTTCATCTTCAACGTGAAGGCGCGCGGTCTCGCCGAGCCTCGCGTCAAACCTTTCGCCTCGTGAAAGCGGGGCGCGACACCTGAAACCAAAGGGCCGCGGGAATGGCGGCCATCTCGGGAGGAACGACAATGCGACTGACAGGACTTCTCGCCGCCACGGCGGCCCTCGGCACCATCTTCACGGCGCTGCCGGCCCTCGCGCAGACGGTCGGCATCGCCATGCCGACGCAGACCTCGGCGCGCTGGATCGCCGACGGCGACAACATGGTCAGGGTGCTGGAGGAACGCGGCTACTCGACCAACCTGCAATATGCGCAGGACGACATCCCCAACCAGGTCGCGCAGATCGAGAACATGGTCGCAGGCGGCGTCGACGTTCTCATCATCGCCTCGATCGACGGTACCACGCTCTCCGACGTTCTCGGGCAGGCGGCGGAACAGGGTATCCGCGTCGTCGCCTACGACCGGCTGATCCGCAATTCGCCGAACGTCGACTATTACGCGACCTTCGACAATTCCGAGGTGGGCGTGCAGCAGGGCCAGTCGATCATCGACGCGCTCGATCTCGAGAACCAGGCCGGCCCCTTCAACATCGAGCTCTTCGGCGGCTCGCCCGACGACAACAACGCCTTCTTCTTCTACGACGGGGCGATGAGCGTGCTGCAGCCCTATATCGACGAGGGCAAGCTGGTGGTGCGTTCCGGCCAGACCGGGATGGACACGGTCTCGACGCTGCGCTGGGACCCGGCGACCGCGCAGGCGCGCATGGACAACATCCTGTCGGCCTATTACGGCGACGCGCGCCTCGATGCGGTGCTCTCGCCGTATGACGGGCTGTCGATCGGCATCATCTCCTCGCTGCGCGGTGTCGGTTACGGCTCGGGCGACATGCCGATGCCGGTGATCTCCGGACAGGACGCCGAGGTGCAGTCGGTCAAGGCGATCATCTCAGGCGAGCAGACCTCGACGATCTTCAAGGACACACGCGAACTCGCCCGCGTCACGGCCGACATGGTGGACGCGATGCTGCAGGATCGCGAGGTGCCGGTGAACGACACAGAGACCTACGAGAACGGCGAGAAGGTGGTGCCGTCCTACCTCCTCGAGCCGGTCGTCGTGACCAGGGACAATTGGGAAGAGGTGCTGGTGGGCAGCGGCTACTACACCGCCGAGCAGCTTCAGTAGCAGGCAAAACAGGCGGCCCCGCGCGGGCCGCCCTCTCGCGGGGAGGCGAGGCGCGCGATGCGGCCCATTCTGGAAATGCGTGGAATCTCCAAATCCTTCGGCCCGGTCAAGGCGCTGCAGGGCGTGACGCTCGACGTCCTGCCCGCCGAAATCCACGCGATCTGCGGCGAGAACGGCGCCGGCAAATCGACGCTGATGAAGGTGCTTTCGGGCGTCTACCCGCACGGCTCCTACGAGGGCGAGATCGTCTACGAGGGCGAGGAGCGCTCCTTCTCGACCATCAAGGATTCCGAGGCGCTCGGCATCATCATCATCCACCAGGAGCTGGCGCTGATACCGTTGATGTCGATTGCCGAGAACATCTTCCTCGGCAACGCGCCGAACCGCTTCGGCGTGATCGACCGGGACGCCGTCCATCGCCGTTCCAAGGAGCTTCTGGCCAAGGTCGGCCTCGCCGACAATCCGGACACGCTGGTCACGCATCTGGGTGTCGGCAAGCAGCAACTCGTGGAGATCGCCAAGGCGCTGTCGAAGAAGGTGCGGCTGCTGATCCTCGACGAGCCGACGGCCGCGCTCAACGAGCGCGATTCCGACGCCCTGCTCGATCTCCTGACGGAGTTTCGCCGGCAGGGCATCGCGTCGATCCTGATCTCCCACAAGCTCAACGAAATCGCCAAGGTGGCGGACCGCGTGACGGTGCTGCGCGACGGGCGCACCGTCGGTACGCTGGACGCGTCGGGCGACGCCGTGCCCGAGGACGAGATCATCCGCCGTATGGTCGATCGTGACTTGGACGAGCGCTACCCGGCGCGCCCCGAACCGAAGATCGGCGAGACCGTCCTGTCGGTGCGGGACTGGAGCGTCCACCATCCCGATCATCCGGACCGGCAGGTCATCAAGGGCATAGACTTCGACGTCAGGCGCGGCGAGATCGTCGGTATCGCCGGGCTGATGGGCACGGGGCGCACCGAATTCGCGATGAGCCTCTTCGGCCGGTCCTGGGGCACGAAGATCGCCGGCAAGGTCTTCGTCAGCGGGCGGGAGGTAGACGTCTCCACCGTGCCGCGCGCGGTGCGGGCGGGGCTCGCCTATGTGACGGAGGACCGCAAGCATTACGGCCTCGTCCTCGGGCAGGACATCCGCAAGAACATCACGCTCGCCAATCTTCGCGGCGTCTCGCGCGCGGGGGTCGTCGACGAGGTGAAGGAGGTGGCCGTCGCGGGCGAGTATCGCACGCGCATGCGCATCCGCTCCTCGAGCGTCTACCAGGAGACGGGCAATCTCTCAGGCGGCAACCAGCAGAAGGTCGTCCTGTCGAAATGGCTCTTCTCGGAGCCGGAGGTGCTGATCCTCGACGAGCCGACGCGCGGCATCGACGTCGGCGCCAAATACGAGATCTACACCATCATCAACGATCTCGCCGACGCCGGAAAGGGCGTCGTCGTGATCTCATCGGAGATGCCGGAGCTGATCGGCATCTGCGACCGCATCTGCGTAATGAACGAGGGCCGCTTCGTCGGCGAGTTCGCGCGCGCCGAGGCGAGCCAGGAAAAGATCATGCAGTCCATCATGCGATCGGCCGGGAGGGCACGATGAGCCAGAACACCACGGCGGCGAGCGGGCGGCCCTCGGCCGCGGGCTTCCTGAAGAACAATCTGCGCGAATACGGGATGCTGCTCTCCCTCGTCGCGATCATGGCGTTCTTCGCCTACATGACGGGCGGAGCGAGCCTTCGCCCACTCAACCTCACCAACCTCATCTTGCAGAACTCCTACATCGTCGTCATGGCGCTCGGGATGCTGATGGTGATCGTCTCGGGCCATATCGACCTGTCGGTCGGCTCGGTGGCCGGCTTCATCGGCGCACTTTCCGGCATCATGATCGTGCAATGGGGGCTCGACCCCATGCTGGCGGCGCTTTTATGCCTCGTCGCCGGCGGCTGCGTGGGCGCCGCGCAGGGCTACTGGATCGCCTATTTCAAGGTGCCGTCGTTCATCGTAACGCTGGCCGGCATGCTGGTCTTCCGCGGACTGACGCTGGCGCTTCTGGGCGGCCAGCGGATCGGCCCGTTCCCGCCATCCTTCCAGTCCCTGTCCTCCGGCTTCATCCCGGACCCGTTCGCGGGGGAGGGGCTGCGGCTTCTCTCGGTGATCATCGGCGTCGGCATCGCCTGCGCGATCGTGGCCGCCAACATGCGCAACCGCCAGAGGCGTGTCGCCCACGGCATCGAGGACGAGCCGTCCGGCTTCTTCCTGGTCAAGAACATCGCGATCCTGGCGGCGATCTCCTGGGTTTCGTGGCAGATCTCGTCCTATCGCGGGCTGCCCAACGTTTTGATGATCATGCTGGTTCTGATCGCGCTCTACGCCTTCGCCACGACCCGCACGACGATCGGCAGGCAGGTCTACGCGGTGGGCGGCAACGAGCGTGCGGCCAAGCTGTCGGGCGTCATGACCGAGCGCTTGACCTTCTTCACCTTCGTCAACATGGGCGTGCTCGCCGCGCTCGCTGGCCTGATCTTCACCGCGCGACTGAACACGGCGACCCCGCAGGCGGGCGTCGGTTTCGAGCTGGACGTGATCGCGGCCTGCTTCATCGGCGGGGCCAGCGCCTATGGTGGCGTCGGCCGCGTGACGGGCGCCGTGATCGGCGCGATGATCATGGGCGTGATGAACAACGGCATGTCGATCCTGGGCATCGGCATCGATTGGCAGCAGGTCATCAAAGGCCTCGTGCTGCTCGGCGCCGTGTGCATCGACGTCTACAACCAGAGGCGCTGAGAAGGACCCGGCGGGCCAGCTGCCGCGCGACTTCAGTCAGCGCGTGGCGCGACCTTCAGCCCCGTCCAGTACGCGGCGAAGGCCCACATGTCGGCGATCTCCTCAATCGACTTGTCCAACGGCTTGCCGGCCCCGTGGCCTGACCGGACGTCCACACGCAGGAGGCGGGGCTTTTCGCCGAGATCGGCGGCCTGCAGCGCCGCGACATACTTGAAGCTGTGCGCGGGCACCACGCGGTCGTCGGTGTCTGCCGTGGTCGCCAGCACAGCCGGATAGGCGCGCCCTTCCGCGATGGTGTGGTACGGCGAGTAGGCGAGGATCGTCTCGAAATCCTCTTTCTTCGCCGGATCGCCGAAGTCTCCCATCCACAGCATGCCGCCCGTGAAGCGGTTGAAGCGCAGCATGTCCATGACGCCGACGCCGGGGATGGCGGCGGCGAAAAGGTCCGGGCGCTGGTTCGTCACCGCCCCGACGAGCAGCCCGCCGTTGGATTCGCCCTGGATGGCGAGCCCGTCCGCCGGGGTGATGCCCTCGGCGATCAGGAACTCTCCGGCCGCGATGAAATCGTCGAATGCGTTCTTCCGGTTCTTCAGGCGGCCGCCGTCGTGCCAGGCCTTGCCGTATTCCGACCCGCCGCGGATGTTGGCGACGGCGAAGACGCCGCCCTGTTCCACCCAAGCGATCTGGTGCGGAGCATAATAGGGCACCATGCTGATCCCGAAGCCGCCATAGCCGTAGAGGATGGTCGGGGCAGGACCGGTGACATCGCCGCGGCGCAGAATGAAGATCGGCACGCGCGTGCCGTCCTTGGAAGCGTAGAAGCGCTGCTCGAGAACGATCTCGTCGAGATCGACCGGAACGTCCGGCTTGGCCCACACCGTCCTCGCGCCGCTCGAGACGTCGTAGCGATAGATGGTGGTGGGCGCATCGCTGCTGGTGAAGACGAAAAAGGCCTCATCGTCGTCCATCGCGCCCCGAAAGCCGCCAGCGGTGCCGATGCCCGGGAGTTCGATCGTGCCCAGCGGCGTGCCATCGAGCGCGAAGCGCCGGACCTGCGACTTGGCGTCCTTCATGTAGGTCGTGATCAACTCGCCGCCGATAAGGGCGGCCGCGTTCAGGACCGCCTCGTCCTCCGGCACGATCTCCTCGAAGCGAGTGTCCGGGCGGTCGAGATCGACGGCCAGAACGCGCCCGCGCTCGCCGCCTTCGTCCGTCGTCAAGAACAGGAGCGAGCCGACATTGCCGACCATCGACCAGCTGTGATCGAGCCTTTCCACCAGCACGCGCGGTGTCCAGTCCTCGCTCGTCAGATCGATGACGGAGAGCGCGTTGCCGCCGGCCCCGGGCGTGGAGGTGATGGCGGCGTAGCGCCCGTCTTCGGTCACGTCGATGACGTTGACGAGGTGGGGCATGTCGGGCGTTGCGTGCACGAGCCGGTCTTTCGTCTGCGGTGTGCCGAGCCTGTGGAAGTAGATCGCATGCCCGCTCACCGGGGCATCGAAGGCGCCGGCCTCCTCGCGGCCGGGAAAGCGCGAGTAGAAGAAGCCGGAGCCGTCCACGGCCCAGTCGATCTGGCTGAAGCGCACCTGCGAGACCGAATCGTCGAGGATCGCACCGCTGTCGATCTCCAGAACGCGGATGGTGCGCCAGTCGGTGCCGCCGTCCTGCGTGGCGTAGGCGAGACGGGCGCCGTCAGCCGAGGGCGCCCATTCGGCCAGCGCGTCCGCACCGTCTTGAGACCAGCCGTTCGGATCGATCAGCATGCGGTCCTCACCATCCGGGCCCTCGCGCATGACCAACACCGGCTGGTTGGCGAGCCCGGCGTGACGCGTGAAGAAATAGCGGTTGCCGCGCTTGTAAGGCGCAGTCAGGCGGTCATGGTCGAGCAGCGCCGTCAGGCGTTGGCGGAAAATCTCGCGGCCGGGGAGCTTCGAAAGATGCTCCTGCGCGAATTCGGCCTGCGCCTCGACCCAGGCCTTGACCTCGGCATCCTTGCGCGCATCCGCCTCCAGCCAGCGATAGGGATCGGCGATGCTGTGGCCGAAATGGTCCTCGACGATATCGACGCGCCTGGTCTTCGGATAAGTCATGGGAAGCTCCTTGTCGCGGGGGAGACATGGGTGCCACTCGGTGCCTTTTTGATGGCACTTTGTGACCGGCGCGACCTCGACGAGCTGAGTGGCTTCGATCGGCAGCCGTCCGGCGGGGTGGATCAGCCTTGCCGAAGGGATGCCGAACCCTTTTGCCGGGTTAGAGACGATTAGGACAGTTGACGATGCAGAGCACTTTCGCAGACAGCTTCCAAGACATCCGAGACGCGGTTCGCGCGCTCTGCGCGGAATATCCGGCCGAGTATCACCGCAGGATCGACGAGGCGCGCGGCTACCCCGAAGAGTTCGTCGACGCGCTGACGAAGGCCGGCTGGATGGCCGCTCTGATCCCCGAGGAATACGGCGGCTCCGGTCTCGGGCTCACCGAGGCGTCGGTGATCATGGAGGAGATCAACCGGGCGGGCGGCAATTCGGGCGCGTGCCACGGCCAGATGTACAACATGAACACGCTGGTGCGGCACGGCTCGGAAGAGCAGCGCCGGACGTACCTGCCGCGTATCGCGGCTGGCGAGCTTCGCCTGCAGTCGATGGGCGTGACCGAGCCGACGGCCGGAACCGATACCACCAAGATCAAGACGACGGCGGTGAGGAAGGGCGACCGTTACGTCATCAACGGCCAGAAGGTCTGGATTTCGCGCATCCAGCACTCGGACCTGATGATCCTCCTCGCCCGCACGACGCCGCTCGATCAGGTGAAGAAGAAATCCGAGGGCCTGTCGATCTTCATCGTCGATCTGAAGGACGCGATCGGCAACGGCATGACCGTCAAGCCGATCCTCAACATGGTCAACCACGAGACCAACGAGCTGTTCTTCGACAACCTGGAGATTCCGGCCGAGAATCTCATCGGCGAGGAAGGGCAGGGCTTCAAGTACATCCTGACCGGCCTCAACGCCGAGCGCACGCTGATCGCGGCCGAGTGCATCGGCGACGGCTACTGGTTCATCGACAAGGTGTCGGCCTACACCAGGGAGCGCGTCGTCTTCGGCCGGCCGATCGGCCAGAACCAGGGCGTGCAGTTCCCGATCGCCGAAAGCTTCATCGAGGTCGAGGCGGCCAATCTCATGCGCTTCGAGGCCTGCCGCCTCTACGACGCGGGCGAGCCCTGCGGGGCGCAGGCCAACATGGCGAAGTATCTGGCCGCGAAGGCGTCCTGGGAGGCGGCCAATGCCTGCATCCAGTTCCATGGCGGCTTCGGCTTCGCGGCCGAATACGACGTGGAGCGCAAGTTCCGCGAGACGCGCCTCTATCAGGTCGCGCCGATCTCGACGAACCTCATCCTCTCCTATGTCGCCGAGCACATGCTCGGCCTGCCGCGCTCCTTCTGATGGCGGGGCGGCTTCCCCTCGAGGGCGTGACGGTCGTCTCGGTCGAGCAGGCCGTGGCGGCGCCCTTCTGCTCGGCCCGTCTTGCCGATGCCGGCGCGCGCGTTCTCAAGATCGAGCGGCCGGAGGGCGACTTCGCGCGCGGCTACGACGATGTCGTCGCGGGCGGCCAGTCCAGCTACTTCGTCTGGCTGAACAGGGGCAAGGAATCGGTCGCCCTCGACCTCGCCTCGCCGGACGGCAAGGAGGCCTTCGGGGTGCTTCTGGCAGGCGCAGACGTCCTGATCCAGAACCTGAAGCCCGGCGCGCTCGGGCGCCTCGGCTTTGCTCAGGAGGAGCTTCGGCAGCGTTTCCCGCGGCTCGTCGTCTGCTCGATCTCTGGTTATGGCGAGACCGGCCCCTACGCCGAGCGCAAGGCCTACGATCTCCTGATCCAGGCCGAATCTGGCCTGTCCTCCGTCACGGGCGGGCCGGACGAGCCAGCGCGCGTCGGCATCTCCGTCGTCGACATCGCAACGGGCGCGACCGCGCACTCTGCGATCCTCGAAGCCCTGATCGCGCGCTCGGTGACGGGCGAGGGTGCCGACATCCGCATCTCGATGTTCGATGTCATGGCGGACTGGCTCGCCGTCCCGCTGCTGCATCAGGAGGGCGGCCGGCCGCCCAAGCGCGTCGGCATGGCCCATCCCTCGATCGCGCCTTACGGCGTCTTCCGTCTGGGCGACGGAACGGACGTCCTGATCTCGATCCAGAGCGACCGGGAGTGGAAGAAGTTCGCGGCCGAGGTTCTGAAGGACGACACGCTGGCCGGTGACGAGCGTTTCGCGACCAACGTCGCGCGGGTGCGCAACCGCCCGCTGACGGATGCTACGGTGGCGGCGGCCTTCGCTGCGATGACGCAGGACGAGGCGCGCGAGGCGCTGACGCGCGCCGATGTCGCCTTCGCGGCGGTGAACGACATGGCGGCGCTCTCGGCGCATCCGCATCTGCGCCGGATCACCGTCGATACGCCCGCCGGGCCGGTGGACCTGCCGGCGCCCGCACCGATCTTCGTCGATGCGCCCCGCGCCTACGGGCCGGTGCCCGCCATCGGGCAACGAGCAAGGACGTAAGACATGAAAAAAGCCGGCGCACGAGGCGCCGGCTCCGATCCTTCGAGCAGGGTGTCGACCGATTACTCGGCCGTCCACTCCGCGACGGTGTCGGGGTTCGCGTCCACCCAGGCGCGCGCCGTCTCGGCCGGATCGGCGCCTTCCTCATTCTCCAGCATGATCGCCTCCTCGTCGGGCAGCGTCAGCCTGAAGTTGGAGATGATCCGGTAGACGTCTGGCATGTCCTCCTGAAGCCCGGCGCGCACGACGTTGTGGACCGTCTCTTCCTCGCCGAGCGAGACCTGCGGATCCTCGAGATATTTCAGGTCGAAGCGCGAGAACATCCAGTGCGGCGTCCAGGCGGTAACGACGATCGGCTCCTCGCGCGAGATCGCGTCCTGGAGCGCGGCGGTCATCGTCGCGTCGGTGCCCTCGACCAGCGTCACGTCGAGGTCGTAGTCCTCGATCGCGCGTTCGGAGGCCGCCATCAGGCCGGCACCCGGATCGATGCCGATGACCTGGCCGTTCACGACGCTCGGGTCGGCCGCGATGTCCTCGATCGAGGAGATGTCCATGTATTCGGGAACGGCCCAGCCGAGGCGCGCGCCCTCGATGTTCGGCTCCAAGACCTCGAGCTGGTCCTGCAGTTCCTCGTAGTAGGCCGCGTGCGTGACCGGCAGCCAGCCGGCGACGTGCGCGTCGGCCTCGCCGGTGGCGACGGCTTGCCACATGGCCGCGCCCGGCAGCGGCGTCATGTTGACGGTGTAGCCCTCGTCTTCCAGTACGGCGGCGAGGATGTTGGTCGCCACCACGGTGTCGGACCATTCGACATAGGCAAGGTTCACTGTTCCCGACCCTTGTGCCTGCGCGCTGCCCGCGAGGGCGGCGGAGGCGAGGAGGGCGGCTGCGATCGCATGTTTCATCGAAGGGCTCCTTTGGTGATGTGGGTGTGATCCTGAATTCTCAGCGCCCGGCAAAGGGCGGATGAAGACGGTGATGGTGATTGTTCGGCGCGCCGCGAATGTCTCGTCCGTGCGCCATGAGATGGGCCCTATGGGTACGAACCCTCTCCACACGTGTCAATTTCGGGCCGGTTTCCGCCGCCATTTCTCCTTAAAGGTCCTTAGCGATGCGCAGTCCGTCGTAGATCGCCGCGTGCGTGTTGCGTGCCGCCACGGCGTCCCCGATGCGGAAGAGCTGGAAAGCGCCGTCCTCGTTTCGAACGACCTCCTGTGGCGCGCCGGAGATGAAGGCCCCGTGCGAAAGCTCGCCGCCGTTCGAGGAGAGCGGCTTCAGCTCGAAATAGAGATCGTCCAGCGGCCGCGTGCCGTGGTTGACGACCACCTGATCGACCAGGCGCTCGCGCTCCATGTCGGCATAGTCGCTGCCGATACGGGCGCGCAGGAGATTGCCCGACCGCTCGACGGCCTTCAGGCGCCATGTGACGGTGAAGGTGACGTCGTGGCGCTGGAGCGAGCGCATGTAGGGCACGAGGTTCATGCCCATCACTTCGGGCGCGAAGCTGCGGTCGGGGGTCATGATCTCGACCTTCGCGCCGCCTTGCGCCAGAACTTCGGCCGCCTGCAGGCCGGCGTGATCGCCCGCATCGTCGAAGACGAGGACGTTCGTGCCGGGGCGCATGTCGCCGGAGATGATGTCCCAGGCCGAGACGACGAGGTCGTTGCCGGCGGTCAGGATTTCGGTGTGGGGCAGCCCCCCCGTCGCGATCACCACGACATCCGGCTTCTCGGCTTCCACGGCCTCGGCGTCTGCCCAGCGGTTGAAATGGAAGGTGACGCCAAGCTTCTCGCACTGGTTCACGCGCCACTCGACTATGCCGATCATCTCGCGGCGGCGCGGGCTCAGCGCGGTCAGGCGGATCTGGCCGCCGGCATGCGGAGCGAGCTCGAAGAGCGTGACTTCGTGCCCGCGCTCGGCGGCCACACGTGCGGCCTCGAGCCCCGCCGGGCCGGCGCCGACAACCACCACCTTGCGGCGCGTGCTCGCTTTCGGAAGAACATGCGGCACGCTCTCCTCGCGCCCCGTCGCGGCATTGTGGATGCAGAAGGCCGCGCCCCCCTGATAGATGCGATCGAGGCAGTAATTGGCGCCGACGCAGGGGCGGATGTCGTCTTCGCGCCGCTCGGCGATCTTTCGAACGATATGCGGGTCGGTCATGTGCGCCCGCGTCATGCCGACCATGTCGACCTTGCCCGAGGCGACGGCGTGGCGCGCCGTCGCGACATCCGGAATGCGTGCGGCATGGAAGGTCGGGAAGTCGGTCGCGGCCCGGATCTCACCGGCGAAATCGAGATGCGGCGCGCTCGCCATGCCTTGGATCGGGATCACGTCGGTCAGCCCGGCGTCGGTGTCGATGTGGCCGCGCACGACGTTGAGGAAGTCGACGAGCCCGCTGTCCTTCAGCCGGCGCGAGATGGCGAGACCATCCGCGCCGTCGAGGCCACCGTCCATCCGCTCGTCGCCGGTGTAGCGGACTCCGACGATGTAGTCCGGGCCGACGCGCTCGCGCACGGCGCTAAGCACGTCGAAGGTGAAGCGCAGCCGGTTGTCGAGGTCGCCGCCGTAGGGCGCGTCGAGATCGTTGGTGAGCGGCGACCAGAACTGGTCCATCAAATGGCCGTAGGCCTCGATCTCGATCCCGTCCATGCCGGCCGCCTTCATGCGCTCGGCAGCATCCGCATAGTCCTTCACGATGCGCTCGATGTCCCAGTCCTCGATCCGCTTGGGAAAGGCACGGTGCGCGGCCTCGCGCTCGTGCGAGGAGGAGACGACGGGCAGCCAGTCACCCTTGTCCCAGCGGGTGCGGCGGCCGAGATGGGTGAGCTGGATCATGACGGCCGCGCCCTCCTCGTGGACGGCGTCGGTCAGCTCGCGCATCCAGGGCACGACCTCGTCCTTGTAGACGAGGATGTTGTTGAAGGCGGGCGGGCTGTCACGCGAGACGGCGGCCGAGCCGGCCGTCATCGTCATCGCGACGCCGCCCCGCGCGCGCTCAACGTGATAGGCGCGGTAGCGCCCCTTTGGCATCCCATCCTCCGGGTAGGCCGGCTCGTGCGCCGTCACGATGATGCGGTTGCGCAGCGTCAGATGCCTGAGCTGGAAAGGCTGGAGAAGCGGATCGCCGGACATGCATCACCTCCGGCCCAAGAGGGGGCGATCGAGAGGCTAGGCCTGAATGTACAGTGGTGTCAATCTGGAAGACATTGACGTGCATGTTCGCGACGGTGATGTACAATGCGCCTGAGAGGAGCGGAAGATGGCGATGGAGCGGACGAGCGGAGATGGCGGCTGGCGTGGTTCGCCCGACATCTGGCTGAACGTCGCATACGATGCGCTGCTGGAAGGCGGCGTCGATGCCGTCCGCATCCAGGTCCTTGCCAAGACGCTCGATCTGTCGCGAACAAGTTTCTACTGGTTCTTCAAGGATCGCGACGCGCTCCTCGCCGCGCTGATCGAGCGCTGGCGGGAGACGAACACGCGCAACATCGTGCTGCGGTCGCAGGCCTATGCGGAGACGATCGCTGAGGCGATGCTCAACGTCTTCGACTGCTGGCTCGACCGCGCGCTCTTCGACGCACCCTTCGAATTCGCGGTGCGAAGCTGGGCACTCCAGTCCGAGGACACACTGCGCGAGGTTCAGGAGGCCGACCGCGACAGGCTGGCGGCTCTGGGCGAGATGTTCAAGCGGTTCGGCTTCGCCGAGAGCGAGGCGGACGTGCGCGCGCGCACCGTCTATCTCGTCCAGATCGGCTACATCTCCATGCAGACGCGTGAGGACAGCGAGACGCGGCTGCGTCGCCTGCCAGACTATGTGGAGATCTTCACCGGCACGCGCCCGCTGGCGCGCGAGTTCGACCGTTTCCGCTCGCGCCACATGGCTGCGACCGGGTGAACGGTCGCGAGGTCAGCCTACGGCGCTGTTTCCTCGCGCACGATCAAGCGCGGCACTTCAGCCGAAGTCGACGCGCGTCAGCTCACGGGACACATCCCAAAGCCGGGCGGCGACGGCGGTGTCGAGCGCCCGCTTCGGCGGCGCCTCCTCGCGCGGATAGCCCCTTATCCCGCTGAGCTTGTCCGGTCCGTAATAGTGTCCGCTGCGCGCGGCCGGGTCGGTAGCCGCGTAGAGCGTCGGCAGGGCGCCCTGCCAGACCGGCTGGAACAGGAAGGGCAGGAAGCGCCGGGCACGACCCTGGATGCTGTTGGCGCCCGCGCCGTTCGGCAGGAGGTCGGTGCGCGAAATGCCGGGATGGGCGGCCATGCTCGCGATACCCCAGCCGGCCGCTTCGCTGCGCCGCGCGAGTTCGAGGGCGAACATGATGCAGGCGAGCTTCGACTGGCTGTAAGCCGGCCCGGCCTTGTAGTTGCGCTCGGCCTGCAGGTTGTCGAAGTCGATCGCACCCTGGCGCGCGGCGACGCTGCCGAGCGTCACGACACGCGCATCGCGGCCTTTGCGCAGAAGCGGCAGGAGATGCGCGGTCAGCGCGAAATGGCCGAGATAGTTCGTGCCGAACTGCAGTTCGAAGCCGTCCGATGTCTCCCGTCGGTCGGGGGGCGTCATGACGCCTGCATTGTTCACGAGGAGGTCGAGGCCGTCTGCCTCGCCCGCCAGCCGTTCCGCGAAGGCCGCGATCGAGGCGAGGTTCGCCAGGTCCACCTCACCGAAACGCACGGCGGCGCCTGGAACCTGTGCCTCGATCTTCGCCACCGCATGCGTGCCTTTTTGCAGATTGCGGCCCGCGAGTACAACTTCGGCGCCAGCGCGTGCGAGTGCCAGAGCATCCTCATAGCCGAGCCCGCCGGTGCCCGTGACGACCGCTTGGCGCCCGCGTTGCGATGGCATGTTCTTCGACGTCCATTTCGTCATGGGCTGCTCCTTGCCCGCCAGGCCGGCGCCTCCCCGATGGATGCTTCCGACCGTCTCGATGGACGGGAAAGTGCACTCGAAGGCATGGAAGCTCCATGCCCGGAACGTCGAAAAACTTGCCTGATCCTGCAAATGACGATGCGCGAAGGTCACCGGTTTCAGGCGCTTTGCAACTCCCGCCCGCCATACTGGTCGTAGAGGCGATGCAAGCTGGCAGCGTCACGCTTCGGCGCTATTCCGAAGGTGCGGGAATACTCGCGGCTGAACTGCGAAGCGCTTTCGTAGCCGACCTGATAGGCGGCCTCCGAAACGCTCGCCGCGTCAGCGATCATCAGCCGGCGCGCTTCCAGAAGGCGAAGCTGCTTCTGGAACTGCAGCGGCGTCATGGAGGTCATGGCCTTGAAGTGCTGGTGAAAGGACGAAGGGCTCATGCGGGCTTCGCTCGCCAATTGCTCCACACGCATCGTGCGGGCGAAGTTCCGACGCAGCAGGTAGATGGCCCGCACAATGCGTTCGGTGTTCGATTCCGGCAAGGCGAGGTTGCAGATTTCTCCCCCGTGCGGCCCACTCAGAAGCCAGTAGCAGATTTCGCGCATCACTGACGGGTAGAGGATGGGAACGGCCTTCGGCGTCTGCGACATGCGGATGAGGCGGCTGACGCAATCGGCCAGCGGCTCGTCGACCTTGCCGACGAAGGCGCAGGGGCCGGGCCCCGATGCGGGTTCGGGCGTGGCATCCATCTGGTTCAGCACATCGCGCAGCATCGCGATGTCGAGGTCGATCATCATGCCGACATAGGGAGCTGCCTCGCTCGCTTCGATGACACGTCCGCAGGCCGGCATCTCGACGCTGACGACGAGGCATTCCAGTTCGCGATATTCCAGCCTCTCGGCGCCGAAGAGGATTTCCTTCGCTCCCTGAAGCACCACGCAGAGCGAGGGGCTGTAGATCTGCCGGATGGGCATCATCGCCTGGAAGGATCGGACAATGTTTACGCCTTCCATCGCAGTCGGGAAAAGCCCTTGTCCGCCACCCTGCGCGTCGATGTGCGCGGTGGCGGTGGCAAGAAGTTGGGGGAGTGGCAATGCGGTCTCCGCGTCGGTCCACGATCGTGCGATCAACGATCGTCCCACGATCCAGGTTGTGACACCATAAACGATGCGGGGCGTCGTTACAGGCAACTTCGCGTGTCTCGACAGGACTTCCCAGAGGTCCGGTGCGTCGCCTGCGTTCAGGGGCCTTCGCAATCCCCCGCTCGCACCAGTTCGCGCTGGCCGACCTCCCGCGCATAGGCGCGCAGGCCGTTCTCGTCGAGCATCACGATCCGGTAGCACGGGTGGTCTTCGACCCAAAACGGCGTCGGATCGTCGAGTTCGGCTGCGAAGCGGTGGGCGCTGGACTGGCCCGACGAATAGGCAAAGCCTTCCGCGCTCGTTCCCGAGAGCGCCACGTGGATGTGGCCGAAGAGGATGTGGCGGACCCCGCCGCGATGGGCACGCAGAGGCGCGAGCACCGCTTCGGCATCGTGCAGGCCGATATTGCGGAAATGGGCGAGGCCGCAGGAGAGCGGCGGATGGTGCAGAAAGACTGTGACGGGGGTGTCGCCGGCCTCTGCCAAAGCGCTCTCCAGCCAGCCTCGGCGCGCCGCGCAATAACGCCCGCCGAGCGTCTTCGGATGATGGGTGTCGAGGAAGAGAAGCCGTCCATACGCGGTGTCGAGAACGGATTGGACGAAGCCGCCCGCATCCACCGGCTGTTCCGGAAACGCCTGCCGGAAGTTCAGCCGGTCGTCGTGATTGCCGAGCATCAGGCGCACCGGCATCGGCAACGGCGAGAGGATGTCGCGCAGCAGCGCGTAGGCGCCCGGTTCGCCGTCGTTGCAGAGATCGCCGGTGATCGCGAGGAGATCGGCGTCCGCGTGCCGGGCCATGACGTCCTCCACCACAAGCTCGAGTCGCGCCGCCGGGTCGAGCCCGTAAAGCGTCAGTCCGCGCGGCACGAGATGGGTGTCGGTAATCTGGATGATCTTCATGGGGCTCGCTCCGCATCGGGGCGCGGGCGGAGCCTCGGCTCCGCCCGCGGGTTTGGCTTTCCGATCGCGTGCTCAGTCGATCAGCGCGTTTGTCTGCTCGACGATCTGCTCGAGGGCCTGTTCAGGCGTGATCTCCCCGCGCATCACCGTGCCGATGATGTCGCGCTGGGTGCGCCAGATGCGCACGGAATCGCCGCCCGGATAACCGGCCCAGGGCATCGACTTGTCGGCCTGTCCGGCCGCGGTCGCGACATTGGGGTTCTCGCGGTAGTAGGGCGCCAGGAAGTCCTCGCCGGTGGCGCGGATGTTGGTCGGAAGGTAGCCGGTGATGCGCACGATGATGTTCTGCGCCTCCGGCCCGGTGACGAACTTCGCGTATTCCCAGGCGGCCTGCTGCTTGGCTTCGTCCTGCGTCAGCATGACGATGGCGTTGCCGCCGGTGGGCACGCCGCCGTTCTCCTTGTCGTCGAGCGGGAAGGTGGCGGTCTTGAGCTCGAAGCGATCGCCGACCAGCTCCTCCACGCTCTGCACGTGGGCGGGCGTGGAGAAGAGGAAGCCGGTGCGCCCGGCGCCGAACTGCTGACGCGACTGGTCCCAGTCGAGGACGCCCTGGCCGCCGCGGGTGACGAACTCGCGGGTAAGCTGGAGCGCGCGCAGGCCGGTCTCGCCGTCGAAGCCGGCCTTGCCGCTCTCGGGGTCGGTCAGCTCGCCGCCCTGCTGGTAGATCAGCGCCTGCCACAGCCAGTCGTCCGGCCAGCCGCCGATGTCGTAGGCCATGCCGGCCACGCCCTCGTTCTCCTCGCGGATGCGCTCGGCGAGGTCGACGAGCTCGTCCCATGTGTCGGGCATGGCGTCCGGGTCGGCGCCGACGGAGCGCACGAGATCCGGATTGATGTACATGATCGGCGAGGAGGCGTTGACGGGCAGGCCGTACTGCATGCCGCCGACAACGCCGAGGGCGGCCATCTGCGGGGTGAAGTTCTCGTCGAGAAACGCTTGCCCGCCATCGGCCTCGATGAAGGGGGCGAGATCGGTGATCTGACCGCGCGCGGACAGCGTTTCGGTCAGTTCCGACAGGAGGTGGTAGCCGGAGAAGAACACATCGGGCGCCTCGCCCGTGACGACCGAGCGCAGCACCTGCTGATGGCCGGCGTTGTAGTCCGGCGCGGGCGCGAGGAAGTTGATGCGGATGTCCGGATGAAGCTTCTGGAATTCCTCGGCGATCGGCTGGTGGAAGCGCGTGAAGCCGGGAAGGTTGTAGAGGACGTTGAGCGTCACCTCTTGCGCGCCGGCCAACGTGGGCAGGCAGACGCCGAGCGCGAGCGCTCCCGCGGCGATGCGGGTCAGGAACGACATGGAAGTCTCCGTTTTAGGGGTCGAGGGGTCTACTTCACGCCCGTCATGGTAATGCCGGCGATGAACTGCTTTCGGGCGAGGAGGAAGCACGCGACCATCGGCGCGGTGATGATCGTGGCGCCTGCCATCAGCGCTCCGTAGTCGGCGCCCGCTTCGGCGTCCGAGAAGAAGAGCATGCCGAGCGGCGGCGGTGCATAGGAAATGTCCGTGACGACGATGAGCGGCCAGTAGAGGTCGTTCCAGTGTGCCACGACCGAGAAGACGGAAAAGGCAGCGAGCACGGGCAGCGACCCGCGCAGGACGAGCCCCCAGCAGATCTCCATCTCGGTGAACCCGTCGAGGCGCGCGGCCTCGATGATCTCGTCGGGATAGGAGCGGAAGCTCTGGCGGAACAGGAAGATCGCGAACACCGAGAGAAAGAACGGCGCCATCAGCGCGAAATAGGTGTTGAGGAGCTTCATCTGCGCCAGCCCGACGAATAGCGGCAGGGCGAGCGCTTGGATCGGCACGCAGAGCGCGGCGATCACGAGCGTCAGGAACAGGCGCGAACCGGGGAAGCGCAGCTTGGCGAGCGCATAGGCGGCGGGGACGGCCGTCGCGACCTGAACGACGAGAATGCCGAGGCACACGATCACGCCGTTCAACATGAAGGTGCCCATCGGGGCCTGCGTCGCCGCACGCCCGTAGTTGCGCGCGGCGGCGAATTCCTCCGGGATCGGCCACAGCGAGATGTTGAAGATCTCGGCCGGCGGCCGGATCGAGGTCAGCGCCATCCAGTAGAAGGGCAGGAGCGTGAACACCGCGCCTACGGCGAGAAGAAGGTGCGGCACGAGCCTGCGGATAGCGGCGGGCATCAGTAGTGCACCTTCCGGTCGAGATGGATCGTCTGGCCTATGGAAAGCGCCAGAACGATCAGGAGGAAGAGGAGCGTCAACGCCGCCGCATAGCCGGTTTCGGCGTATTCGAACCCTTCGAGATAGATCGTGTAGAGCAGCGTCTCCGAGCCCGAACGCCCCTTCGTCAGCACCGCGACCGTCTCGAAAACCTTGAAGGCGGAGATCGAGGTCGTGACCGCGACGAACATCGTGGTCGGGCCCAGCATCGGCCAGGTCACCGTCAGGAAGCGGTCGATCGGGTTCTTGGCGCCGTCGAGCCGGGCCGCCTCGTGCAGATCCTTGGGAACGCCCGCGAGGCCGGCGAGGAACAGCACCATGTTGAAGCCGAGCACCTGCCACACGCCGATCAGCGCCAGTGTCGGCACGATCAGCGACGGATTGGCGAGGAAGGAAACGGGCGGGGCACCGAACCACTGGATCGCGGCGTTTACCGGCCCGAGCGTCGGGTGGAGGACGAACTGCCAGACGGTCGCCATGGCGACCAGCGTCGCGGTGACGGGCAGGAAGTAGGCGACCTCCCAGATGCCTCGCGTGCGGGTTCGTCCATGCACCAGAAGCGCGATGCCGAGCGCGAGCCCGACGCCCAGCGGAATGACGATCGCGGCGTAGACGACGGTGTTCCACAGAGCGCGCCGGAACACGGGATCGGCGAGCGCGCGGGTGAAATTGTCGAGCCCGGTGAACTCCATCGAGATCGCGCCGAGGCGGTAGTCTGTCAGGCTGAAGACGACGAGCGAGAGGAGAGGGAGGATGTAGATCGCAAGCAGAAGAAGGATCGCGGGCGCCGCGAAGAGGAGTCCGCGCCGGACCACTCTGCGCTCGATGCGACCGGGACGGCGTGTCGTGCCGTCAGCGCGGGGAGGCGCAAGTTCGGCCGTGGCGCTCATGCCGCCATCCGCCCGGCCACATCGCACGACAGGCGCGCGCCGTCGGCGCCGAAGAGGTGCGCGCCCTCCGGCGAGAAGCCGATCGCCGCCTCCTCGCCCTCGGCCGCCATCGGCGCGGAGCCGGCCGGCCTCCTCATGGTCAGCCGGACGTCTGCCTCGCCCGCGAGCGCCAGCGTCACATATCGGTCGGCGCCGTGCATCTCGCTGCGCAGAACCCTCACACGGAAGCCGTCTGCCGCCGGATGCAGAGCGTCCGGCCGAAGCGCGAGCGTGACCGGGCCGCCGTTCGCACCTTGGCTGACGAGGCCGACATCGCGCCCGAACGCGGAGACACGCCCGTCGCTGCCGATAACTGCGGGAAGGGTGTTGATCGTCGGCGAGCCGATGAAACGCGCAACCGCCAGCGAGGCCGGCCGGTCGTAGAGATCGTCGGGCGTGCCGACCTGGAGGATGCGTCCACCTTCCATCAGGGCGATGCGGTCCGACATGGTCATCGCCTCCACTTGATCGTGGGTGACGTAGACGAAGGTCGCGCCGAGACGGCGGTGAAGCGCGGCGAGTTCCTCGCGCATATGCGCCCGAAGGCGGGCATCGAGATTGGAAAGGGGCTCGTCCATCAGGAAGGCCGAGGGGTCGCGGACAAGGGCCCGTGCGAGGGCTACGCGCTGGCGCTGGCCGCCGGAAAGTTGCGCGGGCTTCCGGTCGAGAAGCGCCCCGATCTCGAGCATCTCGGCGGCGCGCGTCACCTCCGCGTCGATCTCGCGTGTCAGCCTGCCGCGGCCCGGCGAAAAAGCGCCGAGGACGGGAAGGCGCGCGGCAAGCGAGAGGCGGCGCATGCGCAGCGGCGTCGCGATGTTCTGGCGCACGCTCATATGCGGGTAAAGCGCGTAGCTCTGGAACACCATGGCGAGGTTGCGGTCGGCCGGGTCGGTATCGGTCACGTCCTGCCCGCCGATCGAGACCGTGCCCCGGTCGGGGCTTTCGAGACCGGCGATGATGCGCAGGAGCGTGGACTTGCCGCAGCCCGACATGCCGACGAGCGAAAGGAACTCGCCCGCACGGATCGAGAGGTCGATCCCGGAGAGCACGTCGCCCGCGCCGAAGCTCTTGCCGATGCCCGACAATTCCAGGGAACGCGCCGTCATGACACGACCCTCCGGCAGAGGCCGGGATCGGCTGGCGATGGCTTCATTTGGCGAGCTTGGATGGCCATGCGTTCCCCGACATCTCCTCGAAAAGGATGCGGTCGCTCTAACGCTCGCCTGTAACAAAGCGATGACGTATGGAAGCTTTCTTACGTCGGCTGCAGGATCCTGGCCGATATGAGTTCCATCGCTTCCGCGACACTCTGGACGATCGGCACGTCGTCGACCGCCGGAGCGTCGTTCATGGCCAGCACGAGGCGGCCGAATTGCAAACCGAGCGCCATCTCGGAGAGGGTGCCGACGCCGCCGCCGACCGCCACGAGCGCGACGCAGGCACGCGCGATGATGGCGTTGCGTGCGGGCCCGATGCCGGTCGCGATCGGGATGGCGACGAACGGGTTGGCGGCTTGCCACTCGTCGTCGGGCAGGATGCCGATCGGGATGCCTCCCGCTTCCGCATGGCCGCGACAGGCCGCCTCCATCACACCGTTCCTGCCGCCGCACAGGAGTTGCAGGCCATGGCGGGCCAGTTCGGCGCCCAGGGCCTCAGCCGTTTCGAGCTGATGGGGCTTGGCCTCGCGCGGGCCGATGATGCCGACCGGCACGCGGCGAAGCTGTGCCGCCTGTGACAGGAGCCGAAGCGCGCGAGCCGGCGAGACGGCCTCGCCCCGGTGCCCCCCGTCCGCCTTCGTCCACGCGAACCGGACCGGATCGAATACGCACCCGTTCCAGATCGGACGCTGCAGGGCGCCACTCCATAGTATCTGCTGCAAGATGGTCTTTCCTTATGTCTTCATTCGCGCGGTGATGTGGGAAAAATCCTGAGCCCGGCGACAAATTGCTCGCAGATAGCGCGCGGTGATGTAAGTTATGTTACAGATTGGTATCGGAGGGAAATGCGTGTCTGCACCGGATGAACTGACCGACCGGCAGCGCGAGATCGTTCGGCTCGTTGGACAGCAGAGTTACTCGACGATCGAAGCGCTGGCGCAGCGTTTTGAGGTCTCGATGCAGTCGATCCGGCGCGATGTCATCCATCTCGATCGGCTGAAGCTCCTTCAGCGCTTTCACGGCGGTGCCGGCGCCACCGACAACACTGTGAGGCTCGGCTACGGAGAAAAGCGCCTGCAGGCGCTGGACGCCAAGCAGCGCATAGCGCGCGCCGCTGCGGCCCTTGTGCCGCCCGGCAGTTCGATCTTCCTCGATGTCGGCACCACGACCGAGGCGCTCGCCCGTTCCCTCGCCGAGCGAGAGGTCGCGCTGCGCGTCTTCACCAACAGCATGGCGATCGCAATGGCGCTGGCGGGACGACGACAGCTGGAACTGTATGTCTTCGGCGGTTCGGTTCGCGGGGCGGACGGATCGCTGACAGGGGCGGCGACCCTAGCCGGAATCGACGCGATGGGGTTCGACGTCTGTTTCATCGGTTGCTCCGGGGTCGACGACCGCGGCCGGGCGACGGACTACGATCTGGAAAAGATCGCCGTCAAGCAGGGCGCGATGCGGCGCTCTGACAGCCGTGTGCTGTTGGCCGATGCGACCAAGTTCGAACGCCGCGCGATCGCGGCCATCGCCCCCTTGGCCGACTTCGCCAGTGTGGTCAGCGACGGCGAGCCGAACGCGGCGCTTCGCGCGGAGATCGGCCGGCTCGTCATCGCCGATTGAGGTGGCGTCGCCTGTGGGCGCGCCTGGCAGGCTCTTCCCGCATCCGGCAGAGCGGCGGGCCCACGCTCAGTCGGCCGTGCGTTCCCAAGTTGGGAACGGATCGGTCAGCTTTCTCCACCGCTCTGGCTGAAACTCCGTCTCCGGCACGAGACACGCATCGAGACGCCTGCGAAGAGCAGCCTCGTCCATCGTGCGAGCGCCGATGAAGACGAGTTCCTGACGTCGGTCTCCCCAGACCGGATCGATGTAGGGTCCGACCGCGGCGCGCCATTCGTCGCTGTCGGGCCAGCGCGCCTTCGGCACGGACGCCCACCAGAGCCCGGCCTTCTCGGTGCGCACGAGTGCCCCGGCCTGGCTGAGGCTGCCGACGAAGCGCGGGCGTGTCGCCAGCCAGAAGAAACCCTTCGCACGCACGACCCCCGGCCAGTTCTCACCGATGAAAGCCTGGAGACGTCCCGGATCGAAGGGCCGCCGCGCGCGGTAGACGAAGGAGCGGATGCCGTATTCCTCCGTCTCGGGCAGGTGATCCGCGAAGCCGTAGAGCTCCTTGTACCAGAGAGGATGTTGTTGCGCCTTCTCGAAGTCGAACCGTCCCGTGCCCAGGATGTCGTCGTTCGAGACGCTGGCGAAATCGGTTTCGATGAGCTTGGCGTCCGGGTTCAACCCCTTGATGATTGTCCGTGCGGCCTTCGCCCCGTCCGCTCCTGCCGCGGAGACCTTGTTGAGAATGATCACGTCGGCAAATTCGATCTGGTCGACGAGCAGGTCGATAATGGTGCGCTCGTCCTCCTCGCCGAGGCTCTCACCACGGTCGCGCAGGAAGTCCTGAGAGCCGAAGTCCCGCACGAGATTGGCCGCGTCCACAACCGTGACCATCGTGTCGAGACGTGCGACATCCGCAAGGCTCCGCCCGGCCTCGTTGCGGAATTCGAAGGTCGCGGCGACGGGCAGCGGTTCCGAGATGCCTGTGGATTCGATCAGGAGATGGTCGAAGCGGTCCTGTTCGGCGAGCGCGCGCACTTCCTTCAGAAGGTCGTCGCGCAGCGTGCAGCAGATGCAGCCGTTCGTCATCTCAACGAGCTTCTCGTCGGTGCGCGACAGCTCGGCACCGCCGTCGCGCACCAGGCTGGCGTCGATGTTCACCTCGCTCATGTCGTTGACGATCACCGCGACACGCTTGCCCTCGCGATTGTTGAGGACATGGTTGAGCAGGGTCGTCTTGCCGGCACCCAGAAAGCCGGAGAGAACGGTGACCGGCAGCCGGCGGGGGCGGTCGGCTTTGAAGAGCATGGCAGGCTCCTGGCATGGGTTCAGTCTCAGGCCGCCCGGCCGTCGGGCCGGGCGTTCGCTTGCGAGGCGTGGCGCTCAGTGCGCGATCATCTCGGCGACGATCTCGTCGGCGTCGAGCGATGACGGGTAGTAGGTCGGCCAGTTCGTCACCTCTTCGAGGAGGGCGGCGCGGTCGTCACCCCAATAAATATGGTAGTGATCGGTGTTCTCCGGCGCGATGCGGTGGTCGCTGAACTGGATGAACTGCGGCGCTGCCTCGTCACCTTCGGTCTTTTGGAAGATGAAGCGCACGCCGCGGTTGCCCTTGGCGTAGGTCAGGACCTCGTAACCGTCATAGGTGTAGTGACCCTCCGTCGGCTCGCCATCCTCGTAGAAGGTGACGACATCGCCCGCGATGGTGATGCGGTCGACCTCGGTGCGGTAGCCGGTTTCGTAATATTCGGCGTACTCCTCAGCGGTCATGTCGCCGCTCTCGGCCTTGTGCTCCCACACCGGATCGAGCGTTCCGTCTTGAAGATACGGGTAGACCGACTGCCAGTCGCCCTCGTAGTCCGACAGCGGGCGATCGGCGATCTGGCTGTCCTCGAAGTAGCCGGCGTAGATCTGCGGATCGCCATGGCTGTGCGCGTGTGCGCCGTCGCCATGACTATGCCCGGCGTGGTCGTCCCCCGTGGCTTCATGATCGTGGTCGTGACCGGCATGGTCGTGCTCTTCGCCCTCGTGGACGACACCGCTGCCGCCCACCACGGCGATGTTGTAGGGCATGCCCTCGACATCGATCGTGCCGGCTTCTTCGAGGGTCTCCTTGTCGATCCGACGCACGAGGCCCGCATTGGGATCGCTCATGACGATTTCGTCGCCGGCCATCGCGATGCGCGGCCGCGGATCGTTCCAGTGTCCGTCCATGGAGTAGGGCTCGGTCACACGCGCGCTGTCCGTCAGCGTCGCCTCGAGAACATCCAGCTTGTGGAGCGTGCCGTCCTCGGTCAGCACGTAGCCGAAGCGCGCGTTGGCCGGATCGAGTGCGAAGTCGATGCGCCGGAACGGCAGGTCGACGTGGCGCAGATGCGGCTCGTCCACCGGATCGACGACCACAAGGCCGTCCGCGCCGTAGTTTCCGAGGAACACCTGCATGGCACGCGAACCGATCAGCGTCCCCGTCTTCTGTCCTGCGGGGAGGTCAGCGCCGTATTCGAGCATCGCGGTCTCGATGCCGTCCGCTCCGGTGGTCACGGCCAGCACGCCCTCGTCGCAGCCGGCGATAAGGTACGCGCCGGAGAAGGCTTCACCGTGGATGCCTGTGCAGGTCGCCAGGTCGCCGAGGAGTTCACCTTCTTTCGTCGTTTCCTGAAGGCCGACTCGCGAGGGTGCGGCGTCGCCTTCCACCGGCGCGTCGGAAGCCACGCTCGTCACCCAACGGTTGCCGATCGGGGCGACGAAGCCGTGATGGGCGCGGGACTGGGAAAGCTGCGTCGAGGCGATTTCGCCTTCCGAGAGCGCGTGTCCATCGACGATCGCCGCGTAGCCCCCGCGATCGAAGTTGATGGCGACCTTGCCGTCGTGATCCACGACATGGAACGGTCGCGGGCCGGTGAGGCTACCCTCGATCGCGGTGGGATCTTCAATATCGATGTCGGAATGGTCGCCATGCGAATCGAGCGCGATGCCGCTGCGGAAGAAATGGACGGCATCATCGTCGGACTGGACCGCGACGACGGCAGCGCCGTTGTCGACGCCGTAGAGCCTCGCCTGTCCGTTGGTTTCGAAGCTCCATCGATTGTCCGGTTCGCCGAGGTCGAAGGCGGTGACGCGCCCTTCGGCATGGTCGCCGACGAAGACGCGATAGAGCGTGACATCTCCGCCCTCATGGCTGCGCCCCTCATCCTGGGCATGAGCGCTGACGGTGAGGACCAGTGCGACGGCTGTGGTGCAGCCAAGTGAACGCAGCATTCCTGTATTCCTTGATCGGTGGTGGAGGGAGAGGGCGGGCGAGCCGCGCGGCCGCATCAGTTCGCGGTCAGCGCGCCCGTCATGGTCTGGACGTTGTGGCGCATGAGCGAGACGTAGTCGGGCGCCGGACCGTTCGGATCGGAGAGAGCATCGGAGTAGAGGATGCCCTTGAGCTCGGTTCCAGCTTCGGCCGCGATCCGCTCCACAAGGCGCGAATCCGAAATGTTCTCGGCGAAGACGGCAGTGGTGCCAGCCTCGCGCATCTGCCGGATCAGCCCCGCGACATCGGCGGCCGAAGCTTCGGATTCGGTGGAGATGCCCTGCGGCGAGAGGAACTGCAGGCCATACTCGCCCTCGAAATATCCGAAGGCGTTGTGGCCCACGACGACCGCTCGACGGTTCTCGGGCAGCGCGTCGATGCTCTCGCGGATTTCGGTGTCGAGCGCGTCGAGTTCGGCAAGGTACGCGTCGGCGTTCGCGGTGTAGCTCTCACAGCCCTCGACATCGGCCCTGCAGAAGGCGTCGCGCGTGTTCTGAACGTAGATCTTCACGTTCGGCACGGACTGCCAAGCATGCGCGTTAAGCGCGCCCGCATGGAAGACCGCCTCGCCATCGACGAAGTGGTAATGCCCGCCGCCGGGCTCCTCCTTAGCCTCGATCCCGTCGCTCAAGGCCGCGATATCGGCTTCCGTGCCGCTGGCCGTCACCAGCCGATCGATGAAGCCTTCCAGACCGAGCCCATTGGTGAGGACGACGTCTGCGCGCGCGATCGCGATCGCGTCGGCCGGTCGCGGCTCGTAGACATGCGCGTCGGCGTTCGGCCCGACGAGTGTCGAGACTTCGACACGCTCGCCGCCGACCTCCTTTGCGAAGTCGCCTAGGATGGAAAAGGTGGCGACCACTTGCAGCGGTTCTGCCGCCAGCGCGTGCGTGGATGCATACGTTATAACATATCCAGCGAGTGCAAGTTTGGCGAGTGAGCGTTTCATCGGCAAAGGTCCGTTGGTTCAGGCGGTTGAGGGCGGCGAGGGCCGGCGGAAGGTAAAAATGGCGGCACGCATGGCGACAACGACAACGCTCGAGTGCGAAGACGAACAGGCATCGTTGCTGCCGCCATGCGTCATCCACTTGCCGGTCCTCGACTTCCGCACTCTGATGACGTCCTTGAAGCGTAAACCTCTGCGGGCCGTCGGACCCGACACGCGCGTCGGGGCGCTGGGCCCGGTCACGCTGGCGCCGCGAGGTCGGGCAGGCCTCAGCAGCCTGTCGATGATGATGGTGATCAAAGCTTCAGACATCCCCCTCTCAGGCTTCGGGGTTCGTATCCCACCCGTTGCGATACCTAGGCGACAACATTGTTATGTTATTACATTCGTCGCGAGCTGACTGCAAGGCAAAAAGGTGTAAAATGCGGTGGCGTACGTACCCGAACCGCGCCCTCTACCAATATCCCGCGGGCTCATTCGAGCTCGCGGAAGGGCGATCGGCGATCGTTCGGCGCGCCCGAATGATGAACGGCCGCTCAGAAACGTGTGTCGAGAGCGGCCGCTTGGTCACCTATGCCGGGCGTAGACTAAGAGATGCGGCCATGAGGGGGCTCGCGAGCCTCTGCCACCCGCGCGGTCGACGCGCAGAAGCGTCGACAGCTCCGCGCGCTTCCGCTAGCGATCCCGGACAGCGTCAACCCGGCCCATCCTGAGAATGAGGCTTCAGGATACCGGGGCGGTGGGCACCTGCTGGCGGCGGTCGCAACTCCATGACGCGTTCGTCCGCCGTAAGCGCGACATCGCCTCAACGGACCTGTCGATGCGGATGAAACCTAGACTGCGCGCAGCGTCGGGCGGGAGATCGCGGCGCCCTCCCACAGCTCGTCGTTCAGTCGCTCGAGCCAGCCGGCGCCCGCCTCCGCTGCCGCCGGCGAATGGAGGGAAGCGAGAACCGATGGGTCGAGCCGTTCCGCTTCGGCCAGCAGAGATTGCCATCCTGCGAAGTCACCCGGCCAAGCGGAAGCGCTGACGGCTGCGTTCAGCGCGACGAGCGCATCCGCCTTGCGGTGCTGCTCGGCGAAGTATCGCCATTCGGGCATGACGACGAGCCGGCCGCCGAGCCGGGCAACCTCGTGAACGGTGTTGTCACCGGCCGACGCGACCACGATATCGGCCGCCGCGAGATGGTCGGTGACGTTGTCGACCCATCCGAGTTCGCGCAGGTTCGCGAAATCCGTTTCATGGCCCTCTCGCAAGGTGGGGCCGAGCACGAGCCAGAGCGCATCGGGTACAGCGCGGGCGGCAACCGTCAGCGGCGCGTAGGGGGTGCCTGCTCCTCCGCCGCCCGTCAAAGTCACGACGATCCTGCGGTCGGGGTCGAGGCCGAGCTTGCGCCGGGCGGCAAGCTTTTCGGGCACCGGGTCCCGCGTCGTGCAGAGCCCCCCGGTGTAGAAAGTCCTGGCGCGGAGATAGTCGGGATAGTCGGCCTGCTCCAACCGTTCGTCGAAGGGGGCGAGCATCCCGACACTGGCCTCGTAGGAGCCGATATGGCCGATGTCCGAGCGATCCCCATGCATGCGGATCTGCACCGCCGGAACGCTGGCCGCGCGAGACAGAAGCGTGATCTCGGCCGAGACGTCCACAACGAACAGGCCGGCCTGCCGGTCGTCCAGATGATCGAGGATGGTGCGCATGGTGCGACGCATCTCGGCCACGCCGAGCGGAACGCAGTGCATGACCTGCGGGGTCGGCTCCGCGAAAAGTCGCTCGGTGGGCACGGCCGCGCCGATCATGTCGGGCAGCGGAACGATCTCGATGTCGCGCGCGAAACCCTCGAAGAGCTGTGGCCCCGCAGTCAAAACGGACACGGGGCGGTCTGGCGCCATGCGCTCGATCAGCGCCATGGCGCGGTTGGCGTGCCCGCGGCCCTGATGGTGGACGAAGAAGGCGATCGGCTTTTTCATCATGTCGTTCCGACGCTGTCAGGAGAAGAGGACATCGCTCGTACGGGCTGAGGCGAGGATTTCTGCGTGTGTCGGTCGCCGTCGGACCTCGATCTCCGGTGAATCCTCGCTCCAGCCGATCAGCCCGGCATCGCGGAACTGGCCAAGCCAGTAGTCCATGCACCAGCGCCCATGACGCTCATGGAAGAGCGCGGCGTTGCGTAGGATGTGATCGAACTGGTGAAGCGGCGGAACGTGGACGACGTGGTGCTGGTGGTAGGCGCGCGCGCCGCCCGTCCAGAAGGCGCCGACGCCCGCCGCCTTCACGCGCGCGGCGAAGTCCGTCTCCTCGCCGCCGTAACCGAAGAAGGCCTCGTCCATTCCGCCGAGCGTGCGCCATCGTTCTGCGCGAAGGGCGAAGGAAAGGCCCCAGAGCTGCCCGGTATCCGGTTCGGGAGCGATCCCCTTGGCGGGCACCGGCGGTTTTGAAGGGTGGACGCGGCCGATCTTGTCGAGATGCCTGAAGTCCAGTGCGGCGTCGACGCCGCCTGCCGGCAGATAGAGAACCTCGCCGAGGAAGAGGGCGTCGGCCCGGTCGAGTGCATCGGCATAGGACGCCACGAGCGTCGGCGAGGGGATGCAGTCGACGTCGAGGAAGATCAGACCATCTGCCTGCGCGAGCTCCGCTGCCCGGTTGCGCGCCGCGGCCAGCGGCATGGGCTCGCCGGGAACGGTGACATGACGGACCGCGCACCCGGCGGCCGGGAGATCGGGTTCGGGCTCCTCCTGCATCCAGGCGATCACCAGTTCGGATGGTGCGATCGTCTGCTGGGCGAGGCCTTCGATGAGATTGCGCAGATGCGCGGCACGCCCGCGCACGAGGGTCAGGACGCTGGTTTGCATGCGTTTCGCGCCAGCGCCTGAAAGTGACGCACGCCTTCGATGATCCCCTCGGCATGAGTACGGCGCGATACGTAGGAGTGCTTCAGATCGGGCAGGTTCGGCAGCCCGTCGGAATGGTTAGCGACGATGATCGCCTGCGGGATCGTGCGCAACATCTCGATGTCGTTGCCGCTGTCGCCCGCCACGTAAACGGCGCTCTCGGCAAGGCCGTAATGCCGCCTGACGTGATCGACCGCAGTGCCCTTCGAGGCGCGCAGAGGCAGGATGTCGAGGTAGCGGCCATGGCTGTGGATCACCGATGCCCGCACGCCGGCGCGCTCCAGCCGCTCGCGCACCAGGCGCACGGTGTCCGGCCTACCGTCGGAGAAGTAGGAGAGCTTGAATGCGCGTTGTTCTAGCGGAGCCTGGGGGCGGATGCAGGACAGTCCTTCGAGCGCGTCTTGCGCCCTGTCGCGCTCCCACGCGCGCGCAACGATGGCGCGCCAGCGATCGTCCGCCGTATAGGTCACGCCGCTGCGGTCGAGATGATAGACCTCAGATCCGACAGACGTGATCATGACCTGTGGCCGAGGCGCGTTCTCCTGCTCGAGGATCGCCATCGCGCTATGAAAGGACCGGCCGGTCGCGACGCCGAAGGCAAGGTCGTCCTGCTTGCGGCGCCAATCTCCGAAGATGCGGATGCCTTCGAGGCAGCCGACGAGTGTGTTGTCGATGTCGCTGATGAGAAGTCGGCGCGGTGTGGCCACGCTTCGTGCCGGTGATAGCACGTCACGAACGAGTTCGTCGTAGCGCTCGGCGTGCCGACGCCAGTCATAGGCGGCGGCGACCCGCGCTCCGCTCTTCGACAAACGCTTGCGCAGATGCGCATCCGACAGGATGCGCAGGATCGCCTCCGTGATCGCGCTGTGATCGTGCGGATCGACCAGGAGTCCGTTTCCGCATGTCTCGACAATGTCGTTCGGGCCACCGCTGTCCGTCGCAACGATCGGCAGGCCGGCAGCCGATGCTTCCAGCAGCGTCAGTCCGAACGGCTCGTTGAGAGCGGGGTTGACGAAGATGCCGCCGCGTTCGCGTGCGTAGGCGTAATAGGCCGGGACATCCTGTGGATCGTGATGCTTGGGGTAGGCGACGGTCCCGTAGAGATCGTATCGATCGATCAGAAGGAGAAGCTCGCGCATGGTCTCGGCCATATCGCCGTCCAGATCGGCGATATCGGCGCGGTTGCCCGCGACGATCACGAGATTGGCGCGCTTGCGAAGCGCGGGGTTTTCACCGAACGCCTTGACCAGAGCCGCAAGGTTCTTGCGCGGAACAGGGCGCGCGATCGCGAGAACCACAGGTTTGTCCGGAACCAGAAGGAAACGGGCGAGCTCGGCGTCGACCGAGGGACTGGGTTCTGCGTTCGCATAGGCTTCGAGATCGCTGCCCGGGGGCAAGATCCGGATGCGACCGGCATCGTAACCGAGATATGAGGCATACTGCACTTCGGCCTCGTCCCTCGAGGAGGCGATCAGAAGACTCGCTTCGCGCAACGCGGTCTCTTCGGCCTCGATCCGTTCCGCCATTCCATGGCATTCACGCCCCGAAGCGCGAAGCGCCTCCTCCTTCACGCGGCCCAGCGAGTGGGCGGTGAAGAAGAAAGGGATGCCAAGCCGTTCCTTGACGATCGCCGCGACACGCGCTGCGTCCGCATAGTGGGCGTGGATCAGATCGGGTCGCCCCTCGGCCTCGATGAAGGCCATGAGGTTTTCGGCAAAGCTCTCCACCTCCCGGTGCATCGCTTCCTTCGGCAGGTAGTGCGGGTCGGCAGAAGCGATGCGCACGATCTCGACACCGGGCATGACGGTCTCGCGAGGTGTCTCGTAGGTTTTGCCGAATCCGTCGAAACAGCGGGTCGCGATGACGGCCCGCGACATCGCATCGCGTCCGGCAATGGCGCGTGTCAGATCGAGAAGGTATCGGATATGTCCGCCGGTGTCGGCCGTAAGCCCGTACTCGACATCAACGCCCTTCAGGCACCCTTGCAGTGCGATATGCAGAACGAACACGCAAGACCCCTCACGCTTTACTCGGACAGGAGTGCGGATGCCGCTCTCGCACACACACAGCGCTCCGTTGCGGGTCGCCCAGATCGCGCCAAGCATCTTCCCCGTCCCGCCGACCGATCATGGCGGCACGGAGCGTGTGGTTCATGACCTGTGCACCGCCTTGCTGCGTGCAGGGGTTGATGTAACGCTGTTCGCCCCCTCGGACAGTGCGACAAATGTGTTTCGGATCGGCGCGCTGCCGAGCCTCGCGGCCCTAGAGAAGGAGCACGGCACGGTTCCACCCGGAGTCCCAGGTGTTCTCGATGCCGTTCGCATGGAGGAACTTCGGATCCGGCTGGCCGACTTCGACATCGTCCACTCGCACGGCGAGTTCTTCCATGCCGCGCTTCTCGGCGAAGGACGGCGTCGTTCGCTGACGACCATCCACTGGCGGGTCGACCAACTCGATCGCCGTCTCTTCTTCGAGGCGTTTCCCGACCTCCCCGTCGCCGCGATCTCGCAGGCGCAGGCTGCGATGCTCCCGGAGGCGAACAGGGCCGGAGTGGTGCATCACGGCATCGACGCGCAGCGATACCGACTGTCGGAGGAGCCTGGCGCATACCTTGCCTTCATCGGACGGATGACCGACCAGAAGCGCCCGGATGCCGCCATCCGCGTCGCGCGTGCCGCGGGTCTGCCCATTCGCCTCGCGGGCACGGTCGACGTCGGCAATCCCGGTTACTTCGACGAGCGGGTGCGCCCGCTTCTCGGGCCCGATGCGAGCTATCTCGGGCCGCTCGGCGACGCCGCCAAGCAGACGCTGCTCGGCGGAGCGCGCGCGCTCCTGTTCCCGATCGACTGGCCGGAGCCCTTCGGTCTGGTGATGATTGAAGCGATGGCCTGTGGTACCCCGGTGATCGCCTGGCGGCGCGGATCGGTCCCAGAGGTCGTGGAGGAGGGCGTCACGGGATTCATCGTGGAGACCGAGGCCGAGGCGGTGGATGCGATCGCGCGCCTTCATACGCTCGATCGGCCCACGATCCGGCAGCGCTTCGAGCAGCGGTTCACCGCAGACCGGATGGCCGCCGGCTACATCGCGATATACCGAAGGCTGCTGGAGGCGTGATGCGCACCGCGCTTCTGGCCTGGGACTATCCGCCCGCACCAAGCGGGCTGTCGGTCGCCGCGCGAGAGATCGCTGAAAGCCTTGCGCAGGCTGGGTGCGACGTGACCGTCTTCACGCTGGACAGGCATGGCGAGGAGCGTGTCGGCGGCGTGCGGATCGTCGGTTGCGACATCCCTGCCGGCACCGTGCTCGCTCGCCTTCGCCTCTATGGGGCCGTCGGCCATCTCGCCGCGCCGATCGCCTTCCGCCGTGCCGTGCTACGCGAGCATTCGCGCCTGCCCTTCGCCGTCGTGGAAGCGACGAACTGGTACGCGCCGGCCTCCCTTCTCGTCGGGGCGGGGCTGACCGTCGTGACGCGGAACTCGACACCGGCAGCCTTCACCCGTGGCCGCGCGCAGACGATGCGCGACCGGCTGGATGGCTGGGCGGCCGACACGCTGGAGCGCCGTCAGGCGCGCGGCAGCGCGGCGCTGATCTCCAACACCGCGGACCATGCCGCGAAGATGGCCGCGCTCTACGAGCTGGCGGCGGACGTGCCGCATGCGGTGGCCGGGCTCTCGTTGGCGCCTGAGTTCGTGGCGCGCGCCCGCGACGCCAGCTATCCCCTCGCGGGGCCGGCGCAACTCCTGTTCGTCGGGCGCGCGGAGGCTCGTAAAGGCTTCGACGCGCTGCTGGACGCCATCGTGCTTCTGGCCGGCGAGTGCGAAGCCGGTGCGCTGCCCTCGTTCGATCTGCGCCTTCTCGGGGTGCCGCCCGAAGATCTGCCGCGCGACCTGCCGGGCGAAGCGCGCTCGCGCATCGTCGCTCTCGGTCGCCGTCCCGACGACGCCTTGCAGGCCGAGTACGAGGCTGCCCACATCGTGGTCGCGCCATCGCGATACGAGAGCTTCGGTCTCGTCTACCAGGAGGCGCTCGCATACGGGCGGGCCACCGTCGCCAGCGCCGAGGATGCGAGCGCGCGCGCCTTCGTGGGCGAGAGCGGCGGCGGGGTGCTGGCCGCCAAGACCAGTGCTCAAGCCATCGCAGAGGTCCTGCGTCCGCTGATCCATTCTCATGACGCGCGTCTTTGCGCGCGTAAGGGCGCTCTGCGCGCGGCGGGTCGCTTCACGCGCGAGAGCCTCGCCGAGATGACACTGGCGCTCTACCGAACCGCCATCGCTCGCAGTCAGTCACGATAGGGACGCAGGAGAGCCTCCACTTCCTCAAGCCGTCCGTTGCCCGGTGACAGCGTCTCGTAGCGCTGCGACCGGGAGGCGACATGGGCGCGGGACAGGTGATGGTCGATCGCTCCGTGAAGCGAGATCGTGCTCTGCTGCCAGCTTCGCTCCGGGCGCTCGTGGACCGGGCCCGCGAAGCGGACCTCGCGGCGGTTGAGACGGTATTGCACGTCCGGGAAAACGTCGGAGCGGCTTCCATCGACGAGATTGTTGCGCGGCAGGCCGATCGAGAGGAGGCCATCCTCCTCGCCCATCCGCGCAAGCGCGGGCAGAAGGCTGGCGGCCCCATCGGGCAGGGTCTCGTCCGCATCGAGCTGCATGACCCACGCGCTCCTTGCGAGACCTTGCAGCGCGTTGCGCTGCGCGGCGAAGTCGCCGGCGAGCGGGCGGTGGGCGATCCGCACGGCGCCGGGCGCGAAGCCTGCCACCGCAGTGGCACAGGATGAACGCGACGCTCCGTCGGCGAGCACCACGACATCGCTGGCCCAGCCAGCGTGCGGCGGGAGCGCCCTGAGGACTGCGTCGATCTCGTCTTCGCGACAGATCAGGCCGAGCGTCACCGGGCGCTGCCCCACAAACGGGCGAGACGTTCCGCGGGCGGCAGCGGCGCCGTGCGGGCGAAGCATTTCGTGGCGTTCGTCCTTGTGCGGAACGTACCGCCTGGAAACGGCCGTCGCGGCGATGCGAGCCGTATAGGCGTCCATTCCGAACGGAGACCGGTCGAAGCACGCCCAGTCGCCGCCCTCGAGCAGTTTGCGCATAAGCGCACGCGCCTCGCGATCGAAGGCATCGCCCTCGATCACCAGTCCGCACGAGGCGCAGGCGAGCTCGAAATCACGCGTCCGTCCGCTCGGATCGGCCAGCGTGCGATCCGTCGGCTCCAGCATCCGTGCCCGGCACAAAGGGCATCGCGCGGGCGAGTTGATCATGCGGGCTCGAGTGCCTCGCGCCAGATGCGCCCGATTGGGCCGCTCGCGGTTTCCGGCTTGGCGTCGCCGATGAACACCACGACGGGGCCTGGAGCGGATTTGGATGGATCGTAGAAGTCGACGAGACCGGGGTGCAGGCGCTGCAGGAAGGGCGGGACCCTGTCTTCACGACGCAGCAGATGGTCCACCACCACCTGATCGCCGTGCACGGCATTGGGCACGCGGCCGCACGAGCCGGGCTTCATCCAGCGTTGCGGATCGGCGGCGAAGGTCTCGTATACGGAGGAAAGTTCGTCACCGTCCCAGCGTAAGAGCGCGGTCGACAGCCTGCCCTTCAGAAAATGGTCTTCCATCGCGGCCAAGCCCGGCTCAGCCAGCGCGTCCGCATTGCCGGTAAAGACGTTGTCGAGGTCGCACAGGACCGCTGTACCCGAGACGAGGCCAGGGCGGAACGCTTCCATCTTCGACCACCACCCCGGCCAGTCGTGACGGAGGGGAACGCGCTCGATGCGCTCGCCCGTGACGGCGACGTCGCTCAGGCAAAGCACGCGCTCGAAGCGGCTCGAGTGCCGGAACAGCCCGTTGGCCAGCCGTTCCACCCAATGAGCGGCGTAGCGGCCGCCGCCTCTCAGGACCGTCACCAGCGTCGTCATGCATTCATCCTTGCCGGAGACGATCGGCCTGGCGCCGCTTGCGTCGATTTGCGCATGGTAGTGCGGTGCAACGCGCAGGAAAGGACGGCGTTACGCCGACCCGACTTCGATGAAGGACACTGCGTTGAACCATCAAAGCACGCCGGTCGAAACGGTCGCCATCGTCGGCAATGCGCCGGAGATCGGCGATCATTCCGCTGAAATCGATGCCTGCCAAAGGGTCGTGCGCTTCAACAACGCGGCCGGATTCGGCGACAAGGCGGGCAAGCGTGTGACCGATCTCGCGCTCGTCAACCGTGGTGGACAGCCGCGGGAATGGGTGGAGCGGGATCGTCTGCGCGGACTTGTCGCGCTGTCGGACGCGCGTGAGGTGATCTTTCCGTTTCCCGCGCTCCTCGACGGACCGGCGGGCGTATGCTGGACGCGGGAGATGACATTGGCGCTCGCCCCGTTCAGCCTGCGTCCGCGCTTGCTGGACGAGGCGCTTCATCGGGACGCGAGGATGACGCTGCGCGATTTCGGCGCCATGGGGCGGCTCGACCCGAGCTCCGGCTTTCTCGTCACCTTCGATCTTCTGCGGCGGATGCCTCATGCACGCGTGCGCGCGTTCGGTTTCGGGTTCGCCGGCTGGCCTGGTCATCCGTGGGCGGCCGAACGCCGGTGGTTCGAGCAGCAGCATCTGCGAGGTCGGCTCGATCTCGTGCCGCTCGCGACGTCGGCGGCTTCCAGCGATTGAAAGCGTGCGTTCGCGGTCCAGATGCTTGGTCGTATCCACTCGAGGAGGACAGACAGCTGCTTCAACGCACGATCACCGACGCACTGGCTCGTCTTGTCGCCTCGCGGGACGATACCGACCTTGCGCCCTTCGTGGACGCGCTTCGCGAGTTCGGACATCTGACGCGGTACGTGGTGGCGTCGGACGAGGGTGGCCTGCGATACGAAGCGCCTTCGGCCGAGGTGCTGCGTGATCTCTGCGAAATTGGCGGAGCGGACCTGGCCACGGCCCGCGTGTTCGAAGGTCATCTCAACGCTCTTCAACTCATCGCTCTCTACGGGACGAACGATCAGCAGCGCCGCGTGCGCGAGGCAGTGTCGGATGGCGCGTTGCTGGGTGTCTGGGGAGCCGATGGCACGCCGCCGCTCACCTGCTCGGGACATGGCACGCTGGCGGGTGTCAAGCGCTACGCGTCGGGGGTCGGCGTCGTCTCGCTCGCCATCGTCGCGTTCACGGATGGCGAGGGCGCTCTCCATCTTCTGCTCATGCCGGTGGATGATCAGGAGCGCGTGAGCCTCATGGACTGGGATCATCGCGGCATGCGGCGCTCGCGTTCGGGCCAGTATGACTTCACCGGGCTGTCCGTCGGACGAGAGCACCGCCTGGGCGCCCCCGACGACTATCGCCGGGAGCCGTATTTCGTGGGCGGCATCTGGCGATGCTGCGCGGCCCAGCTCGGGGCGATCGAAGCGCTCGTCACCGCGCTCGTCGACGATCTGACCGCAAGCGGACGAGACGCGCATCCGCTCCAGATGGCGCGGATCGGCGAGGCGATCCTGACGGCGCGCACGTGTCGATTGTGGGTGGAGGATGCGGCCTGCCGCGTCGAGGCGTCAGCGGCGGCGGGGGCGCCTCCGGCGGAGATCGAGCAGGCCGTTTCACTTGCGGCCTATGCCCGGCTCGCGACCGAAAAAGCGGCGATGAGCGTGATCGAACTGTGTGAGCGGGCGCTCGGCCTCAGCATGTTCGCCGGTGCCCACCCGGCCGAAGCGCTGTCTCGCGATCTCGCCGTCTATATCCGGCAGGCCAATCCGGATGCGGTGCTCCTGCAGCATGGGCGGGTCCTGATGCGGGACTTCGCCCGGTGACGGTGGGGCGGTGGCGAGAGCGAATGGCGTCGGCACCCGTCGCCGGCGCTGCCCGCCTTGTCGGCGAGGGCGGCCTGGTGATCCTCTCGCCGCACCCGGACGACGAAACCATCGGATGCTCGACCTTCATTCGCGAGGCCGGGCGGTCGCGACGGCCGCTCGGCATCGTCGCCATGACGGACGGGGAGGGTTCGCATCGCTCCTCACGAACCTTCGATGCGAAGAGGCTGGGGGCCATCAGGGCACGCGAGCAGGAGGCCGCGGTGCGCGCACTGGGCTGCGACCATGCACGCTACCTGCGGCTTGCCCTGCCGGACGGCGCCTCCGGGCGTAGCGCAGGTTTTTCCACGGCCATCGACGAGGTGGCTGCATTCTGCGTCGAACTCGGTGCGACGGCGTTGGCCGCTCCCCATCCCGATGATCCGCATCCGGACCATCATGCCGCCGCGGCCATGGCCTCGGCTCTTCGCGGCCGCATGCCTCGACTTCGCATTATCTTCTACGAAGTCTGGATCCGCCGTCTGGACGCAGAGGATGGCTGGAGGGAGGACGCGCTGACGCCCTTCCGTCTTCGCACCGACCCGCGTGCCAAGAGGACGGCGATCGACGAGCATGCGAGCCAGCTCGGACGGGTCGTGGACGACGATCCCGACGGGTTCGCGCTACCGGCGTGGTTCATCGACGACGCCTGCGGACCATTCGAGCCCTGCTCCTGGCTGGCTCTTCCCGGCACCGGCCCAGGTGCCGAGCACTTCGCCGAGCTCTACGCGGAAGGCGGTGACCCCTGGCATGTGCGCTCGTCCGCCTACGAGCTCGAAAAGCGCGAGGCGGCTGTGAACCTGCTCGGGGAGCGGCGCTATCCTCGAATGCTGGAGGCTGGATGTGGGGAAGGGCATCTGACGGCGGCCCTCCTGCAGGCCGGTATCACAGCGCAGGCCATCGGCTTCGATCGTGAGCCGCTGATCGTCGATCGGGCGAACGCGATGGGGTGGGGTTCGAGCGCCCGTTTCGTCACCGGCACGATGCCAGATGCCATGCCGGCCGGCGGCTACGATCTCATCGTCTTCTCCGAAGTCCTCTACTTTCTCGGCGAGGCGGAACTCACGCAACTCGCCGCGCAGGTTCGGGACCTTCTCAATCCGGGCGGGTCGGTGCTCGCCGTGTGCTATCGTGGCCGGACGGATACGCCTCTCAGCGGTCGCGACGCGCTCGATTTCTTCGCGGCGGCCCTCGGCGACGAGTTCGTCACCGAAGCGGTTCACGAGACGCGCGACTATCGAATGGAGCTCCTCGAGCTTCGTCCAGCGCCAGACGCAGGGCCGGAATCAGTCGCCGAAGATCGGAAAGGCGCAACCTCGTCCGGCGGAGACGCGGGCTGAGATCCTCGGCCTCCTGCCATGCGAGCGGGCCGCCCTGCGCAGCAAGCCGCGCGGCATCCGCTGGGTCGAGGGTGAGCGCGCCGAGCGCCTCCGAGCGCCCCTGCCGTGACGGAGCGCCGAGATATGCGGCCCTCGCCCGTAAGCGCAGGACCAGGGCGTCGGCCGGCTCGAGAAGTTCGTCGACGACAGGATCCTCTTCCAGCCGATCGCGCGCGAGCTCGTCGGCCAGCCCACCGCGTGCGCGTCCGTCGAGGCGGCAGGATGTGTGCACTATGGGCTCGTCCGCATAGCGGATGCGCATGCCGAGAGCTTCGCAGCGCCGTCGCAGCGCCCGATCCTCGCCGGAGGGTGGCGTCGGCAACGGTCCGGCTTTCCTGTAGGCTCCCGCCGCGATCGCAAAATTTGCGCCGCCGATATTGCCGTGGTTCGGCCAGGGATTGTCGGGGTCCGGGCAGAGGAGCGCCGCGATCTCGCGCGAGGTTTGGCGATATTCCCGGACAAGCGCCTGGCTCGCCGGATCGGCCGCAGGCAGCAGAGAGGCCTCCTCCGGAAGAAAGCCGATCCGTCCGCAGACGAGGTCGAAGCCGCGAGCAAGGTCTGCCGCGTAGGCGGCGCGCAGCCCGGGGAGCACGACCGTATCGGCGTCCGTCGAAAAGAGAGAGGCGCATGGCGCCGCGTCCGCGGCGACATCGAACGCCAGGCGACGCGCGAGAGGCGCTGTGCCGAGCCCCTCGCGGAAATGACAGTCCACGAGAAGCCAGGGCCGCTGCCACCCGCTCATGACGCGAAGGGCAATCTGCGTGGTCGCATCCCGGCAGCCATTGGCGACAAGCACCACGCCATCGCTGCGATCGAGGTCGGCATCGAGCGCGGAAAGGCTGCGGGCGATGTGAGCTTCTTCGTTCCGGGCGGGTATGCACGCGACGAAGGAGCAGCCGATGAGTTCGCCCGCGTCTCCGAAAGCCTTCAGATCTGGATGAAGTGACGCTTGCAGAGGCTGCCCTTCGCAGGGATCGGAAACTTTCACCGGCAAACCCGCGTCGAGGTTTCGGTGAGAGTTGTCCGTCCGAAAGCCATGCTAGCCATCCCTATCAAAGGCAGTAACGTCAAGATCAGCTTGCCCGCCCCTTTCGATAAGGCCGGGGCAACTCGACGTCCACCGACGAGAGCCCGGCGCACGTCTTGAACCTGAGGAGTTCACGTACCCTGCTATGTGTCAGATTGGCGCATGTCTGAAACGGGCGGGCCTTCTTGATGGAAACATAAGGATGCTGCCGTAGTCCATTTCCCTACGGAAGGTGGTCGTTGCCGTCCGCGAGTTGATGCCGCCTGGGGGCAACGTGAACCAAACCGCCTTGCATCTCGCCGCGCCCGAGCCGCGCGATGTAGCGCTTCAAAACATGGCGACGGGTGTCATCGTCGTCGACGCCGGCGGTGATATCATGCTGTGCAACGCCGCCATTCCGCGCCTGTTCCGAATTTCATCGGCATCCGTTCCGATCGGCATGCCCTTCCATGGATTCCTGCGTGCGCTGGCGCCTGTGGTGGGGTGGGACGAAGCACGCACAGTGCGGATCATCGACAATCATCGCCTCTGGATGACGCGGTCCGAACCAACGGCGGTGCGGCATCACTTCGACAACGGTTCGGTGCTGTCCATCGTCTGCCGACCATTGGCTGATGGCGGAGCGGTCCTGACCTATGACGACGTGACCGAAGCTGTCGTGCATGCCCGTGAAAGCCGAAAACACGAAACGCGGGCGGAGGACTCCGAACGTTCGTTTCGGCTTCTGGTGAAGGGCATCACCGACTACGCGATCTACATGCTCAACCCGGACGGTACAGTCGCCAACTGGAACGCCGGTGCTCAGCGCGCGAAAGGCTATACCGAGGACGAGATCGTCGGCAGACACTATCGTGTCTTCTATGACGTAGCCGATCAAGCGGCCGGGGTGCCGGATCGCAATCTGGCGACGGCGCTCCGCGAAGGCCGCTTCGAGGACGAGGGTCCGCGATACCGCAAGGACGGCACTTCGTTTCTGGCGCACGTCGTGATCGATCCGATCTTCGAGGAAGACGGATCACTTCTTGGCTTCGCGAAGATCACGCGCGATAGAACCGAACATTTCCACAATGCCGAGCGTATCGCGCACATGGCAAGGCACGACGCTTTGACAGGCCTGCCGAACCGCGTCCAGTTCGTCGAGCGACTGGACGACGCGATCGGCGCGCTGGCCGGCGCAGGCGGGAAGGTCGCGCTCGTGAACATTGATCTCGACGGCTTCAAGCAGATCAACGACACCCATGGCCATGCCGTCGGCGACACCGTGCTCAAGACGCTCGCACAACGTATGACCGCCGATCTTCGCGAAGGCGAGATCATTGGCCGCTTCGGTGGTGACGAGTTCGTAGCGCTCAAGTCGTACCGGCACGCCGGCGAATTGGAAGCGTTCATCGCGCGGACGCAGGGCGCGCTCTCGGAGTCCATCGACCTTCAGCACTGCAACCTCGTCCTGGGAGCGAGCTTCGGTGTTGCGAACTTCCCGGCCGACGCTGACAGCCGTGAGAAGCTGATGAGCAATGCGGATTTGGCAATGTACCGCGCCAAGGCCGCGCTGATCGAGAAGGTATGTTTCTACGAGGCGTCGATGGACGAGGCCGAGCGCGAGAAGCGCAAGCTTGCTGCCGACCTCTGGCGGGCACTCGAACATGGCGATCAGTTCTATCTCGACTACCAGGAGCAGCGCAGCGTCTCCGGGCAGGAGATCATCGGATACGAGGCGCTTCTGCGCTGGCGTCATCCAGAACGAGGGCTCATCTCGCCTGTACGCTTCATTCCGATTGCCGAAAGCTGCGGCGCGATCGTCGCCCTCGGAGACTGGGTTCTGGAAACCGCGTGCCGCGAAGCGGCCCGCCGCGGTCTTACCCGCATCGCCGTGAATTTGTCGCCGCTTCAGCTCGGCAATGTGTCACTCATCGGCAAAGTGCGCGAGACGTTGACGCGGACCGGCCTTGCTCCACACTGCCTCGAGCTCGAGATCACCGAGACGGCCGTCATTAACGACCGTGAGCGCGCGCTTCACATTCTTCGCCAGATCAAGGCCATGGGCGTCGCGATCGCCATCGACGACTTCGGCACCGGCTTTTCGTCGCTCGAGACCCTGCGTCTGTTTCCCTTCGACCGCATCAAGCTCGATCGCTCCTTCACCACGGACCTCGAACATGACGGTAAGGCGCAGGCTTTCGTCAAAGCGATCCTGATGCTTGGCGCCAGCCTCCAGATGGCGGTCCTAGCGGAGGGCGTCGAGCGAGAAACCCAGATGGCGTTTCTCGCCGGCGCGGGCTGCGGAGAAGTCCAGGGCTTCCTGTTCGGACGACCTCGCAGCCTCGAACATCTCACCATCCAGGCGGAAAGCTGCGGTTGACCGCGACGTTCGCGGGTTCTGCACGTCGCAGTCGAGAATCGGTTTGAAGAGCTTTCGGACCGCAGCCGGCGCAGGAAGCTATGCGTCGCTGCCCGGCACGTGTGTTTCTCCCGCGCCGGGGGGCAGCGGCAGCGCGGACAGGCGCCGATCCTCCTTCATCTCGAACCACATGGCGTTGAGGATGGCGAAGGTGCAGGCGAGGCCGACGCCGAGAACCCAGGAGAAGTACCACATCGCGTTAAGCTCCTTCAGTAGGCGTTGGGATTGCGGCCGATGGATTCGGCCGTCACCGGGCCGCTCATCACGCGGTAGACCCAGGCGGTGTAGAGAAGGATCAGCGGCAGGAAGATCACCGTCGAGACGAGCATGATGAACAGCGTCAGATGGCTCGACGACGCGTCCCAGACGGTGAGGCTGATCGCGGGGTTCAGCGAGGACGGCAGGAGGAACGGGAAGAGCGCGAGGCCCGAGGTGGCGATGATGCCGACGATCGAAAGGGAAGAGCCCGCGAGCGCCGTTTTCCAGCGATTGCCCTTCAACCCGAGGAAGGCGAGCGCGGCGCCAACAAGTCCCAGCACCGGCGCTGCGATCGTCCACGGATAGGCCGTGTAGTTGGCAAGCCAGGCCCCCGTCTCAACCGCCACGGTCTTGCCCAGCGGGTTCGACGGAAGGCCGGTGTCCTGCAGGCTGGTAACGACGTAGCCGTCCATCCCGAAGGCCACCCAAAGGCCGCCAAGGGCAAAGAGGACGAGGGTGGCCAGGGCCGCCCCCATGCCGTAGCGCCGCGAGCGCGCGGCGACCGGTCCCGTGGTGCGCGCTATGATCACCGCCGCGCCGTGCATGATCACCATCGACACCGACACGAGCCCGGCCAGAAGCGCGAAAGGCGTGAGCAGCCCGAAGAAGGAGCCGGCGTAGGACGGGCGCAGTGAGGCATCGAGCCCGAAGGGTACGCCAAGGAGGACGTTGCCGACCGCCACGCCGAAGATCAGCGCCGGCACGAAGCCGCCGATGAAGAGGGCCCAGTCCCACGTCGCGCGCCAGCGCGGGTCCGAGACCTTGCCGCGGAACTTGAAGCCGACTGGGCGAAGGATGAGCGCGAGCAGGATCACGATCATCGCCAGGTAGAAGCCGGAGAAGCTCGCCGCATAGAGCGCCGGCCAGGCCGCGAAGATCGCGCCGCCGCCGAGGATCAGCCAGACCTGATTGCCTTCCCAGGTCGGGCCGACGAGGTTGACGAGAAGGCGGCGCTCCTCGTCGGTGCGCGCCGCGAAGGGTAGGAGCGTGCCGACACCCAGATCGTAGCCGTCGGTGAGGGCGAAGCCGATGAGGAGGATGCCGAGCAGCGCCCACCAGATCAGCCGCATGGTTTCATAGTCGAGAGGGATCGTGGTCATGATCGGGTTTCCCTGGCGGAGCGTTCAGTGGCGGTCGGGCGCGGCGGCCGCGCCCTGCGGCACGTGCGCGCCGCCGGTGAAGCCGTCGATGAGCTGGTTGGTCCTGGAGGGGCCGGCCTTGATGACCTTCAGCATCAGGATCACCATGATCACGGCGAGCACCGAGTAGAGCGTCGTGAAGAAGCCGAGGCTGATCGCAAGGCTCGTCACTGAGAGGTCGGACGCGGCGTAGAAGGTCGGCAGCACGCCCTCCACGGCCCAGGGCTGGCGTCCGTACTCGGCCACGAACCAGCCGGACTGGATGGCGATCCAGGGGAGCGGCAGGCTCCACAGCCCCACGTGGAGGAAACGGCGATCCTCACCCAGCCGGTGCTTGGACGCGAGGAAGAAGCTCCAGGCGAAGAACACGATCAGGTAGAAGCCGATCGCCACCATGATCCGGAAGGTCCAGAAGAGCGGCGCGATGCCTGGCACGGTGTCGAAGGCCGCCTGGGTGATCTCCTCCTGCGTCGCGTTCTCGACGTCGTCGCGGTAGCGCTTGAGAAGCAGCGCGTAGCCGAGGTCGCCCCAGTTCTGCGCGAAGGTCTCGCGCGCTGCCTCGTTGCCCGCGTCGGCGCGGATCTCCTGCAGCGCACCGTAGGCGACGAGGCCGTTCTGGATGCGCGTTCCCGCCAGTTCCACGAGGTCGAGGATGCCGGGGATCTCACCGTCGAGCGAGCGCGTGGCGATGAGCCCGAGCGCGTAAGGAACGTGGACGACGTAGGAGTTCTCGCGGTCGCCTGGAATGGCGAACAGGTTGAAGCCGGCGGGCGCGGCCTCCGTCTCCCACATGGCCTCGATCGCGGCGAGCTTCATCTTCTGGTGCTCGGTCGCCGCATAGCCGCTCTCATCGCCGAGGACGACGACGGACAGGGCGGAGGCCAGGCCGAAGGAGGCTGCCACCGCCATGGAGCGCTTGGCGAGATCGGTGTGGCGACCGCGCAGGAGGAACCAGGCGCTGATCGACATCACGAACATCGCGCCCGTGACGTAGCCGGCGGAAACCGTGTGCACGAACTTGGCCTGCGCCACCGGGTTGAAGATCACGGCGGCAAAATCGGTGATCTCCATGCGCATCGTGTCGGGGTTGAACACCGAGCCGACCGGGTTCTGCATCCACCCGTTGGCGATCAGGATCCACAGGGCCGAAAGGTTGGCGCCGAGCGCCACGAGCCAGGTGACGATCAGGTGCCCAACGGCCGACAGCCGGTCCCAGCCGAAGAAGAACAGGCCGATGAAGGTGGCTTCGAGGAAGAAGGCCATCAGGCCCTCGATCGCCAGCGGCGCTCCGAAGATGTCGCCGACATAGTGCGAGTAGTAGGCCCAGTTCATGCCGAACTGGAACTCCATCACAATGCCCGTAGCCACGCCCATGGCGAAGTTGATGCCGAAGAGCGTACCCCAGAACAGCGTCATGCGGCGCCAGATCTCGCGGCCCGTCATCACGTAGACGCTCTCCATGATCGCCATCATGAAGGAGAGTCCGAGCGTCAGGGGCACGAAGAGGAAATGATACATCGCCGTCGCCGCGAATTGCAGCCGCGACAGTTCGACGACCGTCATGTCGACCATGGGTCAGTCCGCCCTTTGGTGAGAGGCCGATTCCGGCCGGGTACGGGCAAGGCTTAAGACCCGCCCGTTCCGGCGGCTTTGATCTCGATCAAGGGCCCGGCGACTTGCGCCCGCTACCACTTCGCGGGAAACACAAGTGGGACGAGGCGCATGAGCGGCAGGGTCGGACAATCGCGCGAGGAGGCTCGGCGCCAGCGCCGCTTCCTGAAGGGACTGAGGCGCGACGGCGGCGCGCCGCTCCTTGTCGCGCTCGTCCTCCCGCTCCTGTCGGGCGGGCTTCTGGTCGCGCAGGCGGGCGTGCTCGCGACGGTTCTGAACGCTGTGATCGCGGAAGGCACCGCCCTCGCGGAACTCTCGCGCCTCCTGTTCCTTCTGGCAGGGCTCGTCGCCGCTCGCGCGGTGCTGGCCTTCGCGGGAGAGCGCGCCGGCATCGGCGCTGCGGAGCGCATCAAGGAGCACCTGCGGGCACGATTGTTCGCGCGCATGCTCGCCCACAATCCGGACTGGACCGCGAGCCGCTCATCCGGCGCACTCTCCAGCGCGATGGTCGATCAGACGGAAGCGCTCGACGGCTTCTTCGCCCGCTTCCTGCCCGCCGCAGTCCAGGCTGCGTTCCTGCCGATCGCCTTCGCAGCGGCGGTGATGCCTGTCGATGTCGTGGTCGGGCTCCTGTTCCTCCTGACCGCGCCGATGATTCCGCTCTTCATGGCGCTCGTCGGCTGGGGCGCGGAAGGCGCGGCGAACGCACAGGCGCGCGCGCTTTCGCGACTTTCAGGATACTTCGCCGACCGATTGCGCGGGCTTTCGACGCTGAAGCTCTTCGGGCGGGCCGAAGCGGAGGCCGAGGCGATGCGCACCACCGGCGAGGAGCTGCGCGCGCGCACGATGCGGGTCTTGCGGATCGCCTTCCTTTCCTCGGCGGTGCTGGAGTTCTTTGCCGCGCTCGGCGTGGCGGGCGTCGCGCTCTATGTCGGCCTGTCCTATCTGGAGATGATCGACCTCCGTTTCGGCTCAGAGCTGACGCTGACGGCCGGCCTCTTTTGCCTTCTGATGGCGCCGGAGGTGTATCACCCGCTCCGCCTCATGGCCGCGCATTACCACGACCGCGCCGGCGCGATGTCCGCGGCCGCGGAGATCGAGGCGGCGTTCGGCGAGGAGACGCCGTTCCCGCACACGCCGTCGGCGGTTCGCACGCTGCCGGCTGGCGCGCTCGCAGTGGAGGTGCACGGGCTTGCGCTCGAAACGCCGGGCGGCCGGCGATCCATCCTGCGCGACAGCGACCTGAACTTGCGAACCGGCGAGCATGTCGCGCTGCTCGGCGCCAGCGGCTCGGGCAAGACGACGCTTCTGGAAGCCTGCGCGGCGCTTCGCAGTCTTGCGGGCGGAGAGATCCGCATCGGCGGCGCTGCACTCGGCGACATCCCGGAGGACGAGCTGCGCGAGCGGGTCGCATTGATCGGCCAGCGACCCCGGCTCTTCCACGGCACGATCGCCGAGAACATCGCGCTTGGCCTTCCGCACGCATCCGAGCAGGCGGTCAGCGAGGCCGCTCGTGCGGCGCTCGTCACCGATTTCGCCGACCAGCTTCCGCTCGGGCTTCATACGCCCGTGGGCGAGGGCGGCTTCGGCCTGTCGGGAGGCGAGGGGCATCGGATCGGCCTTGCGCGGCTCTATCTGCGCGATCCGTCGGTGATCCTTCTCGACGAGCCGACGGCCCATCTCGATGGGGAGAACGAACAACTCGTTCTCGACGCGCTTCTTCGCTTCGCGCGCGGCCGCACGCTTCTGGTCGCGACCCATTCGGCCGCGCTCGCCACCCGCATGGATCGCACGGTGCGCCTCTCGGCGGGCCGGTTGCTCGTACCCGCCAATGCGGCCTCCACCGCTGCGGCAACGGAAGATGCCGCATGAACGCGCTGCTCGCCTTCCATCCGCTCTTTCGCCGCCACGCACGCGCTTTCGCGGCGACGCTGGCGCTCTCGCTGGTCACGCTGGCCGCGGGCGTGACGCTGCTCGGCGTCTCGGGCTGGTTCCTGACCGGCGCATTTCTCGCCACCGCCCTCCTGTCCTTCAACCTCTTCGCGCCCTCGGCGGCCGTGCGAGGGCTCTCGCTCCTCCGCGTCCTGTCGCGCTACGGCGAGAAACTCGTCGGACACGACGCCACCTTGCGCATTCTCGCGGACATCCGGGCCTGGCTCTTCGGGGTGCTTCTTCCGCAAGGGCTGCGAAGGGGCGAGGGCCTGCGTCACGGCGATCTCGTCTCGCGGCTCACCGCCGACGTCGATGCCCTCGACATCGTCTTTATTACAGCGATCGGACCACTGGCGACTGCGGTCGCGGTGGGCTTCGGCGTATCGCTCCTGCTCTGGTTTCTGTTGCCGGCCGCTAGCTTTTTCTACGTCCTGGCCTTCCTGGGCGCCGCGATCCTCGTTCCGCTTCTCCTTGTCCTGTCGACGCGCCGCCTCGGGGCGCGGATCGTAGCGGCCGCCGCCGCCTTGCGCATTGCGACGCTCGACGGGATCGAGGGGCACGGCGACCTGCGCGGGCTCGGTGCCGCTAATGTCGCCCTGGAACGGCATGCGGAAGCCGCAGCAACACTCAGCACCCTCCGCCGCCGGATGGGCACCCGCGCGAGCCTTGCCGCCAGCGCGGTTCAGCTTCTCACGGGCGCAGCGCTTCTCGGCGTTCTCGTTCCCGGCATCCAAGCCGTACAGGCTGGCACGCTCGCCGGCCCGGTGCTGGCCGGCCTCGCGCTGGCGGTGATCGGGTCCTTCGAAACGAGTGCGCTGACGGTGAAGAGCGTCGCCAAGCTCGGGGCGGCGATCGCGGCCGCTAAGCGTCTTCGCGAGATCGCAGACACCCCCTCCCTCGTGGCCGATCCGGCCGCGCCGGTCGCCTTGGCCAGCGGTGGCGATCTTGTGCTTCACGACGTCTCCTTCCGCTACCGCGATGGCCGGCCGGTGCTCGACGGTGTCACGCTGGCGGTCGCCTCCGGCGAACGGATCGCCATCCAAGGTCCGAGCGGAGGCGGCAAGTCGACGCTGCTCGCCCTTCTCCTGCGCCTCGCCGACCCGACCGCCGGCTCGATCGCGATCGCGGGCGCCGATCTGCGAGCCGTTACGCAGAGCGAACTCCACCGTCGCATCGCGCTTCTGGAGCAGAACGCGCCGGTCTTCATGGGAACGGTGCGCGACAATCTCCTCGTCGCGCGCGCAGACGCCACCGACGCCGAGCTCTGGATGGTGCTGGAGAAGTCGCGGCTGGCGGACACCGTTCGCCGGCTTGCGGCGGGTCTCGATACGGAACTCGGCGAAGCCGGGCGCACGCTGTCGGCGGGCGAGGGCCGGCGGTTGTGTCTGGCCCGCACGCTTCTGTCGCCTGCCTCGATCCTCGTTCTCGACGAGCCGGCAAGCGGCCTCGACCGCGATACCGAGCTTGCCTTCCTTCAGGACCTGGCCGGGGCGTGCGCAGGGCGCACGGTGATCCTCGCGACCCACGCCGAGCTTCCGGCGGGCGTGGCGGATCGCCGCTTCCTGATGCGGAACGGTCGCCTTTCGCCGGCGACCTGAGCCCGAAGCGTCAATGGTTTCCGGCGAGCCGTTTCAACTCGTTCACGAAGCGATTTCCCAGAAGCGGTTTTTCCACCAGCACCACGTCCATGGCTTGCGCGCGCCGACGCTCGGCCGGCTTGGGACAGGTCGTGATCAGGATCGCGGGGGTCGGGCTGCGCGCCTGCAGAAGCTCGATGAGGTTCAGACCGTCGCAATCGGGCAGCCTCAGATCGACCACCAGGCAGTCACATCCCTGACGGCCCCGATGGCCGAGCGCCGCTCCCCCGCTCGGGAAGGAGACGACGAGGAAGCCCTCCAGTTCGAGCACGAATTCCAGCGAACGGCGCACCGCCGCGTCGTCCTCGACGACGAAGATGGTCGGCCTTCGGGGTTCGGCGGATAGGATCATGCGCGGTGGACCGGCGCGGGAGTGCGGAAGGAGCATCAGACACCGATCAGCACCGCTGCGCCTTGATCGACGTCAAACCCGTGCCCTGTGACATCGTCAGCGGGCTGTCAGCCCGGCAGGACTCCGGCCTTCAGCGCGAGACGGACGAGTTCGGGAAGGGAGCGCACCCGCATCTTCGTCATGACGTTGGCGCGATAGATTTCCACTGTCCGGGCGCTGATCTGCAGGTCGAAGGCGATCTGCTTGTTGGCGTGCCCTTCCACGAGACCGTTCAGAACCTCACGCTCGCGCGACGTGAGCGTCTCGACGCGCGCCTGAATCTCGCTGCGCTCCTCGTCGGATCGGTGCAATCCTTCCTCGCTGTCGAGCGCGGCGGTGACGGACGCCAGAAGCGCGTCGTCGTCGAAAGGCTTCTCGATGAAGTCCGCAGCCCCTTCGCGCATCGCCTCCACCGCCAATGGTACGTCGCCATGACCGGTCATTACGATCACCGGCAGCGGCACCTCATGCGCTTTGAGGCGCTTGAGGAGATCGATGCCCGACATCTGCGGCATGCGCACGTCGGTCACGACGCAGCCGCGCAACGGCTCCGCGAGCGCGGCCAGAAAGGCCGGCGCAGAGGCGTAGGTCGCGACCGGCAGGCCCGCCGTGTCGATCAGGAACGCCAGCGAATCGCGCACGCCCGCGTCGTCGTCGATGATGTGAACCTTCGGCTCGGTGGTCATCCCCTCAACTCCTGGCTGGAAACGCCCGGGACGGTGAAGCGGAAGATCGTTCCACCTCCGGGGTTCTCTTCGCACCAGATACGGCCCCCATGCGCCTCGACGATGGTGCGCGAGATCGAAAGCCCGACGCCCATTCCCTCGCTTTTGGTGGACACGAAAGGCTGGAACAGGCGTTCGGCAACGGCGGGATCGACGCCCGGCCCCGTGTCCGACACGGCGATGCGCACCATGCCATCCTCGGCGCTCTCGATGCGGATGCCGAGCGCGCGCCGCTCCGCGTCCGCCATTGCGTCCACGGCGTTGCGTATGAGGTTGAGAAGCACCTGCTGGATCTGCACGCGGTTGACCAGGACGTGTTCGGGGGCCTCGCAGCGCATCTCGATGCGGATGCCCTTTTCGCGTGCGCCGACGAGCGCGAGCGCGCTCGCTTCCTCGACCAGCTTGGACAGACTTTCGATCTTCTTCTCCACGTCCCCTCGCGTGACGAAGTCGCGCAGGCGTCGGATGATCTCGCCCGCGCGCAGCGCCTGCTCGCCGGCCCGCTCGAGCGCCGCGCGCAGCCGGATCGCCGCCTCCTCGTCCGCCGGCCGGTCGAGAAGCCGGCGCGAGCCTTTCAGATAATTGGCGATCGCAGAGAGCGGCTGATTCAACTCGTGCGCAAGCGTGGAGGCCATCTCGCCCATGGCCGAGAGACGGGAGATGTGAACGAGTTCGCCCTGCAGGTCCTGCAGGCGGCTCTCGGCCTCCTGGCGCTCGGTCAGGTCGCGGATGAAGCCGGTGTAGAAGGGCTCGCGCGTACCTTGCATCTCGCCGACGGCCAGCTCCATCGGAAAAATGGAGCCGTCGCGCCGCTGGCCGACGACCACGCGTCCCGTGCCGATAATGCGCCGCTCCCCGGTGCGCTCGTAGCGCTCGATGTAGCCGTCGTGGTCCCGTCTGTAGGGCTGCGGCATCAGAATCGATACGTTCTGCCCGAGCGCCTCGTTCGCACTCCACCCGAACAGCTTCTCCGCGGCCTTGGAGAAGGAGCGCATGATCCCGTCGCGGTCGATGACGATCATCGCGTCGGGCACCGTGTCGAGGATCGACTGGAGATGGGCCTCACGGCGCGCGAGATCGGTTGCAGCCGCCGCAGCCAGACCGCGCGTGCGGTGAAGCCAGGCTCCGAAGAGGCAGATCGAGAGGCCGACGAGCGCGAAGGTGACCGTCGAGCCGAGATGCTGGGGCAGGCCGTGCGCATGGCCGAGAAGGGGCGGTGCGACGAAAAGCGAAAGGATGGTGGCTGCCGCCCCGGACCCCGCGCCGGCGATCGCCACCGCCGCGATGACCGCCGGCACGAAGAGGAGGAAGGGCTGGTCGTCGGAAAAATAAGCTTTCGTCAGGAGCCGAAGGCCTGCCGCGGCGCCGACGGCAGCGACCGCCACGAACACGCCGAACAGGACGGTGCGCAGCGAACGCCTTGGCGACGAAGAGGCGTGAGGGGTTCGGTCGGCGGGAGGTTTCAAGACTTAGGTAGTTCTCCTTACGGACATCCTCTGAATGTCGCCGCGCGCCAAGTCATCGTAGGCCTTCGGGAGCTTCAATCCCAGAAGGGACCGGGCCAATGCAAGCGCCCTGTACGATCGAATTTCCCGGCGTCTACACCGCAAGCGCCTGTCCGCGCTTCGCGATCCGGTCGATTGAGGACCTCTTCGCCACCCATGGACGCTCTTTTCCGGTCGGCCGCGGTGCCAGCCTCTATGCGGAGGAGACGGCGGCCGACCAAGTCTACCTCATCGTCGCAGGCTGCGTGCGCGTCGGCCGCTACGAGGCGGACGGCAAGCGTCAGATCAACGCCTTTCATTTCGCCGGCGAGATGTTCGGCTTCGAGCCTGGGCGCCGGCATCGCTTCTTCGCCGAGGCGGTGAGCGCCTGCGAACTGACCGTCCTTCCACGCGCCACGCTCCAGAATCTTGCCGCCCTCGACGGTGCCCTTGCGCGCCGCCTTTGGGGCCACGCCGAGGACGAGCTCCAGCGCGCGCAGGAGCACATGCTCCTCTGCCGTCAGGCCGCCGTGTCTCGCGTCCTTCATTTCATCGAAGGGGTCGCCGAACGGCTAGGCGACCCCTTCGAGGTCGAGCTGCCGATGAGCCGTCAGGACATGGCCGACCATCTCGGCCTGACCATCGAGACCGTGTCGCGCGCCATGACATGCCTTTCCGCCAACGGCGAGACGAGCACCACGGGCGCGCGTCGCGTCCGGCTGCGCCGCCCTCACCAACTCGCCGCCTGAACTTTCCGCCCAACGATCCGGAGCTCTCTGATGCCGCACGCTTACCGAAATATCATGCTGACGCTTCTCCCGGAGGCCCAGGAGCGCACCGTCCCGAGCCCGGCAACGAACTTCGCGGTGGCCCTCGGGTCAGCCTTCGGCGGCGCCGTGACGATCGATTTCCTGGCGCCCAAGCCCGCCTGGATCCCCTACAGCCTTCTGACCGACATGCCGCTCGACCTTCTGGCCCGTGAGGAGAGGCGACTGGAAGAGCAGGCGCGGGCGAGCCTCGACTTCGCTGCCGAGGCTGCCGCCGCGGCCGGGCTCGAACGGGAGACGAACCTCATAACGCTCGACTTCCTTGCACTTGTCGGCCGCGCGGCCCTGCGAGCGCGCCTGCAGGATGTGATCGTGATGGACGCTCACGGCTCGGCGCTGCGCGACGAGATCGAGATCGTCGAGGCGCTGATCTTCCGCACGGCACGCCCGCTCATCCGCGTGCCTGCAGGCCATGGCCGCGCTCTGCCGCGAAAGATCGTTGTGGCCTGGGATGGCTCCGTCCCGGCCGCGCGTGCAGCCCGCGAAGCCTTGCCTCTGCTCCAGGCGGCCGAAACGGTGGAGATCGTTACGGTTCAAGGCGAGAAGGACGTTTCCGATATCGCGCCCGGCGAGAAGCTCGCCGTCTATCTGTCGCGCCACGACGTGCGTGCGACCCAGACCTGCCTGACGGCCGCGCGCCGCGACGTCGCGCAGGCTCTGCGCGAGCACGCCGAGGGAAGTGGAGCTGGCATGATCGTCATGGGCGCCTACGCCCATTCGCGCCTTGCACAGGCGTTCCTCGGCGGCGTCACGTCCTCACTCCTGCGCGACACGCCCGTGCCGCTTCTCCTGGCGCACTGAAGGCCCTGTCCGCCATGCGCCGCATCACGATCCGCAACGGTCTCGATCTTGTCTTTCCCGGAGCGCCCGTTCAGCGCATCCGTGACGGAGCTGCGGTTTCGCGCGTGGCCATTCTGGGCTCGGATTTTCCGGGTCTTCGGCCCGCGCTGGCGGTCGAGAAGGGCGCGCGGGTGCGGGCGGGCGAGCGCCTTTTCGCCGACCGTCGCACGCCCGAGATCGCGCATGTCTCGCCGGTGGCCGGCGTCGTGCGGGAGATCACCCTCGGCCGACGCCGGACGCTCGAACGCATTGTCATCGAGCGCGAGGGCGATGAGGCCATCGGCTTCGCCTTGCGCGCCGAGATGACCCGCGAGCGCGTCGCCGCACTGCTTCTCCAGTGCGGCCTCTGGCCTTCGTTCCGGACGCGGCCCTTCGGCCGCACGCCGGTGCCGGGTGCTGAGAGCGACGCGATCTTCGTGACGGCGATCGACACGCGCCCGCTCAGCCCGGACCCTGCCGTACCGATCGCGGAAGCGCGGAGCGAGTTGCGCATCGGGCTTGAGGCGCTTCGTCATCTGACGGACGGGCCCGTCTACCTTTGCCAAGCGGGCGAGAACGACTTCCCCGCCCCGGCCGGTGTCACGCCGGTCGCGTTCTCGGGCCCGCATCCGGCCGGGCTGCCCGGCACCCATATCCATCGCCTCCGCCCAGTCGGCACGGAGCGTTCCGTCTGGCACATCGGCTACGACGACGTTCTGTCGATCGGCCATCTGCTGCTCACCGGGCACGTCCGGGCCGAGCGGATCGTTTCCTTCGCTGGCCCGCTCGCGGCCGCGCCCACCCTCTTGCGCACGGTTGCGGGGGCTTCGCTCGACGAACTCGCCGTGGGCGAGCTGGCGAGCGGGCAGGCCCACCTCCTTTCCGGGTCCCCGGTCGAGGGGCGGCACCAGCCTTTCCTCGGCCGTTTCGACCTTCAGATCAGCGCGATGCTGCCGCGTGAGGGGGTGCCCCGGTCGCCCTCGCGCCTGGAGCGCATCCGATCGCTCTTCGCGGCGAGCGCCGGCGTGCTCATCCCGAACGCCGCGCACGAGCGCGCGGCGCCGGCCCGGATCCTGCCCGTGCCGTTCCTTCGCGCGCTCGGCATCGGCGACAGCGAGACGGCGTCGCGGCTCGGGGCGCTCGAACTCTGCGAGGAGGACATGGCGCTCCTTTCCCATCTCGACGGCCTAGACTACGGCGCGCTGCTGCGCCGAACGCTGGACGATCTGGAGGCGGCGCGATGAATGCGCTGGCATCGACCCTTCGGCGAGCGGGCGAGCCGCCCCTGCTCCTGGCCGGGCTCTGTCCCCCGCTGGCCGTGCTTCTCATCATCGAGGGCCCGACGCTGCTCCTGCGCTTTGCCGTTCTGGCCTGCATCGCGCTCGGCTGGACATTCGTCTTCGCGCGGGTTCGCGGGCGTGCGATGCGCCTCGACGGTCTCGTCACCGCCGCGCTGCTGGCGCTGCTCCTCCCCGCCGAAGCGCCGCTCTGGCATCTCCTTCTCGGCGCCAGTTTTGGCGTCGTCCTTGCCGAGGAGATCTTCGGCGGACGCGGGCGGGGCTTCGTGCATCCCGCAGTGGCGACGCTCTGCTTCCTCGCCTTCTCCTTCACAAGCCCGGACTATCGTCAAGATCCCGGCGTTCCGCTGCTTGCCGTCCTGCCGGCCTTCGCGCTTCTGATCCTCGCGGGCCAGGCCTCCTGGCGCCTTCTCGGAGCCGCCTTTGCGATGCTCTGGCTCGTGCTTGCGCTCCAGGGCGGCGCCGATCCGCTCGACGTCCTCTCCTCCGGCGGGGTCCTGATCGCGTTCGTGTTCCTCGGGGCCGATCCGGTGGCCTCCGGCGCGACGCAGGCGGGGCGCTGGCTTCACGGTGCGCTTCTCGGCCTTCTTGCCGGTCTCTTCATGCAGGCTGGGCCCGCCTTCGGCTCGGTGGTCTTCGCCGTTCTCATGGCCTCGATCTTCGCGCCGACGCTCGACGCGCTCGTGGTCGCGCTTCACGCACGCTGGCGGGAGGCCCGTCATGCGCTCTGAGCGTTCCCGCAACCCCTTCGCCCGCATTCTGGCCCGGCCGAACGACGATCGCGGCAAGACGCTTTTCGTCGCGCTTTTCGTCGCGCTCGGCTGCGGACTCCTCGTCTCCACCGCCGCCGTCGCGCTGCGCCCGATCCAGGCGGCGAACGTGGAACAAGCGCGTGCCCGGCAGATGCTCGCCATGCTCGAGGGCGTGCCGGGCATCGGAGAGATCCTCGCCCAATCGGCGGTGGAGCTTCTCGTGGTGGACCTCGATCGAGGGATCGTCGATCCGGAACGCGAGCCCGCGAGTTTCGATCAGAGCGCGGCGGCGGATGATCCCGCAACGAGCACCGAGCTTTCGAGGGCGGAGGATCTCGCAGGAATCGGGCGGCGCGAGAACCATGCGCTTGTCCATCTCCTCACCGATCCGGCGGGCGAGATCGCGCTCCTGGTGCTGCCGGTGCGCGGCACCGGCTACCAGTCCACCATCCGTGCCTACCTTGCGCTCGAAGGCGACCTGTCCACCGTCGCCGCCTTCGCCGTCTACGAGCAGGGCGAGACGGCGGGCCTCGGCGCGCGCGTCGCCGAGCCGTCCTTCACGGGGCAATGGCCGGGCAAGGCGATCTTCGAGGACGGCGAGGTGATGATCGACGTCGTACCTTCCGGAGCGAGCGGCCCCTACGAGGTGGACGGGATCTCCGGTGCCACGGTCACCAGCTACGCGGTCGCCGACATGCTCCTCTTCTGGATGGGCGAGCGCGGCTTCGGGCCCTTCCTCGACAATCTTCGCAACGGAACCGCCCGATGAACGCCGCCCTTCGCACGCTCGCCGACCCTCTCGTCGACAAGAACCCCGTCACCGTCCACATCCTCGGCATCTGTTCGGCGCTGGCGGTGACGACTTCGATGTCCACCGCGTTGACGCTCTCGGTGGCACTGACGGTGGTGCTCGCGCTGTCGGCCGGGATCATCAGTCTCATCCGCCATCACATCCCGTCCTCGATCCGGTTGATCGTCCAGATCACGATCATCGCCTCGCTGGTGATCGTGGCCGACCAGATTCTCATCGCCTTCGCTTACGAGATCAGCCAGCGCCTTTCGGTGTTCGTCTCGCTCATCGCCACCAACTGCATCGTGCTTGGCCGCACAGAGGCCTTCGCCTCGAAGAACCGGCCGGGGCCGAGCATGGTGGACGCGATCGGCAACGGGCTCGGCTACTCGCTGGTGCTTCTCGTGGTCGCCGCCGTTCGCGAGCTTTTCGGCGCCGGCACGCTGTTCGGAATGGTCGTTCTGCCAACGGCGGCGTCCGGCGGCTGGTACCAGCCCCTCCGGCTGATGCTGCTCGCGCCGAGCGCCTTCATCATCCTCGGCCTCCTCGTCTGGGCGCTGCGCTCGTGGCGCACCGCGCAGGCGGAGGCGCCCGAATTCACCCTGCGGGCGGGCGAAAGGACGGTTTCCTGATGCTCGACCTCTTCCAGCGCTCGATCTTCGAGGAGAATCTCGCACTCGCCTTCTTCCTCGGCATGTGCACCTTCCTCGCCGTCTCCAAGCGCGTGGAGACCGCGCTCGGCGTCGGCCTCGCGCTCATCGTGGTGCAGTCGCTCTCCATTCCGCTCAACCATCTCCTCCATGCCTATGTCCTGTCACCCGGCGCGCTCGCCTGGGCCGGGCTGCCGGAGGTCGATCTCTCGTTCCTGCGCCTCATCACCTTCATCGGCGTCGTCGCCGGCATGGTGCAGATCATCGAGATGGTGCTCGACCGTTTCGTGCCGGCGCTCTACGGCGCGCTCGGCATCTATCTGCCGCTGCTGGCCATCAACTGCGCCATCATCGGCGGCTCGCTGTTTATGGTAGAGCGCCAGTTCGACCTCGCCGAGAGCGCAGTGTTTGGCCTGGGCACCGGCATCGGCTGGGCGCTCGCCATCCTGACGCTTGCCGCGATCCGGGAGCGCCTGCGCTACGCGGACGTGCCGGCGGGACTGCAGGGGCTTGGGATCGCCTTCATCGTCACAGGGCTGATCTCCATGGGCTTCACGGCCTTCGTGGGAGTGCGCGTCCTGTGACCGAGATCCTCCTCGCTCTTCTTCTCACCGTCGCGCTTCTCCTCGCGCTCGCTTTCCTGCTCCATTCGGTGCGCGAGATCCTTCTGCCCGCGCGGCCGGTGACGGTCAGCGTGAACGGAGAGCGCTCAATCGAAGGACGCGCGAACTTCAAGCTCCTCGACATCCTGAATGGGGGCGGCGTGCCCGTCCCGTCCGGCTGCGCGGGGGCCGGCACCTGCGGTCTTTGCCGCGTCGCGCATGTGGAAGGCGCGGGCACGGCGCTGCCGACGGAGAAGGCGAGGCTCACTCCGACCGAGCTTCGCGAGGGTACGCGCCTCGCCTGCCAGGTGGTGGTGCGCGGCGATGTCGCGGTGGAGGTGCCTGAGGACATTCTCGGCGTCTCCGCGATGCAGGCCACCGTCTCGTCCACGCGTTCCCTCACGCCGCTGATCAAGGAGATCGTGCTCGATCTGCCCGAAGGCGCTGCCTTCCGCTTCACCGCCGGCAATTTCGTGCAGGTCACCGCGCCGGCCTTCGATCTCCAATACTCGGCCATCGATATCGATCCGGCCTTCGAAGGCGAATGGGACCGCCTGAAATTGCGCGAGCTGAGGGCCGGAACGTCCCGGCCGGTCTCGCGCGCCTATTCGGTGGCAAGCCGCCCGGCGGACCAGGGTCGGATCGTGCTCAACATCCGTCTCGCCGTGCCGCCTCCGGCGCTCAAATCCGCCGCTCCCGGCATCGTCTCCTCGTTTCTGTTCGGCGTGAAGCCGGGGGATCAGGTGGAGATCGCCGGTCCCTACGGCCATTTCGCCGCGCAGGAGACGGAGGCCGAGATGGTCTTCATCGGCGGCGGCGTCGGCATGGCGCCCTTGCGCGCGATCATCTTCGACCAGCTTGAGCGTGTCGGGACCGCGCGCGCGATCACCTTCTTCTACGGCGCGCGCTCGGCCGCCGAGCTCTTCTACCGCGACGAGTTCGAGGCGCTCGCCGCCCGGCATCCGAACTTCCGCTTCGTGCCAGCGCTTTCAGAGCCTGCGCGCGGGGATGCCTGGGACGGCGAGACCGGCTTCGTCCACGACGTCGCCTTCCGCACAATGCTTCGCGACCACCCGGCGCCGGAAGCTTGCGAGTACTACCTCTGCGGCCCGCCGCTGATGATCGAGGCCGTCTACGCCATGCTCGACGAATGCGGCGTGGAGCCTTCCGCCATCTTCAACGACGATTTCGGGATCTGACGGAATGAACCGACGCGCCCTTCTCCTTGGTGCCGGTGCCGCCGGCCTCGTTGCCGCGCTTCCGCGCGCAGCCGCCGCCGATGGCTCGACCCTTCACGGCCGTGCCTTCGGCACACGTTGGCGGGTGGTTCTGGCGAGCGCGTCCGAGCCGGATCTTCGGCACGAGATCGAGGCGATCCTCGATGCGGTGGACGGGTCGATGAACCCCTTTCGGCCTTTATCCGAGATCAGCCGCTTCAACCGCTCGCAGGCGGCGGGATGGCACGGCGTCTCGCAGCCCTTCGCCCATGTCGCGGGCGCCGCCCTCGATTGCGCCGCCGAGACCGCTGGTGCTTTTGACCCGACCGTCGGTCCGGCAGCCAACCGCTTCGGCTTCGGCCCGATCGAGGGGACGCGGGTCGGCGCCTTTCGCGAGCTTGCGGCTGGAAGCGGAGCGATCCACAAGAGTGACGGCTCGCTGTCGCTCGACCTTTGCGCCATCGCGAAGGGCTATGCGGTGGACCGGGTCGCAGCCCATCTTGCTGATCGTGGCCACGCCGACTTCCTCGTGGAGATCGGCGGCGATCTTCGCGCAAGCGGCCGCTCGCCTGCCGGCCGCCCCTGGCAGCTCGGCATCGAGGATCCGCTGCGAGGTGGCGTCGCCCATCTGGTCCGGCTCGATGCTGAGGCGCTGGCCACCTCCGGCGACGCGGTGAACAGCTATACGCTGGCCGGACGTCGCTACGGCCACCTGATCGACCCCGCAACGGCGCGCCCGGTCGCGAACGACGTTGCCTCCGTCTCGGTGATCGCTCCCGACGCGACGAGGGCCGACGCACTCGCCACCGCTCTTCTCGTGATGGGGCCCGAACGGGGCCTCGCCTTCGCGAACGCACGCGCCATCCCCGCTCTCTTTCTCCTGCGCGAAAAGGAGACGCTTGTCTCCCGCGCGAACGCGCCTTTTGCCGCGCGTCTCCTCACCTGACGGGGCGTGAAATTCATGCACACCATTCTTCTCGCGGTGCTTCTTGTCTTCCTGTCAGTCGGGGCCCTCGCGATCGGCATCCTCTTCGGTCGCAAGCCGATCGAGGGGTCGTGCGGAGGCATCGCCTGCGGCCATTCCTGCGCGTCCTGCGGGCGGGGAGGGGAGCGATGAGACCGGTGCTCGCCCGCGTCGCCGATCACATGCGCACCGATCTCGTGACCCTGTCGCCCACGATGGAAATCGTGGAAGCGGTGTCGATCCTGATCAGTGCGCGCGTCTCGGGTGCCTGCGTCCTCGACACGTCCGGCGAGCTCGTCGGCGTCCTTTCCAAGCGCGACTGCCTGAAGGCCGCGTTGAACGCTTCCTACTACAAGCAGTGGGGCGGTACGGTCGCCGACCACATGTCCACCGCGATCGAAACGCTGGACGCGGACGCCGACATCGTCGCCGCGGCCGAGCGCTTCGTGGCGAGTACCTTCCGCCGCTTCCCGGTCCTGCGCGACGGCCGCCTCGTTGGCCAGATCAGCCGCACCGACGTGCTCGAGGCACTCTCGGCGCAATGGCGCTGAGTCTTCTTCCCATCGAAACCAGGAGAACAACCGATGACCAAAGTTTCCCGCCGCCGCTTCATGGCCGCCACCACGGCCGCCACCATCACTTTGCCGATCGCCACAGCCGCGCGGGCGCAGGAAGCGGAAGGCGCTGCCAGCGTCTCCGTTGAAGAAGCCTTGCGCAACCGCCGCTCCACGCGCCGGTTCGCCAATGCCGCGATCCCGCAAGAACAGCTCCTGCGCCTCCTCTGGGCTGCGAACGGAGTGAACCGCGAGGATTCGGACGGCCGCACCGTGCCCGCCTGGCGTTCGGCCAAGAACGTCGACCTCTACGTTGCGCAAGAGGGCGGTGTCGGTCGCTACGATCCCGCGGCCAATGTGTTGGAAACGATGAGCGAGGAGGACCTTCGCGGCGTCGTCAGCGACCAGTCCTACATCGTGCGCGCGCCCGCCGTTCTGATCTACGTCTCGGACCGCGACCGGTTGGCCGAGGCCGCCGGCGAGAGCGCGGCGGACGAGATGGCGATGGCCATCGGCGCCCATGTGAACTCGGCTGTGATGGCGCAGAACGTCTACCTCTTCGCTGCCGCCGAGGGACTCGGAACCGTGCTCATCGGCGGCAGCGCCGACCGGGCGGCGATCGCCGAGGCGCTTTCGCTGGGCGAGGCCCAGACCGTTACCTACATCCAACCGGTCGGGGTGCCGCGCTGAATGAGAGAGACGCCATGATGCGACATATTCTTCTGGCCACGGACCTGACCGCTCGGAGTGACCGGGCGGTCGACCGTGCCGTCCGGCTGGCGCATTCGACCGGCGCGCAACTGACCGTGGTCCACGCCGTAGAAGACCAGAAGGGCATCCGCGAGGAGGTCAACATCCCCTCCTGGCGCAGCCAGAAGCCCGGATGGCAACGCCTCGATCGCCTCATCGAGGCGGCCGGGTCTGAAATCCGGGCGCAGATCGGAGCGCTCGATCACGCAGCGGAGGTCATCGTACGCGAGGGCTCCGCTCCCGATCTCGTCACGCGCCAGATGCAGGAGCGTCGGTTCGATCTTCTGGTCACCGGTGTCGCACGCGACACGGGGCAAGGCCGCGTCGTGCTCGGCTCCACCGTGGAGCGTTCGATCAAGAGCGGGCTCGCGCCGGTTCTCGTGGTGAAGCGCCGTCCGCTCGCTCCTTACGAGCGCGTCGTTGTCGCGACCGATTTCTCGCAGGCCTCGTCACGGGCGCTCGATGTCACGCTCGATCTGTGCCCCGGCGTCACGATCGACCTACTCCATGCCTATGAGACCGAAGAAGAGGGTATGTCCGCCCATCTGCTCGGCGAGGACGATCCGGCCTATCGCCACGTTCGCGCCGAGGCGAACGCCTTCCTCAACCGGCAGCGAGACGGCGAGCGCTTGCGCACGATCCTCGAGCCCGGCCAGCCGCTCTCGCTTCTGAACTCCTACGCGGCGGATCACGGTGTGGATCTCGTGGCGATCGGCACCCACGGACGCACCGGCTTCCTTGCGCGACTTTTCGGGTCAGTCGCCGAGCGCGTGCTTCTTTCGGCCCCATGCGACGTCCTTGTCGCGGGTGAATTGGGAACTCGGCGGCCGATCTAGGCACGACGCCGACTGGTTCCGGAGTGCTGTGCAGGCGAGTCTCAAAACGCACCGTTGCGCCATGACAAGCGCCGCTACAGCCAGCGCAACCGCATCGAGATCATGTTCGGACGTTTGAAGGACTGGCACAGCGCCGCAACCCGCTATGACCAATGCCCAACCGTCTTCTTCTCCGCCATCGCTTTCGCAGCCAACATCCTGTTCTCGCTGCGATCTGTGAGGCGTAAGCTTATGTCGATCCCCATGCCGGTTCTGTAGACCGAGGCTTCAGACCGCAACGCGAATGAGGCTCTTCATGGCCGGACCGCCGGCGTCGATCGCGGCGAAGGCGTCCGCCACCGCGTCGAGGTCGCGCACGTCGGTGATCATGCGCTCGCAGTCGATCGCGCCCGACGCGATCAGCGCGATCGCGTGATCGAAATCTTCCTTCTCGTAGACACGCACCCCGATCAGTTCGAGCTCGCGCCAGAAGAAGCGGAATAGATCGACTTCGGGTTTCCTGGTGTGGATCGCGACCATCACGATGCGCCCGCGCGTCGCCGCGGCATCGGTCATGAGGTTCGTGCCGGCCTGGGTGCCGGAGACCTCGAACACGACGTCCGCGCCCTTGCCGCCGGTGCGTTCCATGATCGCAGCCGCGACGTCGGTCTTCGATGGGTCGAGCGCGTCGAAGTCGAGTTCGGCGACGGTCTTCAGCCGGTGCGGGTTGATCTCGCTGATCGCGACGTTGGCGCCTTGGGCGCGCGCCACCATGGCGATGAGGACGCCGATCGGCCCCGCGCCGATGACGAGAACGTCCTCTCCTGGGGATACGCGGCCCATGCGCACGTCGTGGCAGGCGACCGCCACCGGCTCGCAGAGCGCCGCGTGGTGGAGCGGCAGGTCGGTGGGCAGCGCGTGGACGGCGAAGGACGGCACGCACCACTCCTCCTGCAGGGCGCCGTCCGTGTCGAGGCCGAGGAATTTCAGGTTGTGGCAGATGTGGCTGTGGCCGGCCGCGCAGGCCGGGCAGGCGCCGCAGGGTTCCAGCGGCCGCACCACGACGGGATCGCCGATCGTGCGTCCCTCGACGCCCGAGCCAATCGCGCTGATGCGTCCCGACATCTCGTGGCCGATGATGCGGTTGTGGCCGATGCGCTTGTCCATAGCCCCGTGATAGGCATGCATGTCGGTGCCGCAGATGCCGTTGAAGGCGACGCGCACGCGCACCTCGCCCGGACCCGGCTCGTTCGGCGCCACGTCGCGGATCTCGAAGGTCCGGTTGCCGGTGTAGAAGGCCGCTTTCATCGCGTCTCGTCCGTCCTGGATAAGGGAATGGAAGGCAGGCGATCACCCGCCTTCCGGAGGCGTTTTCTCAGCCGCGCGACAGGAGGTCATCCGGCAGTTCACGGTCGTGGAACTCGCGGAAGACTTCCCGCAGGCGGTCGTTCTCGAAATTGGTGGTGACCCACTCGTTCAGCCATTCGCGCAGATTGTCCTCGCCTTTGGCTATGGCGATACCGAGATTGGTCTCGGCCTGCGTGAACTTGGTCTCCAACGGTTCGCCCGCGCGCCGCTCGTTGATGCCGCCCAGAACCGCCGACTGCGATGAGATGATGTCGATCTGCCCGGAAACGACGGCGGTGATGAGCGTGGCGTCGTCCTCGAAGCGCAGGATTTCGGCGCCGCTCGTCTTGGCGGTGATGTCCTGGTCGTTCGTGGTGGCGCGCGTCACGCCGATGCGCTTGCCTGTCAGATCCTCGTAGGAGGCGATCTCCTCGGCCGCGGGCGCGGCGACGATGATCGATAGCGTGGCGTAGGGGACCGTGTAGTCCACCGCCTGCTTGCGCTCCTCGGTGATGCCGAGCGCGGATACGAGAATGTCGGCGCGTCCCGTCTGGATGGTGGGCACGCGCGCGGCGTTGGTAATCTCCACGAGCTCGAGTTCGACGCCGAGATCCTCGGCGATGAGGCGCGCGGTCTCCACATCCGAGCCGGTCGCGTTGAGATTTCCGTCGACGTAGGAATATTGCGGAATGCCCATGGCGACCGCGATGCGGACCTTGCCCGCCGCGCGGATGTCCTCCAGCCGGTCCGCGTGCGCGAACGAGGTGAGCGCCACCAGCGTGGCGCCCGCCATCAGGGCGGTCTTCGTGAACATCTTCATCTCTACTCTCCCATATCGCCCGCATGTCGCAGGCACTCCTCCTGATCCTGCCGACGCCTCACAGGTCGTTGGCGAGGAACTCCTTCAGCTCCGGGGTCTGCGGCGTGGAGAGAATCTCCCGTCCGCCCGTCTCCCAGACCCGCCCCGTGTGCATGAAGATCACTCGGTCGGCGGCCTTGCGCGCGAACCCCATCTCGTGGGTCACGACGATCATCGTCATGCCGCCCTTGGCGAGGTCCTCCATCACGCGCAGCACCTCGCCCGTCAGCTTGGGGTCGAGTGCGGAGGTCACCTCGTCGAACAGCATCACTTTCGGGCTCATGGCGAGCGAGCGGGCGATCGCGACGCGCTGCTGCTGGCCACCGGAGAGCTGCTCGGGATAGGCCTCGATCTTCTCCAGAAGGCCGACCTGCGCAAGCACCCGGCGCGCGGTCTCGATCGCTTCCCCGCGCGGCGTCTTCTTCACGCGACGCAGTGCCAGCATGATGTTCTCGGCCACGTTCATGTGCGGGAAGAGGTTGTAGGACTGGAACACCATGCCGACGTCCTGGCGCAGCGCGCGAAGATCCAGCCGCTCGTCCTCGACGCGGTGGCCGCACACCTCGATCGTGCCGCCCTGAATGACCTCCAGCCGGTTGATGCAGCGCAGCGCCGTCGACTTGCCGGAGCCCGACTGCCCGATCAGCGCCACCACTTCGCCGGGCGCGATCTCGAAGGAGATGCCCTTCAGCACCTCCAGTGATCCGAAGCGCTTGACGACGTCCCGAAGGCTAACGACGGCCGACATTGAGTTTCCTCTCGAGCGAGCGGCTCCAGACCGACAGCGGGTAGCAGACGCAAAAGTAAAGGAAGGCCGCGATCCCGAAGACCAGGAAGGGCTGGAATAGAGTGTTGTTGATGACCTGCGCCGAGCGCGTCAGCTCCAGGAAGCCGACCACGGAGGCGAGGGAGGTGTTCTTCACCAGCTGCACCATGAACCCGACCGTGGGCGGCGTGGCGATGCGCATGGCCTGGGGCAGGATGACGTCGATCAGCGCCTGCCAGCGCGACAGGGCCAGGCATTCGGCCGCCTCGACCTGCGTGCGGTTGATCGATTCCACCGAGCCGCGCCAGATCTCGCCGAGATAGGCCGAGGAATAAATCATCATGCCGAGGCCCGCGGCAAGGATCGCCGAGACGTCGATCCCAACGACGCCGAGGCCGAAATAGATGATGAACATCTGTATCAGCAGCGGCGTGCCCTGGATGATCTGGACGTAGACGAGCGTCAGGCGGCGCAGCCAGCGCCGGCGCGAGATCCGGCCGAGCATGACGATGAATCCGGCCACGCCGCCGAGCGCGAAGGCGAGTGCTGAGAGGACGACCGTCCACCACAGGCCGTAGAGGAGGTAGATCAGATGATTGGTGGTGAAGCCGCCGGTCATCGCATCCTCCTCAAAGGCTCGTGCCGAGCCGACGGCGGCGCGGGAAGGCGACAAGGGCGATGGCGTGGAACGCGCCGCGCATGAGGTAGGTGATCGCGATGTAGAGGGCCGCGATCACGATGTAGGTCTCGATCGAGCGGAAGGTGTTGGACTGGATGTTGTTGGCGACCCCGGTCAACTCGTCCGCCGAGATCTGCGAGGCGATCGAGGTGGAGAGCATCATCAGGATGAACTGGCTGGTGAGGGCGGGGTAGACGCGCTCGATCGCCGGCAGGAGGATGATGTCGCGGTAGATCTGGAAACGCGAAAGGCCAAGCGCCTCGGCGGCCTCGATCTGGCTCGGATGGATCGAATCCATGCCCGCGCGCACGATCTCGGCTGTGTACGCGCCGACATTGATGACCATGGCGAAGACAGCCGCGGTGATGATCGGCATGCGGATGCCGATCGAAGACAGGCCGAAGAAGATGAAGAAGATCTGGACGATGAAGGGCGTGTTGCGCACCGCCTCGACATAAATGCCGACGAGAGTGCGCATGACGGCGTATCGCGAACGCCGCGCCACCGCGCACAGTACGCCGATCACGAGCCCGATTGCGACGGAGAGCACGGTGATCTGCAGCGTCACGAGCGCGCCGGAGAGGAAGTCCTGCCAGTAGGGCAGGAGCGCCTCGAAGTTCATTTCGTATCGCATGGGCCTCCCCTCCCGCTTCCGGCCCGCTCAGCGTGCGAGCCAGCCCCCGTCGACGGCGATGACCGTGCCGTGCACGTAGTCGGCGGCGGCGGAGGCGAGGAACACTGCCGCGCCACCGATGTCTGAAGGCTCGCCCCAGCGTCCCGCAGGAATGCGGGCGAGGATGGCCGACGAGCGCTCGGGGTCCTCACGCAGGGCCTGCGTATTGTTCGTCACGAAATAGCCCGGCGCGATGGCGTTGACGTTGACGCCGCGGCCCGCCCATTCGCAGGCAAGCAGCTTCGTGAGGCCCGCGAGCCCGCTCTTCGAGGCGGTGTAGGACGGGATGCGGATGCCGCCCTGGAAGGACAGGAGCGAGGCGATGTTGACGATCTTGCCGCGCCCGCGCTCCAGCATGTGGCGGCCTGCCGCCTGGCTGAGGAAGAACGCCGACTTCAGATTGGTGTCGATCACCGCGTCCCAGTCGGCCTCGGTAAAGTCCACCGCATCGGCTCGGCGGATGATGCCGGCATTGTTGACGAGGATGTCGAGCGCACCGAAGTGCGCGACGGTGTCGTCCACAATGGCCTGCAGCGGCTCGGTCGTGGACAGATCGGCGCGGATCTCGTGGAAGCGCCCGCCGGCCGCTTCCACGCCGGCGCGCGTCTCGTCCATTGCGGAGCGGCCGACGGCGACGATCGCCGCCCCGGCCTGGGCGAGAGCGAGCGCGATGCCCTGCCCGAGGCCCGTATTGGCGCCGGTTACGACGGCTATGCGCCCGGACAGGTCGAAGGGATTGGTCATGTCGCCTACCTCAAATCGCCGATCGCGATGTGGTCCATGTCGGTGAAGCTCTTGTTGTCGCCGGCCATCGCCCAAACGAAGCCGTAGCTCGAGGTTCCCGCGCCCGAATGGATCGACCAGGGCGGCGAGAGCACGGCCTGCCCGTCGGCGACGACGAGGTGCCGCGTGTGGTCGCCTTCGCCCATGAAGTGGAACACGCGGTGCTCGGCCTGCACGTCGAAGTAGAGATAGGCCTCGCTGCGCCGGTCGTGGGTGTGGGCGGGCATCGTGTTCCAGACGCTGCCTTCCTCCAGAAAGGTCGCGCCCATCACGAGCTGGCCGGAGGCGCAGGTCTCGGGATGGATGTATTGGAAGATCGTGCGCCGGTTCGCGGTCCCTGTCGCGCCAAGCTCAAGGCGCCGCGCGTCGGCGGGCCTCAGATGGCGCACCGGATGGTCGGCGTGGGTCGGCGCTGAGACGAGATAGAAACGGGCCGGATCGCTCGCCTGCGCGGATTCGAACAGCACCTCCCGCACACCCCGGCCGACATAGAGGCCGTCCAGGCGTGCTGCCTCGTGGACGCTACCGTCGACCGACACGCGTCCCGCACCCCCGAGATTGAGGATTCCGAGTTCGCGCTCGGCCAGGAAATGCTCCTGACCGATGGGCTTCGACGTCTCCAGGCGCAGCGCCGCCTCGGACGGCATCGCGCCGCCAACGACGAGGCGGTCGGTGTGCCAGTAGGTCAGCGCTACCTCGCCGGGCACGAAGACACGCTCGATCAGGAAATGGCGTCTGAGTTCGTCGGTGCCGTAGGCCCGCACGGCCTCGGGATGAGTCGCTTGGCGGATTTCAATGGGCATGGCTGCTGGTCCTGGTGCTGGCGACGGTCAGGCGATCGGCGGCGCCGTCCGCGTCGTCGTCGATGAAATGGTCCGGATCGAGCCGCCCCCGGTCCTTCAGTTCACCGAGCATTTGACCGAGATGGTGGCCCATGGCGCCGACCGCGGCGTCGGCGTCGCCTTGGCGCAGAGCCGCGAGCACGGCTGCGTGCTCTTCCACGACGCGCGACAGGCGCCCTTCTTCCGGGAGGGTCAGAAGCCGGTAGCGGTCGATCTGGACCTTCACCTGCTGGATCGCGTCCCAGATGCCAGGAAAGCCGGCGATATGGCTGATCTCTTCGTGGAAGGCGGTGTCGAGTTCATGGAAGAGGGGCCGATTCTGTGCGCGGGCGGCAGCTTCGAGCGCGCCGAGGTTGGCTTCCAGCACGTCGAAGCGCTCGCGCGTGCCGGCCTCCAAAGCAAGGCGCACCGTTGTCTCTTCCAGCGCCTTGCGGATCAGGATCGCCTCGAAGAGCACGCGCACCGGAATGCGCGAGACGAAGGTGCCTGACTGAGGAAAGATGTCCACGAGCTTCTCGTCTGCGAGACGCAGGATGGCTTCGCGGATCGGCGTGCGGCTGACCCCGAAACGCGTCTCGAGTTCGCGATCGTGGAGCGGCTCTCCAGGCTTCAGGCAGAGCGAAACGATGTCGGCGTGGAGCGCGCGGTAGACGAGGGTGGCAGCTCTAGGAGCGACGGCACGTAGTGCCGCGTCCCCGGTCCCTGCAATGCGAGCCATACGCTGCCTTGCCATTCGTTACCCTCGCTCTTCGCCCAGCAATCAAACCGTACGGTCGAACTCATCAACGCGGCGATACTAGTATATTAGTATTTATATTGCAATCGTTCGGTATGCACGAGTGCGAAAGTCGGTGCAGCAAGAGATCGGGCCGATCGGTGTCCGCGGCCGCATCGGTGGATTCAATCGACGTGTTGGGTCGGCCGCATTCCTTCCCCGGGGGCAGCGAAACCGCCTGCATCGCCCCCCGCAGTCCGTCCGAGACGGTTCACAGTTTGCTCGAACCGGTGGCGTTGCCGGCCTCACCATCGAAAGCTCAACGCTCGCTGCTCGACGAACTCCTCGGCGGAGGAACCTTCCCTCGCCGAAAGCCAGGATCATCGTCGAGGGCTGGCGCCGCCACTACAGCACCGTCTGCGCATTCCTCGCTCGGATACAGGCCATCGGCGCCCGAGGACTGAGGACCGGCACCTCCCGAAACGGCGCTGTTCACCGCTACTACGCCTGCTCAGCTTGTGCTCGCTCCGACAATGCCTCTTGCAAAGGCCGCTCGGTGCGCGCGGACTCCCTCGACGATTTCGTCGTCGAGCATCTACCGGAACAGCTGTTCACAACGGATCCTGCGGAAGTGCATCGGTGTTTTTCGCCTCGACCGTGAGCGCGCTTGGGCCGCACTCGATCGCGTCCGTACAAGGGTCATTCCCGCGATGCAGCTTCCGCCGGAAATCGTCGAGCGGTTCGGACGGCCCATGCGCGAGAACATCGCGACAGGGGGGATCCTGTCCCGGAAGGCTTATCTGACGCTCTGTCATCGAGCGCGTGGAAGTTGACGACTATGCCGTTCGCATAACAGGCGACAAGGCGACGCTGGAGCAGGCCATAGCCGTAAAGGCTGCACCATCGGCGTGCACGGTGTTCGCAGTTATGTATGAAAATGGCGCGCCCGAAAGGATTCGAACCTCTGACCCCCAGATTCGTAGTCTGGTATCACCGATACTGATTGACGTCCCTCTGCCGCCCTATTAACCCTGAAAGCCCTTAGTTAAAAGGGGTTTTCCTCCTAGGGGGACGTTAGGTGCATGTCGATATGGTCGCTACGACGTCCCTGTGAGCTAGGTACAATCTAGGTACAGGTGCAATCCAATGGCATCGAAGTCCGTAACTCTTGCTGGCCGCCATGTGGTCGAGGCGCTAGCGCTGGCCGACGTCGGAACCACATCTCTTATGGACTGGACCGATACGCGCGAAGTCGGTCTGCGCATCCGGGTCAGGGGGCGACGGGCCGTGTGGCTGCTGAAATTTCGGACGTCATCGCTCACACTTGGTCCGGCAAGTCGGTGGAACGTGCGGGAGGCGCGCGAGCTTGCATCCCAAGCGCGAGGAATGCTTCGCTCGGATATCGATCCTCGGCCTTGGCTCGACGCCCGCATGGCCGGAGCGGAAGCCGAGGAGGCGGAAGCTGTGGTTCTTCGTCGGCGGGGACGCGAGGCGAGCGAATGGACTGTTAAGGAGGTTGTCCGGCGATACGTTGACGAGCACCTGAAAGCCGGCCGCGTCGTCCGGGGAGAGCGTCGCCCCCCGTCCTCCCGGTCTGTGAGGGACGTCGAGACTTCGGTGCTCGGTGCCGACACGTTCGCCCCGATCGCGGAGCTTCTCGCTCGCGAATTCGATGCGCGGGACCTCGAACGCTATCGGGATGATGTTCTAGCCCGCAACGGCGGCTCGACCTCCCGCCGGACGCTTGCCAACGTCAAGGCTGCGCTGTCATGGGCGAAGAGACACCACGGCTCCGCATCCGGCCTCGGCGACGTGACTGGATGGTGGCGTGACGTCAACGCTACCTATACGGAGCGAGTACGATCGCGAATGCCATCCGTGCGCGACATCGGTCTCACGCTTGCGATCGCCGACGCGTTCGAGCGCATGCCCGGTCGCGCGATCGCTGCACGTGCCGGTCGCATGCACGTCCTAGCCCTGAAATTCCTCGTCCTGACTGCGCAGCGTCGGGAGACGGTCTGCACGATACGCCGCGAACAGGTTATCGCCGACGAGCGCGGCGACCGGGAGGGGTGGGGCATCCTCTACGTCCCTCCGGCGCGCATGAAGGGGCGTCGGGCGCATACGATTCCATTGTCCCCTGACGCGATGTCCGTCGTCTGGGAAGCGATCGAACTTGGGGGAGATTCCGAACACCTGTTTCCAGCTCGGCGTTCTGCGCAAGACGGCGCGGATGTTCCTATCGCACCGGCAGCGCTCAACCGACGACTCGCGCAACTTCGGGGTGCCGATCCGTTCGGGCGGAAGCTCAAGAGCCCGAATCTGCTGCGAGAGGTCGGTGTCCGAACTGAGGACTGGTCTCCTCACGACATTCGGCGGACGTTCGCGACGGAGATCGAGGACGCGACGACCCGCGGAGACGCCGTGTCCGCAGTTCTGGATCACTCGCAGAGCGGTGCGCGTTTCGTGGACGGGGTCAGCGTTCCGGACGCGGCGGCGATCACGCGTATCGCGTATTCGCAGGCGCAGCGCCTGCCGCTGAAGCGGATTGCGCTTGAGCCGTGGTCTCACCTCGTCACCCGTGCAATCGGGGATGCGGCTCCAGACGTTTTCAGGTTACAGCGTCAGATCGGCTACGGACCTCGGAGCTGAGTTGATCAGGTTTCGCCTACGCCGGAACCCTTCGCGCGTGTTCGTGGCCTGGATGCAAGTGGATCGCGTTCGAGCACCTGAATCATTCCCACCCACGCATGGCCGGGGCTGCAAGGACTAGAAGCGTGAAAACCCAAGCCGCAACGCAGAATGCCTTGCGCGTGTATCGTCGCGTCTCGTTGTATAGTCGCACTGCTTCAATCACAGGGGACATCGCGAGGGTTCGGTAATCTGCGCGTGTGAGGCTTTGGTGCAGCCGTGCGTGCCATCGCCGGAGGTGCCGCAGATCGGCGATCAACGAGCGCGTAGCGACGACTTCGTTCATCTTCAATCCGCACCACGTGACGAACAGAACTACCGTGCAGAAGGCGAGGGTGGCGATCGCCGAGCCCTCCGTACCAGCCAGAGTGGCGACGCGAACACCCAGCCCAGCGGCGAGCACTCCAAGCCCTCCAATGAATGCCTGAGACATTCGGTTGGTGCGCGCAACGATCTTGTCCACGTCCTCCGCAACGCCCTTCCGCACCTCAGTCATCGTCTTTAGAAGCTCTGCGGATTTCGATGTGACGAAAACGCGGTACTCGGTCCTGGCGCCGATCAACGCTTCCTTCAGATGCGGTGAGATCGCTCTCCACCAGCTCGTATCGTCTTGGTCGGAGACCAGCGGTTCCAAGCGGCGCACAAGCATCTGATGACGAGCTTCGGCATCGCGCGAAGGGATAAGAAGCCATCCTACGGTCTCCCGCAGCATTTCGAACTGAGCGGTGGTGACCCCTTCTGGCGTAGGTGCTTTGAAGACCCGCTTCCGGAGGCCATTCAGGACGACGCGGAGGGCTCCGATCGAATCGGTTTCTACCTCGCTTGCCACCGCAAGCATGAGGCGGGCTGCGGCGGCATCCATCCAAGCGATCGTGAAGTCGCTGCCTGCTGGGGCTGTGTTCGGCAGCCACCTGTAGAGGTCGCGCGGCATCTTGCCGCCCGAAAGATCGCGGACCAAACCCCGACGGATGTCGATGACGGCATCAGAGTGGGTGACCTCGTAGGATGCGTCCGTACTTGGGACGGCACCATCCCAAGAGCGAATCCAACGGTCGCCCGCCTGGAAGTCATCGAAGTCAGCCAGCACGAACACCACGTCAGCGTGGTCGACCGGCTCCTTCTCGAAGTTCTCGATCGCAGCAAGAGCACTTAGGAAGAATACTCTCCTTCCCGCGTTCGGCTTCCGAAGTTGGATATTGATATCATTCGGTAGCGGTCGCTCCGCGGAATCTTCGAACGGAACGAGTTCATACTCGCCATCCCGAATTTCGATGGACCATCCAGCGTCTGTCGCGAACGCATGCGCCTCTCTTAGAGCCTCGAATTCACCGCGAAGAGAGGCGCCGGCGTAGCGCCAGATCGAAGCGTCCTCGAACGTACCCTCACCGGCCGGGTGGAGATCAGCCAGTGACCTTAGGGAGGGTCTCGGTCTCATCATCCTGCACCAGCTTCGTCGTCTTCAGCGTGATCGTTGCCGACCCGTTATCAGCGCGTACGACATTCACGATCCCATCCTTCTCATGCTCCTCACGAAACCAAAGCGCGAAGCCTTCCTTTGCAACGAGCCGCTTATATTCTCTCTTCGGTAACGCCTTCCTGTCGAATTCAAACGACTCTGTTGCGATTGCGCGGTTGGCTAGTTCGCGGCCGAAGGTTTTCAACACGGCGTCTCTCCCAAGGCCGTCGATACCGCCTGCGATCGCCCCCCATAGCTCTTCCGGGTTGTCACTATCGAACCCATTCAGTCGTTCGAAGGTCTCACGCAGGCATCGGGTAGGAGCTCTGGCTACCTCAAGAGGCATGAGTTCCTTGTGCTTCTCGATCGTAGCCTTCGCTGCGGCAAAGAGCTTTCCGGTCAAGTCCTCTTTCGCGAACGTTCGACGGATATCGAGGAAATTCTCGAAATGCTGGGTAGCGTCTCGATATCTCGAAGAGGATCGGTCGATCACCAGGACACGATGACGGCGCCGATCAGGGTCGGTATGCGTGGGGTCCCCTAAGCGGATCACGACGGACTTCTGCATTGCCTTCCGGTCCTGCGAGAAGTTCTGCATCACGCTTTCCATAAGCGGCTTAGGGTCCGCGCCGTCTTTGGCCTCCAGGCTGTATGTGATCACAGCGTGATGGTCGAACTTGATCAACGCTGCAAGGGTGGTTTCGCTGGTTCTCATGGCGAGCAGCATGAGCGCGCCGGCCGCCATACGGTTGTCTCCCTTCACCTTGTCCTTGAAGCGCCGTGCTAAGCTCCGAGAGGTCTCGAGGAAGCCGTCTACGCCGCCGGGCTCAGGCTTCGCTAAAGCTGATGCAACCAGCGTCGGAATCCCGGACCCATCACTGAAGTCGTAGGAAGCACCTCGAAGGGTGTCTCGCACCCGCTTCACGAAGAACTCGGGGAACTGTGGCGGAACTGCCTCCGCCAGGAACAGCGGGTCGGGGCTATCAGGGCGGACTACATGGAAGATCATACGGTCGATCGAAAGGGTGTCGATCTCGTCAGCGCTCAGCATGAATCCTCCGACCTGAGTTGCGTAGAATCGTGTAGCAAGCGGTAGTTGAAACTCCAAACGCGGAAGGTTCGGTCGTCAGTGAAGTCTCCTCACGGTGCACCTGAAAGCTGCTGACGCTGTGGCACGCCGGGCCCCCCGGACTGCCATTGGCATCGGGATGTTGCGGCAAGCGCAGTGCATGGAAGCAGCTCGCCATGACTTCACCGAGCCGCAGGCCGTCCAGGGGCGGGGCGAGCGACCCGACCCGGCGCTCCGGGCGTCGTTCCGGGATAGGCGAGGGAAACCCCGCGCGGCCTCTCCGGGTGACCGAAACCCTGCCGGGAGGTCGCGACCGCGCTGAAAACGTCTCCGTGTTTGCCCGTACAGCGCGTCCAGCGACCTTCCCCGATACAAAGGTCGCCAGGAAAAGAGGATCACGAGAGAGGACGCTAGAGCCCTTGGAGAGAACGCCGGCCGTCCCCTCGACGGGCAAACCGGGCGGCGAGAGGGATGTCGGTCGGCACCGCCCCCTTGCTGACTGCAGACCGAATGCGACGTCCCTTCCGGGTCCACGTGTCCAGCGTCCGGGAAGGGTGCCGGTGCACATCCAGCCGCAGGCGCGACCACGCCGACAGGTCGTCCCCGACCGTCACGAAGTACGCCTGCAGGTCCCGGTCGGAGGCGATGCGGAGGTCGCGGCCGAGCCATCGACACCACGGCTCGCCGTCCGTCCGGAGTTGGCGAGCCTGTTTCGTCGCAGCGGCTTCGACGGCACCGGCCTCGCGCCACCATGCAGCGGAGTTGCCAGCCTCGTCCTCCGGCTCGATGTAGGCGACGACAGCCCACTCGGCAGCCGGCCGGCCAGCGGCCCGCCGGCGAGCGTACCGCTTGAGCGCGCGGACGAAATCGGGGTCGGCGGTCATGCCGTCAGCCCCGGTGCCGGTGCGACGGGAGCCGGGGCGGCTTCTGGCGTCGGCGAGGTCGGCTTGAGTGTCGCCGCAGTCGGGTCGCGGGCGAGATCATCGGCACCCATGCGCCGGAACGCGGGCAGCGCCGACAGCACCTCGTCGCGGTCGGCACGTAGGAGGTCGGCTCGCTGCTCGTCATCTAGGTGCCCGCTGACGAAAGCGCGGAGATCGTCGGGGAGCCGGCCGAGCGCGGCTACGTCGCCGGCAGCAGCCGCCAGCACGTCGTCGGCATCCAGCGCAGCGGATCGGACAGCGCGCAGGACGTCGGCCTCGCAGGCGGCGAGCGCGTTCGCAGCCTGCCAGGCGGCGAGCGCGGCCGGTGACGGCTCGACGCCATCCAGCGTCACGCCCTGTCGCTGGCACTCGGCCCACAGGCGGTCGGTCACTTCCTGCGACCAAGGGCCGTCGAGCGCGAGGCGTCCGCCCCAGTCCTCACGCGCCTTCGACGCGAGGGCGCGCAGGGTCTCGTCGGAGACAGGTCCGTGCACGTCGAGAGAGTCGCCGCGATCGACGATCCGGGAAGCGCCCACGCCGACGACGATGCCGGCCGGGGACTCCGTGACAGCCTCGTAGCCTCGACGCCGCCAGCGGTCGGCGAGGCTGATGGCCTCGGCCTCGGGAAGCGCAGCGGATCGGCGGGGAGCGCCTGGGCGACGGGAGGCGGCGCGGCGCTCTAGGCGTTCGATCGCGTGGCCGGTGTCGTCGCCAAGCGACGTCGCCAGCGCGTCGGCGACATCGGAGCGCGGCCCCCATGTCCTCACGAGCCGAGCGCGCGGGTCGTGCTCGACCCACGAGCCGTCTCGCAGCAAGACGCGCGTCCGGAACCGGTCGCGGACATCAACCATGTAGACCGATGCGGCAAGGGACGTCGGCAGGGCCGAGTCTGGGTATCGATCGCGCAAGAGCCCGAGCCTGTAGTCCTGCTGTCGGGTGGAGGAGGTCGTGCGCGGGAATCCGCGGGCGGTCAGGGCCATGTGCATCTCCAGGTTGGTCAGTTCTGTTTCGGCTTTCCGTGCCTCACGCTGGCGGATCACGGCCTCGGTTCGACGATCGTGCCGGCGACGCCGGGAAGCTGCAGCTTTGCGATCCTCGCCGATAGGCGGTTCCGGCGTCCGGGGGTCGCCGCGCGCGAGGTACGATCGGTGGTCGGCGCGGCGGCGGCTACCAGCCGCGCGGAGGTGTGCGTTCATCACCGTTGCGACCCGCTCGCGCTCGCGCTTGAGGGCGTCGCCGCGCGCGCCGCCGCCGTGGCTTCCGCCAGACGTCAGGAGCGCAGCGACGGCGGCGTTCCGGGTCGCGGCGAAACCGTTCTCCGTTTGACGGTCAAACCTGCGTGTCGTGATCAGGAGGTGAGCGTGGGGCTGCTCGCCGCCGTCGCCGGCCTTCGGCGTATGCACAGCGACGTCTACGGCTGCACCGGCCGCGAGGTACGGTGCGGCGACGTCAGCAAGGAACGCCCCCCATCGATCGCGCGGAAGATCGCGGGGAATGGCAACCTGGAGTTCGCGGGCGGTTTGCGCGTCGCGCCGTTTCTCGGCGAGCTCGACGCGCGACCAAAGGGCCTCGCGATCCTGCGCCCAGTCGGGGGCGCCGATCGGAAGCATCACGAAGGAATCCGTTACGTGGCGCTTGCGCGAATAGTCCCATGTCTGGCCGGTGCGAGCGTCGGTCAGGCGCGCTGCGGCACGATAGGCTGCGGCGGCGACAGCGGACTTGCCGCGGCTGCGCTGGATAACCGACGCGCGGACATGGCATAGCGCCTCATGGTCCGGGAGGGACGTCACGCAGTGCGGTCGTCCGTGTCAGAGCCAGCCGCAAGCCGCGCTTCTGCCCAAGCGAGACACGCTGCGTGGAAGTAGCGATCGATCGCAGCGCGCTCGACCGGGTGAGTGCGCCGACACGAAGCGTCTTCGCGGACCACGTAGGCGTCCCTCGCCGCTCGCCACGCAGCACGCTCGGCCATGGCCAGTGTACCCATGCTGATCTCTCCCTGCCTCAGGCGGGAGGCCCCGCAGGGAGCGATGTCACGCAGTGACATATAATCGCGCCCTTCGGGGAGGCTCCGCCGATCTCGATATGTTCCGCCGGTCGTTTGCGGGCCGCAAGCCGGTGACGGACACTGTTTGTTCCGGGGCCGGCTGTCGGCTCCGCCGGGGCCGCGATCGATCGCCCCCGGAAGCGGAGGGAGGCACACCGTGGACCTGACCAAACTCGAACAGCGGCGCGCTTCGCTGGAGGGGAAGCTCGCGAGCGCGAACGCGGCGCTCAAGCAGGCGCAACGGCGCGACGACACGCGGCGGAAAGTGGTCGTCGGTGCCGCGCTACTCGCGGCCGTCCAGAGCGGCCGGTTGGACGCGAAGATTATCGCGTTCCTCGCCGCCCGGATGCCCGAGCGGGACCGGGCGCTCGTCGCCGATCTCCTGCCACCGGTCGCGGCCGGTGAGACCGACCGGGAGCCACGCGCATGAGGCCCGCCGACCTTCTCGCTACGCCTCCCGATACGGACGTCGCGTGGCAACTTCTGACGACGCTCCTGCCGACCGACGACGGCGCGACCCCTTTCGCATCGGTGATCGGCACCCTCTCGACGGCGCTGGTTTTCGCTGCCGCTGTATGGCTCGGATTCCAGATCGTCCAAGCATTGGTCACCGCCGCCCGGACGGGCGAGCCGCTGACGCGCGAGCAGGCCGGCGCGAGCGCGATCGTCCGCGTCGTCGTCGGGATCGGACTACTCGTACCGGTCACGTCGGCGGGGCTCTCGACGGCCCACTATCTGCTGCGCGACTGGGTAGCGCTGCCAGGCATCAACATCGCCAACCTCGCCGCCGAGGGCGCAGCGACACTGGTCGTTCGTGACGGCCAGCCGCTTGCACCGGTGTCCGCCGGCGGACGGGACGTCGCACTCGCTATCCTTGAGTCCGAGGTCTGCGTCCGGGCGCACGATGTCGCGCGCGCGTGGCGGCACGTCGCGGCGAGCAACGTAGCGGTGCTTCCTCCGGTCGCGGGAACGCCGGTCGTGAGCCCTGCGCGATCGTCGTGGCTTCCGTGGGGCGAGGACACCCCCGAGAGCGTGACCGGATTCGCGTGGTCATGGGGTCCCGCCTGCGGCTCACTGACGGTCTCGGCCGCGACCGATTTCGGCGGCGGCGCATTCGGTGAGGCTCGCCGCGGGGCGGTCGGAGCGATCGTCGCCGGGGTCCGGGAGGCCGAATGGCTGAATGCCTTGGCGGAGGAGTTGCGGTCGGTCTCGTTAGTGCGAGGGCACGGTCCCGAGTACGCGGAGGTGCTGCGGGAAGCGGGCGCGCTGCCGACCGATCTCGCCGCCGATCTCCGTGCGGCAGGAGAGGCATACGACCGGGCGCTGTCGGCGGATGCGGTGCGGCTGACGGCGGCGGACGCTTCGACGGCGGACATGCGAGCCCTCGTCCTCGAGGACGTGCGGGAGCGCGGATGGTACGCCCTCGGTTCGTACTACCGCGTTATGGCGCACACCTCCCTCTCGGCAACGTCGGCGGTCGCCGAACGGGCGGAGCGCATGCGACCGAACCCGGATGCGTGGGAAACCCTGGCCGGGCCGGTCGGCTCGGCGCTCGCCGTGGTCGAGGCATACGGCGGCCGGTCGTCCGCTGCGGCGCGGCTCGCGCAGGGCGATGCCCTGACGGGACAGGCGGAGGCGGAGTCCGTGCTCGCGTCTGTAGTACAGACGGTCACGCTACCTGTCCTCGACTGGCTCACCGCTCACGAGGCCCCGCGTGTCGATCCGGTCTCGGATCTGATGTCGCTTGGGGCGATCCTGCTCGTCGGCGCGCAAGCCGCGTGGGCGGTGGCGCTCGCGGCCTACGGCGGAAGCGCACTCTTCGCCGGCGTCGGTGGCGGGCTGATCGATTTCCTCATGGTCGCCGGCTGGCCCTTGATCGGGCTCGCGTGGTTGGGTGGGGCGGTCCTCGCGTACCTTCTCCCCCTGCTCCCCTTCCTGTTCGCAACCTTCGCCTTGGCGGCATGGGCGTGGGAAGTGATCAAGGCGGCGATCGCCGTGGTCGTGTGGGCCTTCCTGCACGTTCGGCTGAATGGAACCGACTTCGTGGGCAAGGAGCAACGTCAGGGCTATGTGTCGCTGGTCATCGGCATTCTCCTGCGACCGGTCGTGACCGTTGCCGCTTTCGTCGCGATGAACGCCGTCAACGTCGCGGTCCTGAATGGCTTCCTCTTCGGCTACAACTCGGCGTTCAAGGCATCTCAGGTCGGCTACTCCATCGGGGTGACCGGCGTCGTGATCGCGGTCGCTGTCATGATCTACGTCCAATGGACTATCATCGTGTGGAGCTTCCGCATGGTCACCGAAATGCCGCAGAAGGTCGCCGAGTTCTTGGGCTACAGCGCGTCTGCATGGGGTGACGGGGACGCCGGCCGAGCCGTCGTCGGCGGGGTCGTGGGCGGTGGCAAAGGGACGCCGGTTCCCGGTGCCGGCCTCAAGAGCAAGGCGGAGACCGGTGGCGGAGGCGGCAGTGGCCTGCGAGCAACACCGGGCGCGGTCGCCGGGAAGCTCGTTGCGAAAGCTGGGAAGGGAGGTTGACGAGTCGGCGGCTCCGGGCGACCTTCTTCTCACGGCCTTCGGGTCGCATCCCTGAGGGATGTGGATTGAAGTACCGATACCGTCGAATAGATGGTGTTCACCGCCGAGCAGGCGGCTCTGAAGCATCGTGAGCGCGATCTTGTATCGCTCGCACAGTCATTATCGTGAACGCGATCCGTCGCCGAGCGTATAGTCACCCGCCGAACAGGCGGTTCAGAGAACGGAAAGGGTGTCCTCTCGGGGGCACCCTTTTCCGTTTCCGGAGTGGCCTGCGGGCGACGCCGGGCGCGGTCGCTGGGGGCATCGCGAAAGCTGGGAAAGGCAGTTGACGGTAGGCCGGTTTCTGGCGACCTTCCCCTTCGTCGGCGGTAACGCTGGCATGGTCTAGTTCCCCTTGAGGGTGGGGATTGCCGCTAGCAGCCGCGGCAATCCCTCAGTTCCGGTTCCCCCGTGTGGATACCTCAACGAGCTTCAAGGACGCCTGATGCGTATCATCAACACCCCCCACCCCCTCAATTCGTCGATGACGGTTAAGCGTGTTGAGGGCGCCCCCATTCGGGGCCTGGCCCCTTCCGAGGATTTCGGGACGGACTGGTACTATCACCGCATTCGCGGCGTCACCTCGCTCAGCGAATACGCCTACGTTTGCCAGCCGGATCACCCGAACGCCGACCCCGTGCTGGGGCTTCGCGAAATCATCATCAACGAGTTGGACAGCCTCCCGGAAGATCATCCCGCTCTCGCGACTGAGGCGATGCGCGACGTGTGTCGGCGTATACGAGCCGACGTTGAGCGTCGCCTACCCGACGACTTCTGAGCCGAGCATTCCTGGTCTAGAGAAGAAGGGGCATCCTCCGGGACGCCCCTTCTTCGTTTCCGGACAGCCTCACATGCCAGCCCGCCAGATGGCGACGACTACGAGCGGGGAGCCGAGGATGAGGAGAACCGGGCTCGCCCGGAGGAGGACTACGCCGATGAAAAGGGCGGTGGCGCGGAAGAAGCGAAACATGGTGACCTCCTGTGTGCGGTTCGTGGGCTCGAACATCGTCCCAGCCGCAGCGACAGTCCAGGCTCCCCACAGGGGACGCGATAGCGCTTGGCCATGGACGGTCGGTGGGCCGGGACGTAGAGGCCAACTACGAACCGCTGCGGTGGTCACACGCTGCGTGCTGCGGTGCGCCTCTGATGCTCGGCCGTCGCCATCATCAGCCCGATGCCGCCGACGAGCGGAAGGCCCGTCAGCAGCACCTGCTCCTGCGATAGGTCGGGGAGCCAGAAAAGGTACGTGCCGTAGCCCGCAAGGGCTGCGCCCCCGACGTAGCCTGCGGCGAGGGTGAGGAATCGGCTCACGCCGGTTAGTGCAGTCATCGGTGCCCCCTTTCGAGACAGTGCGGCTAGCGCGGTCGGTAGGCGCTCCGTAGGCGGAGCCGCGCATAGCGGAGCCGTAGGAGCGCCGGGTCCAGCATGGCCCGAGCGGGCGAGGTCCGACCAGCATCACCCGGCGGGGTGGATCACCTCAAGCGGCCGGTACGCCTCGCGCGCCGGCCACAGATCGATATCCCACACGCCCGGATCGATCTCCTCGACCTCGACCTCATCCACGCACCCGCGGCAGGCCGATAGCGCCAGCAGCTCGAATTCATCGGTTGTCGGAGCCGTGATCTCCGCCAGCCGCATCGCGTGGCCTGCCAACCCCTGCGCGATAGGGCATGTCTGGCACTTCCCTCCGCCGAGGATCGTCACCCATACGTCGGTTACGCTGTTCACTTCGCTCATTGCCGTTCCCCTCCGGAGGCTCCATCAGCCTCGGCTGGGTGCACATCGCAGATCGGCTCGCCGTTTCCCGGTGCAGCAGCGCCACACCGATGCAGCGTTCGTCCGAGGGACGTCGATCCAATCCGGTTGCCCCATCCGCCAAGGTCGAATAGACCACTGTAGTCTACGCGAAGGAGATAGCATGAGAGAGCTTCAACTGAAAGAGGCCAAGGCCACGCTGTCGGCGGTGGTCGAAGGGCTGACGGCCGGCGGCGAGGCCGTCACCATAACGCGCCACGGCCGGCCCGCCGCCGTCGTGCTGGGGTACGAAGAGTGGCGTCGGCTGGCGACCGTCCCGAGCCTCGGACGCCTACTCATGTCCGCCCCGGAGGGGATCGAGGAGCTTCCGGAGCGCAGCAAGGCGCCGCTGCGCGAACTGGACCTCTGACCCGTGTTCCTCGCCGACACCAACATCATCTCCGTCGCCTCGCCGTCCTCGAAGGCCGCGCCAGTGCATCTCGTCGCGTGGATGGATTCGGTGGGGCAAGCCGGGCGGCTCTACCTGTCGGCGGTCACCGCTGCCGAGGTCCGGGCCGGGGTTGCGAAGCTGCAACGGAAGGGCGCTACGCGGAAGGCTGCGGTCCTGCTCGACTGGTGGTCGGCGATCGAACACCTCTACGCCGACCGAATCCTCCCCTTCGATCTGAAGGCCGCTCATCATGCCGCCGTCATGGCCGACCGGGCGCTGGCGGCAGGCATCGAGCCCGGCTTCGCAGACGTCGCAATCGGATCGACGGCCGAGGCTCATGGTCTCGTCTGCCTGACGCGGAACGCGCGGCACTTCGCTCCGATGGGCGGTCGATGGCTGGACCCGTACACCGACCCTCTGCCTGAGGTTGTCTGAGAGCATCGTCTGGGGAGGGAGCGGTCTGTGAGTTCGGGGTTGGCCGGGAAGCATTGCTGCTTTTTTACTATACACTGAATTCCCCACCCTCATCCGATCGGTTCGGCCTCCGGCCAGTTTGCCCGAACCGTCTTGCGGTCCTTGCCAACGCGGCGCGCGATGCCGGATACGGTGACGGCCTCTCCTGCTGCTCGTGCGGCCTCGATCGCTTCCCGGATCGCATCGGCGGACCGGGAGCGTCGAACGGCGGCAGCGTAGCGTGCACCGACCGCCTGACGGGCAGCGACACCCTGCACGTCCTCGACGGCATCGGCGCAGGCCCCGCGATCGCGGGACCCGTCGCGGGAGGCGCGGGACGGGTCCCAGTGATCCGCAGCGTAGGAGGCCACTCGGTAGAGAATGGCCTGCGCCTGGCGCGGGTTGTCGGCAGCGGCGCTCAAGCGTCCGACCAGCGTCCCGAACAGCCGCTCCGCGAGCGCGTCACGATCTCGACGCAGGACCGCGCCCTTGTAGTCGGCGTCGTTCTCCCGGTGCCATTCCCCTAGCAACTGGAATGCCAGCGTCTGCGCTGCGGTGAACAAGGCGTTGGAGGCAGTGCGCTTCATACCGGACAAGGCGACGGCGGACTCCCGTATCATCCGATCGCGAGAGGTGGACGTATCCACCCAGCCGGCCCACTCCGATAGGGACGGGAACAAGCTCTCGTTCCACACCCTGAACGACCAGAAAGGGCTCAAGGGGTTCTTGATCTTGTCGGGGTTCGAGAGCGCGCCGGGGTCCGCTCCGAGCGGCATCAGGACGTTCGTCAGGCCGGCATGGACACCCCGCCAGAGGTTCATGATGTCTCGCCGGCAGCGCTGGTCCTTGTCCGAGAACCAGACGCCCTGATTGTACGGGAGGAGCCAGAGGAGGTGCGGGCGTTCGACACGACCGGTCTCGTCCTCGTAGCCGACAGCGATCGACGGCAGGCACGGCAGGGCGAGCTCGGCGAGTTCCTGACGAAGCGCCCCCCAGGACGGGAAGCAATGATCGAGGTCGATCCGGAACACGGATCGCACGACGGGGTTCAGGTGCACGTAGGGCTCGTCCAGCCCGAGCGTTTTCGAGTCCACCCCATACACCACGCCCTTGTCGCGTCCGACGAGCATTCCTCGCGCCCGAGGAACGGCATGCACGATGCGTCTCAACATGTGGCTTCTCGTCGATCGGAAGCCCGACTCGGTGAACGGTGCATGGTGCCGCCCAGCAACTGTCCCCCCGAAATGCTCGAACCCCTTCCAGAACCGGCGGTGGATGAGGTCGCGGCGGCTCGCCGCAGCGGCTACGAAAAGCTCCGATCCGGGCTTCATCGGCCGGCGCTTGGGCTGGGTCCCGTCGTTGAGGGCCGACCGCAGCCATGCCTCTTCCTTCCAGCGTGTCTCGAACTCGCGCACGGAGGCGGGGAGCGGCACGAGGGACGCGGACTCGTTGACATGATGGGGGCTGGCAGGCACGCTGGACCTCGTTCACACAGAGACCCCCGGGAGCGCCTGGCAGCGCGAAGATCGGGGGTCTTTCTGCGTTTAGGGTCCGGCGGATATCCGCGGGCGGCAATCGCAACAGGATGTGAACAAGGGTGACCGTTGCACCTCAGGATCATGTCTCCCGGGTGATCTGGCCGGCTCCGCCCCCCAGGGGGATCACGCCGCCTCGCGGGGCGACGGCGTTTCGTCTGGATCGCCGCACCTGCGGCGCACCGATCCGTTCGCGGGACGGAAGTTGGGCCCGAGAGGGACGTCGATCGAAGTGAGAGAGGGACGTCAGGTCCGAGCCGAGAGGGACGTCAACCTCGATTCGGAGGGACGTGCGGCACCTGGGGTAGGTACAGAGTAGGTACGAAAGCTGAAAACGGGCAAAACACCACTCGGCGCCATATCGGCACCGGACGAAAAGCCTATCCATTTCAGTGATTTAGTTGGCGCGCCCGAAAGGATTCGAACCTCTGACCCCCAGATTCGTAGTCTGGTGCTCTATCCAGCTGAGCTACGGGCGCCACCGGCGAGAACGGCTCGTCGGCGTCTCGCGAGGGGGTTCCTAGCCGCTCGCCTTCGTGATTGCAAGCGGCGTTCACGCACAATGTGCTCCTTCTCCCGGACCGCTCGAGCGGCTCAGGCGTCGCGAGCGGCGGAGTAGGGAATCTCGATCTCGAAGCGGGCGCCGGGGAAGATGTCGTCGCGGTAGCGGATACGCCCGCCGTGCGCCTCGACGATCTCGGCCGCGATCGCGAGACCGAGGCCCGTACCGCCAGCGCGCGTCGATCCGCGAAAAGCCTGGAAGAGGGTCGCGCGCGCCTGTTCGCTCAGGCCGGGCCCCGTGTCCTCGACGCCGATCGTCACGAAGCTCGACGCAAGGGTCGCCGAGATTTCCACCCGTCGCACCAACGCATCGCTGTCGTTCGATTCGACGGCCTCCATCGCATTTCGCACGAGGTTGGAGAGGGCGCGGTGGAATTGATCGGGATCGACATCGACTTCGAGAGTATCAGGCACCGCGTTGACGAGTTCGATTCGCGAATCGCCGCGCGTGGCCGCGGTGTCGAAAATCTCCTCGACGAGTAAGAACAGTCGCAGGCGTCGCTTCACCGGCGTCTCCTCCACCGCCCGTCCGTAGTTGAGGACCGAGCGGGTGTAGAAGAGCGCGCGGTCGAGCGAACGAATCAATGTCGGCGCGAAGCGCTGGACCTGCGGGTCCGGAATGTCGGACATGCGATCGGAAACGAGCTGTGCGGACGCCAGCGTGTTGCGAAGGTCGTGGTTGATCTTGGAGACCGCGAGGCCGAGATCGGCGAGATGTCGGCGCTCACGAAGGGTGCGTGCAAGGATCGCCTGCATGCGTGCAAGTTCCGCTTCCGCGATCCCGATCTCGTCGTCTCGCCCGCTCGTGGGGACGATGCGCGTCGGGTCTTCGGGCTGTTCAGCGAAGCGGATCATGGCCTGCGTCAGCCCGCGGATGGGCCGTAGCAGGAAGTGGTTGATCGCGATGTTCATCAACAGTCCGACGAAGCCGGCGATCAGCAGCGAGATGACGAGGAGCTCACGCGCATAGGCCAACATGTCCCGGCGCAGCGGGCGCTCCGAGATCACGGCCTCGGCACGCATCGAACCGTCGCCGATATCGCCGAGCACGCGCAGTGCCCGTCTCTCGCCGAAGGCCAGCGTGTCGAAGGCCTGCGCGATCGAGCCGAGAACGCTCTCGCGCTCGAGATCGACTTCGCGGTCGACCGTGCTGACCTCTGGCGAGCGCGCGAGAAGGCGCGAGGTGCCGCCCGCGTCCACCGCGATCAGTTCCGCATCGAGCGCACGCAGGAGTTGGGCTTCGCCTTCGGGCGTCAGCATGACGCCGTCTTCGTCGCCCTGGCCGGCCGCGAAGCTAGCGACCGCGACGGTCTCGATCTTGGAATGCAGCCATTCTTTGCGGAAATTCGCCAGAGAGGGAACGAAGATAAGGACCTCCGCGATCATGACGGAGATCATCGTGGCCCAGACGAGACGGGTCGACAGCCGCCGGGGCAGCTTCGGGCGCGTCTTCGCGGCCGCTTTGGCGGGCAGGCCACCAGCGTTCGAACCAGTTCTGTCTGCGTGCTGCGCCAATGCCCCGATCCGGCCTCTCGCCCTTCCGTCCAGAGCGCGCCATGCGTCCGTCCAAACGGCCCACATGGAGCATCCGGCCCATCGTTCCACGGATCGCAGCCATCGAAAGGTCGGATCCGCGCGCTGGTGCGATCTACGAGAACGCACGATCACACCTTTGCGATGCACGCGCGCGATGAAAAGCCTCGCGGCGGCGCGAACGCTCCTGCGGATTGACTTTTCGCAGTTTCCTTTCCTATAAGCGCGCGATCAGAGCGGAAGCACCCGCCCGGTACCGATGGTCCGTGGCCGGGTTTCGCCCGCTCTTCGTTCTTATCGTCACCCGATCCGAGGGATCCGTGGCCGGTCCGCGGAAGAGGCATCATGAAGCGCACTTATCAGCCGTCCAAGCTCGTCCGCAAACGCCGCCATGGCTTCCGCGCGCGCATGGAAACCACCGGTGGCCGCCGCGTGCTCGCCGCACGTCGCGCCAAGGGCCGCAAGCGCCTCTCCGCCTAGGGGCTTGAAGCCGGCCACGGGGGTCGGGCGGCTCACGGAGCGCGCTCAGTTCCTCGCCGCCCGGCGAGGCCGGCGCCTCAACGGGCCGCTCTTCTTCGTCGAGGCCCTGGACCGGGGTGATGACGGGATGCCGCGCATCGGCTTCACCATCACGCGCAAGGTCGGCAACGCGGTGGAACGCAACCGTATCCGCCGCCGTCTCCGCGAGGCTGTCCGACTGAACGCCGGGGCGGACATGACACGCGGCTTCGATTATGTCGTCGTGGCGCGGCGCGAGCTCCTCGAGGCGCCGTTCGAGACGATCGGCAAGGAACTTTCCCGGCGGTTCCGAAAGACCGCCGCTTCGAACGAAGGGCGAGGGGCGATCCCCCCGCGCTGAGGGCAAGCGAGACGTCATGGAAAACAACCGCAACTTCCTCCTCGCGATGGCCCTGTCGATCGCCGTGCTGGTCGGCTGGCAGTTCTTCGTCGTCAATCCGCGCGTGGACGCGCAGAACGGGGCGACGGTCGCCGAGCCCGGTTCGCTGCAGACGCCGACCGTACCGGCCGGCGAGCCGCAGGAGGAGGCGTTCGTGCCCTCGGGCACCGAGAGCGTCCCTCTGGCGGGAGAGACACCGCAAGACACTGCGCAACAGGAGGAGACCCCGGAGGCGGGCCGCCTGACGATCGAAACGCCGGAGCTTTCCGGCTCGATCAACCTTCAGGGCGCGCGGCTCGACGACCTTCACCTCAAGGGCTACCACGAGACGGTAGACGACAGTTCGCCAACGATCGTCCTTCTTTCACCCGAGGCGAACGCCAACGGCTATTTCGCCGAGTTCGGCTATTCGGGCCAGAACGTCGGCACGTTGCCGGGGCCCGCGACTGTCTGGGAAGCCGCCGAAGGGCAGACGCTGACGCCCGAGACGCCGGTCGAGCTGACCTACACCAACGAGCAGGGCATCACCTTCGCGCGCGAGATCTCGGTCGACGCGAACTATATGTTCCAAGTGCGCGACAGCGTCACCAACACGGGCGCCGCGCCGGTCTCGATCACGCCCTACGGCCGCGTCACGCGCTTCTCCAAGCCCGAAGTCGCCGCCGCCTTCGTGGTTTTCGAGGGGCTCATCGGCGTTCTGGGTGAAGACGGGCTGAACGAGATCAGCTACTCCTCGATCGAGGATGACGGCAGGGTCGCGCCGCCGGCATCGCAGTCCGGCTGGCTCGGTATCACGGACAAGTACTGGGCGACGGCGCTTATCCCGGGCGAGGGCAACGGCACCTTCCAGCCGAACTTCCGCTACGCCTCACAAGGCCGCGCCTTCTACCAGTCGGACTATCTCAGCCAGGCGGTCACGCTGGAGCCGGGCGCGACGAGCGAGGTGACGAGCCGTCTCTTCGCCGGCGCCAAGGTCGTCAGCCTCGTGCGCGGCTACGAGGAGGCCGGCATCGACCGGTTCACCCAGCTCATCGACTGGGGCTGGTTCTTCTTCATCACCCGGCCGATGTTCACGGTGATCGACTGGCTCTACGTCCTCACCGGCAATTTCGGCGTGGCGATCCTGCTCGTCACGGTCCTCGTGAAGCTCATCTTCTTCCCGCTCGCCAACAAGTCGTACAAATCGATGGCGAACATGAAGCGCGTGCAACCGCGCCTCATGGAGCTGCGCGAGAAGTATGCCGACGACCGGATGAAGCAGCAGCAGGAAATGATGCGCATCTACAAGGAGGAAAAGATCAACCCCGCCGCCGGCTGCTGGCCGGTACTGGTGCAGATCCCCGTCTTCTTCGCGCTCTACAAGGTGCTCTACGTCACGATCGAGATGCGGCACGCGCCGTTCTTCGGCTGGATCCAAGATCTCGCCGCGCCCGATCCGACCTCGATCTTCAATCTCTTCGGCCTCATCCCGATCGATCTCCCGATGTTCCTGATGATCGGTGTGTGGCCGATCCTGATGGGCATCTCGATGTTCATTCAGATGAAGCTGAATCCGCTGCCGCCGGACCCGACGCAGCAGATGATCTTCACCTGGATGCCGGTGATCTTCACGTTCATGCTGGCGACGTTCCCGGCTGGTCTCGTCATCTACTGGACCTGGAACAACACGCTTTCAATCATCCAGCAGAGCGTTATCATGAAGCGCCACGGCGCCAAGATCGAGCTGTTCGACAACATCCGAGCGATGTTCAAGCGAAAGAAAAAGGAGGCCTGAGCCTCCTCCGCCCTCGGGCGATTGGATAGAGGGCGAGCCGTCGGCTCGCCCTTTCTCGTTCGGGCTCACGCAAGAAGGACACCGCCATGCTCGGACCGGACCCCAAGGCCATTCATCCGTTGCCGCATCTCCCGCGCCTCGTCTTCCTCAAGCCGCTGGTCACGCGGCCGAACATCGAGGTGGGCGAGTACACCTATTACGACGATCCGGCAGACGCGCTCGCTTTCGAGAATCGCAACGTCACCCATCACTATGAGTTTCTCGGCGACCGGCTGGTGATCGGACGCTTCTGTGCCATCGCGGCCGGTGCGACCTTCGTGATGAACGGAGCGAACCACGTCATGGGCGGGCTCTCGACCTTCCCGTTCAATATCTTCGGCAATGGCTGGGAGGAGGGGTTCGACGTCGACAGTGTGCTCGGGCAGACGCGCGGCGACACGGTGATCGGCAGCGACGTCTGGATCGGCGAAGGCGCGACGATCCTGCCGGGCGTCACGATCGGGTCAGGTGCGGTGATTGGAGCGCGCGCGGTCGTCGCGCGCGACGTGCCGCCCTACGCGATCGTCGCGGGCAATCCCGCTCGCCTGAAGCGCTCCCGTTTCGAGGCGCAGCAAGTCGAGCGTCTCCTCGCCCTTGCGTGGTGGGACTGGAGCGCCGAAAAGATCGGCCGGAACATCGCCGCCATTCGCGGCGCGGACGTCGAGACACTGGAGCAGGCGGCATGAGCGGAGCGATCGATCCCATCGCAGGCGAGGAGACGCGGCTTTTCTTCGCGCGGCCCTGGGTCTTCATCCGCGGTGTGCCGGCGATGAAGTTCCTGCCGCCCGAAGGTCCGCCGGAGATCGCCTTCGCGGGGCGCTCGAATGTCGGCAAGTCCTCGCTGATCAACGCGGTGGTCTCGCAGAAGGGTCTCGCACGCACCTCGAATACGCCGGGCCGCACGCAGGAGCTGAATTACTTCGTGCCGGACGGATTCTCGGGCGAGGGCGGCGATCTGCCGCCGATCGCGGTGGTGGACATGCCTGGCTACGGTTACGCGAAGGCTCCGAAGGAACAGGTGGACGCGTGGACGAAGCTCGTCTTCGACTATCTGCGCGGCCGCTCGACGCTGAAGCGCGTCTTCGTCCTGATCGATGCCCGCCACGGCATCAAGAAGAACGACGCCGACGTCCTGTCGTTGCTGGACAAGGCGGCGGTCTCCTACCAGATCGTTCTGACCAAGGCCGACAAGATTTCCGAGCTGGCTCTGCCCAAGCTCGAGGCCGCGACGCTGGAGGCGATCCGCAAGCGCCCGGCCGCCTATCCGCAGATCATCTCGACGTCGTCGGAGAAGGGCAGGGGGGTGGACGATCTGAGAACCGCCATCGCCACGCTGTCGGACTGAGGGATCGGCCCCAATCCAGAATCGGTTTCGGAAAAGTTTCGGGCGAGGATTGAACGGCCGCTCTGCCTTTAGCGCGCCTTCAGTTCCTCGATCTTCTCCTCGATGCGACGATAGACGTCGCGATAGGCGTCGAGGATCTGTCCTCGCGAACCGGCGACGACGGACGGGTCGGGCATCGGCCAGAACTCCACCGCTACCGAATCGGTGCCGGTGCGGTCGAGCGCCACGTGATGCGCCTCCGGTGACATGGTCACGATGAGGTCGAAATAGCCGTCGGCAAGCTCTTCCAGCGCGCGGGGCCGGAAGTCGCCGAGCGACAGGCCGTTCTCGGCGAGGATCACGTCCACGAACGGATCGCGCTCGCCGCATTTCACGCCGGCGGAGGCGACGTAGACGGACGGCGGCAGGATGGAGTGGGCGATGGCCTCGGCCATCGGCGAGCGGATGGCGTTCATGCCGCAGACGAAGAGGACGGAGCCCGGCCGCGCGCCGTTCTGGCCGACCACCGCTTCGCCCGCGCCGCTCAAGGGCGCACCGTGGACGGCCGGGCGGCGGCGGTGGCAGGCTTGAGCGGCTTTGCGAAGCGCGTCATCGTCTCAGTTCCGCCAGTGGAGGGCGCAGATGAGGGTAAACAGCCGGCGCGCGGTGTCCTGGTCGATGCTGATCTTGCCGGCCAGACGCTCGCGCAGGAGCTGCGAGCCGTCGTTGTGGACGCCGCGCCGTCCCATGTCGATCGCCTCGATCTGCGAGGGCGTCGCCGAGCGGATGGCGGCATAGTAGCTGTCGCAGATGAGGAAATAGTCTCGGATGATCCGCCGGAAGGGCGTCAGCGACAGGATGTGCGTCGCCACGGCGCCGCCGGCCTCGTCGGTGATCTCGAAGACGAGCCGCTTGTCCGCGAGCAGAAGGCGCAGCTTGAAGCGTCCCCCTTCGGCCCCGACCGGGTCGAAGGAGTTCTCCTCGATCAGATCGAAGATCGCGACGGCGCGCTCATGCTCGATGTCGCTCGTCGCGCGCCCGATCGTCTCGTCGAGATCGATGGCGACGAGGCGCCCGTGCTCGCTCATGCCGCCTCGCTGCGACGGTCGAGCCGCACCCCGACCGAGCGGGCGTGGGCGCCAAGGCCCTCGGCCTCAGCGATCGTGATCGCGGCCGGGCCGAGCGCGGCCAGGCCCTCCGGCGTCAGCTTCAGGACCGAGGTGCGCTTGACGAAATCCAGCACCGAAAGCCCGGACGAGAAGCGCGCCGAGCGTGCGGTCGGCAGGACGTGGTTCGAGCCGCCGACATAGTCACCGATCACCTCCGGCGTGTGGCGGCCGAGGAAGGCCGCGCCCGCGTCGCGAATGCGTGAAAAGAGCACCTCGGGCTCGTCCGTGGCGATCTCCAGATGTTCGGCCGCGATGCGGTCGGCGAGCGGCGGCGCCTGCTCTAGAAGGTTCTCGACAAGGACGATCGCGCCGAAGTCGCTCCAGCTCGCGCGGGCAGTCTCTTCGCGCGGCAGCGTACGAAGCTGGCGTTCGACGGCCTCCTCCACCGCATCCGCGAAGCCCGCATCGTCTGTGATGAGGATCGACTGCGCCGCCGCGTCGTGTTCGGCCTGGGCAAGGAGATCGGCTGCGATCCAGTCCGGGTCGTTGGCGCCGTCCGCGATGACCAGAACCTCGGACGGGCCTGCGATCATGTCGATGCCGACCGTACCGAACACCTGGCGCTTGGCCGCCGCGACATAGGCGTTGCCGGGGCCGACGATTTTGGCGACGGGCGCGATGGTCTGTGTGCCGAAGGCGAGGGCGGCCACGGCCTGCGCCCCGCCGATACGCCAGATCTCATCGACGCCGGCGATCCGGGCCGCCGCCAGGACTAGCGGATTGAGCTTGCCCGCGCGGGCGGGTACGGCCATGGCGATGCGCGGCACGCCCGCGACCTTGGCCGGCACCGCGTTCATCAGGACGGAAGAGGGATAGCTCGCCGCGCCGCCGGGCACGTAGAGACCGACCGCGCCGATCGCCGTCCAGCGGTGGCCGAGCTCGGCGCCGGCGCCGTCGTCGTAGCGCTCGTCCATCGGGCGCTGGCGCTCGTGGTGGCGCAGAATGCGGTCGTGCGCGAACTGCAGGGCATCGCGGATTTCGGCGGGCGCTCCCTCGTAGGCGGCCTCGATAGCATCCTGCGGAACGCGCAGCGTCTCGGGCGTCAACTCCAGCGCGTCGAAGCGCGCGGTCAGCTCGACGAGCGCCGTGTCGCCTTCGGCTCGCACCTTCGCGACGATCGCACGCACGGCGTCGTCGACGTCTTGGGAGACTTCACGTTTGGCGGCGAGGAGGTCGCGAAAGCCGGCCTCGAAGCCTTCGTCCCTGATGTCGAGCCTGACGGGCAAAATACGCTGTCCTCTTCCCCGCCACCGTGGCGTCTCACTCGATGAGGCCCGGCTCCTCCCGGTCGTGGTCCGGCCGGTTCTGCGTGCTCCAGGCGGCGCCGAGGTCGGTGAGCTGGGCCTCGATGCATTCCACGTCGAGCCTTATCGCGGAGCCCCCGGCAAAGACAAGCTCGACGGTGCCGGAGGGCGCCTCGTCCTCCGCGAAACGCAGGGCCAGAAGCGCCAAGACCTGGTCGGGGTCGCCGATGAGGACCCCCGTCTGGCGCACGGCGCGGACGCGATCGAAATGCAGGACGGCGCGGCGGCGCTCGTAGTCGCGCCTGCGCGTGAAGGCGAAGCGGCGCCCCTTGCCGGCTTCTTCCCAGGCGAAGCGATTCATCACCAGGACGAACCGGCCTTCGGCGGGAAGGAAGGAAATCTCGGCCGTGCGCACCACCGCGTCCTGACAATGCGCCGAGACTATCGCCAGATCCTCTTCGTCTATCGCCAGAAGTCTCAATTCGCTCATCTCAGACCGCCTTCCGAATCGCCTCTGCCTACCTAGCGCATCGGCGCGAAAGGCGAGAGGGGCTTATGGGCCGGTGGCGCTCAGCCCGTGGCGCCCCTGCAGTCGCAGGCCCACGACCGCCATCCACAGGGTCACCCAGATCGGGTTGGCGCGCTCGAACAGGAAGCTTTCGAGGAAGGCGTTGAGAAGCCCGAAGGCGAGAATCATCAGGAAAAGGTCGGCGAGCCGACGGCTTTCGTCGTCGCGCCCGCTGCGCAGGAAGTCGGCGAAGGGAAGGACGACGAGGATCAGCACCACAAGGGCGAGGCCCGGCCAGCCCGTGGCGATGGCAATGTCGAGATAGCCGTTGTGCGCGTTCGTGGCTCCGCGCGGGTCCCAGGCAAGTTCGCGGCTCGCCTCCACCGAGGTGACGAAGCCGTCGCGCCAGAAGGATTCAAAACCGAAGCCGGTCGACAGATGCCCGTCTGCGGCCGCAAGCGCGAAGCGCCACAGATCGGTGCGGCCGGTGAAGGTCGTGCCCGGCATGACGAGCTGCAGGAGGTCGTTGATGGCGGGGATCATCACCGAGCCCAGCGTGGCGAGCGCGGTCACGATCAGCGCCAGCGACAGGACGAGGACCGGGACGATCCGCCCGCCGATAAGGCGCCCGCCCATGACGAGGAGGACGACGGCCGGAAGCAGGGCGGCGGCCGTCTTCGAGCCCGTCTGGAGGACGAAGACCAGTGAGAGCGCGGCGAGCGCGCCACCGATGAGCCACTGGCGGGCGCGCATCAGGTAGATGCCGATGAAGAAGAAGGACGCCATCACCGCGCCGGCCACGTTCTTGTGGCTGTAGACGCCGCGCCACAGGCCGACATGCATGCCCTCCGGCCCGGCATCGGAGTGAATGGCGCCAGCAGGCATGAAGACGATGCCGAAATAGGAAAGCGCCACCGCGATGCAGGCGGCCGCGCCCAGCGCGAAGCGGAAGGCGCGCACGTTCGGCGGCAGGCAGAGTGCGCCCGTGGCCGCGACCATCGCGAACAGCGTGAAGGCGAGAGCGCGTGCCGCATTGCCGGCGTCGAGCGACTGCGCCGTGGAGAAGAAGATCCACAGCAGCGTCACGATCCACGCCGGGCGCAGGAGCGAAAGCGCCACCCGGCGCTCGGTGAAGGCCAAATGGCAGAGAAGCGCGATTCCAGCAAGGACGGTGTAGCCGAGCTGGTTGACGAGGTTGCCCGCGTCGACGTTGCCCTCGAAGCTCGCCTGGAAGGGCGTCAGCGTGACGAAAAGAGCGGTGAGGACGAGGGTCGCAAGGACGGTGCGGACGAACGCGACGAATTCGGCGCGCGCGCCTGCGTCAATTGCCTTCGGGGCGGCGGTACTGCTCATTGGCGCCTCCGAGATGGCCCTGGAGCCGGCCGAGCGCGACCTGCACCGGATAAAGGCCGATCACCGCCGAGCGCGAGCGGGCGGCGAGCGCGGCGCCCCGCAGCGGCGAAGCCGCGAGAAGCGCGACGCTCTTGGCCAGCGATTTCACCCGGCCCGCCGCAGTCGTGGCGCGGCGTTGCTCGATGATCGTGGAGATCGCGCCGTTGCGCAAGGCGCGTGCGTTGACCCACGAAAATTCCGTGCGCCGTGCAGGCGTCGTCTCGTCGACGCGCGCCTCGGCACACCAGCCGAAACGGAAGCCCCGCAACCGGCAGCGCGAATAGAAGTCGCTGTCGCCGCCGCCGAGGAAGTTGAACATCGGATCCAGGAACGGGAAGGGCATCGCCTCCAGCACGTCGCGCCGGATCGCGACGTTGCCGGACGAGTAGAGGATCGGCACGCGACCCGTCTCGGCGTAATGTGGGGTGAAGACCGGATGGCGGCGGTAGTGCTCGCCGTTCTCGCCCTCGAACACCGGCACCTGCGGGCCGCCGACGAGATCGGCGGGCAGGACCTCGGCGGTGTCGACCAGAGCCTGCGCCCAGCCGGGCGCGGCGAGTTCGTCGTCGTCGATGACGATGATGAAGCGTGCGTTCGGAAACTCGGCGAGCGCGCTGCGCCAGCCGGAATTGTAGGCGTTGCAATTGCCCCGCTCGGGCACGACGAGGATGTGCCCGGCGATCTCGCCCGTCTCGAAGAGAGACCGCGCGGCCTCCAGCCCCTCGCGTCGCTCCGCGTCGTTCTCCATCACCAGGACGGCCATCGGCCCTCTCATGGCCTGCGTCTTCACGGAGGCAAGGGTTCGCAGGAGATGCTCGGGGCGGCGAAAGGTCGGCAGCGTGACGACGTACTCGATCCCCCGCCGGTCGAGGCCGGGCGAGCTCGCTTCGATGGTGTCGGCTGCGATCATAGCGTCGATCTCCGCGGTCAACGCTCCATATGCAGGCTTTACGCCGAAGGGAAGCTGAAGGTTGGTGGCATTCGCGCCGGTTCTTCAAGAAAACGTAAAAGCTGAACGGGCAGGATCAGCGGATCGGTCACGGGATCGGCCATCGGATCGGATCGCATGCACTGCCTTTTCGTCACTTCGCTCCTGCCGGAGCCCGAGCCGAAGACCGGCTTCGAGATCGCCAATCGCGCGATCGTGGCGGCGTATCGCGAAGCGGGGGCACGGCTGACGCTGGCGGGCTTTCGCAGGCCGGGGGGCGCGACGCTCGGCGCAGACGAAATCCTCCTCAGCGAGATGGAGATCGAGAACGCCGCCGTCGGTCGCGCGCAAAAGGGCGCCTGGGTTGGGAAGGCGATCGCGAGCGGCCTGCCGGTCTCGGTCGCCAAGCTGCGTGTTCTGACCGATGCGGATCTACGCGAGCAGCTTCTGGCCGCGGGGCCTTTCGACGCGGTGATCGTCAATGGCGTCCATATCGCCGGGGCGTATCCCTCTCTTCTCGACATCGCGCCGGTGATCTTCGTCGCCCACAATGTCGAGTATCTTTCCGCGCGGCAGAACGCGGCGGCGGCCGGCAATGCCGGGGCGAAAGCGCTGTTCCGGCGCGAGGCGAAGCTTCTGGAGCGCATCGAGCGCCGCGTCTGCGCGCGGGCCCGCGTCGTCCACACCCTCGCGCTCGACGACGCAGCACCCCTCGGGCTGGCCGGCGATCGGCGCGTCGTCCCCCTGTCCCTGTGGATCGGGCGCGAGCCGAAGGCCGACGATGGCCGGCGCGATCACGACGTCGGGCTCATCGGCACGTGGAGCTGGGCGCCGAACCGGGCCGGGCTCGACTGGTTCCTCAAGGATGTCGTGCCGCTCCTGCCGGCGGATATCAGCGTGGCGATCGCCGGCAGCATCGGAGGGCAGCCGCCTGCGGTTCGGTCCAACGTCACCTTCGCCGGCCGCGTGCCGGACGCGCAGGCCTTCGTGCAGGCCAGCCGGGTGATGGCGCTCGCCACCACCGGCGGCACGGGTGTGCAGCTCAAGACGATCGAGACCTTGGAAGAAGGCCTGGCGGCTGTCGCAACGCCCGCCGCGCTGCGCGGCATCGGCGGCGACCTGCCGGGCAACGTCCAGCGCGCGGGGGACGCGAAGCCGTTCGCGCACGCCCTTGCCGAACTCGTCACGGCCGAGCGTGCCGGCCGCCTGCCGCGACAGGACGGAAGCGCATTTCGAAACGCCCAGCGCGAGGCGAGCGTTACGGCCGCCCGCAAGGGGCTCGATCTCGTGGGGCGGGAGGCTGCACCTCGCACCATGCGCATCGGCCCGCTCGACGTTCTGGCGGTCTCGCGCGAGGCGGCCGTGGCGCTCTGCGTCGAGGCGCTCGAAGGACCGGGCCTGACGCGTCTCGCCTTCGCCAACGCCCATTGCGTGAACATTGCCCATTCCGATCCGGCCTATCGGGCGGCGATGCAGACCTTCGCGATCCTGCCGGATGGCGTCGGCCTCGACATCGCGGGCCGGCTCGTCTACGGCGAGCGTTTCCCGGCCAATCTCAACGGCACCGACTTCGTGCCGCATCTCCTGAATGTCATCGAGCGACCCTTGCGCGTCGCGCTGATCGGCGGGGCGCCCGGCGTGCCGCAGGATGCTGCGGATGCCTTCTCGCGCCTCGCGCCTCGCCACGCGTACCTGCCCGTTTCGGACGGCTTCTTCGCGCCAGGCGATGAGCCGAGCGTGCTCTCCGCCCTGCGCGAGACGCAGGCCGACATCGTGCTGGTGGCGATGGGAGTGCCGGCGCAGGAGCGCTTCATTGCCGAAAAGCTCGCCGACGGCGACGCGCGTCTCGCGATCGGCGTCGGGGCGCTGTTCGATTTCGTCGCCGGGCGCGTGCCGCGAGCGCCCGAAGCCTGGCGTCGCGCCCGGCTGGAATGGGCCTATCGCCTCTCGCGCGAGCCGCGCCGGCTGGCGAGGCGCTATCTCCTCGGCAATCCCGTCTTCATCGCGCACGCGCTGCGCCAACGCCGCGAAAGGAACCGATGAGCCAGGCCGATCCGACCGTCGCCATCGTGACCGCGAGCTACAAGGGCGACTTCGAGCGCTGCCGGCTCCTGTGCGAGTCGATCGACCGTCATGTCACGGGCTTCACGCGCCACTACCTCCTCGTCGAGGAGGCCGATCGCGAGCTTTTCAGGGTACTGCAGGGCGAAAAACGCAAGGTCGTCGGCGAGCGCGAGCTGCTGCCGTCATGGCTGCGAGCGGTGCCGGACCCGACGAACCTCAAGCGGCGTCTCTGGATCCACCCGTTCGGCCTCCCTTTGCGCGGCTGGCACGCACAGCAGCTCCGGCGGATCGCTTTCGGCCTGCAGATGCCCGAGGACGCCATGCTCTCCTCGGATTCCGATGTCGTCTTCCTGCGCTCCTTCGATGTGCGGTCGTTGATTGAGGACGGTCGCACACGTTATCAGCGTGTCGAGGACGGTCTCGACGAGATCATCCCGGAACTTCTGGACGATCACCTCTCCTGGTCACGCGCCGCCGGGCGCCTCCTCGGCATCGCGTCGCCGGCTGAGACGCGCACCGCCTACATCTCGCCGCTGGTGCCGTGGCGCGGCGCCTCCGTGAAGGCGATGGGCCGGCGCATCGAAGCGGCGACGGGCCGCTCCGCTCTTCGGGCCCTCGTGGCCACGCGTGCGCTTTCGGAATGTACGATTTACGGCCGCTTCGTCGACGAGGTGGAGGGCCAGCCGGACGTCCATGCCGTCACGCCCGAGCCGCTCATCGATGTCTACTGGGCGGGCGAGGCGATGGGCCGCGCGGAGGTGGAAACCTTCATCGAAAGGCTCGCGCCGGGGCGCGTCGGCATCGGCGTGCAATCCTTCACCGCCACCGACCCGGATCTCATCCGGGCAGCTGCCGGCTTCGCCTGAAGCGCGGCGCGGCGAGGGGGCGTCCGTCGAGGGCGATGTAGGTCGTCGTCATCGAGGCGAGCCACAAGACGGCGAAAACGCCGTTCAACCCAACGACCCAGTGGCTGGCGCCGAAATCGTTGGTCAGGAGCAGCGACAGGAAACCCGCCTTCATCACACCGAGCATGAGCAGGATGAGCACCCGCACCCCGGTGCGTCCGCGCGCGTACAGAAGATCGCTCTGATACTCGATCACATTGCGGAACGCCGGAACCAGAAGCGCCAGCAGAACGAGGGGCGCGATATCGGCGACGTTGCGTCCAAGCGCGGTGGGGAAGAAGTGCAGGACCGTTCCAAGGAAGCCGAGCCCGCCGATCGAGACGGCTGCGATCGCCGCCTCCAGACCCCAGCGCTTCTTCCAGGATGACAGCCAGCCTGGCTTGCGCATCAGGCGCTGGACGACCATCGTGTTGAAGGAGCGCACGGGCAAGGCGGTGAGGTCTACGAGCCGCATCAGGATGGCGTAGAGGCCCGCCGTCTGCGCGCCGGCGAGCGCCAGCACGAGAAGCTTGTCCAGATCCGACTGGACGTAGAACGAAACCTCCGCCGCCGCGACCGTGACGGAATCGCGCCAGCGCGCGAGGTAGACACGCGGCACGAAGCGCAGCCGCACGCGTGGATAGAAGAGGGCGATGGCGAGCACCGTCGCGACGGCATTGGCCGCGAGATAGACGAGCGACCAGGTGAGCAGCGAGCCGTCCGAGGAGAGTGCGAAGCCGAAGGCGGCAAGCGCACGCACCGCCGAGCCGAGGATCACCGTGACGGCGCCGCGCCCGAAGCGGTGAAGCCCGTTGTTGACGATGCACACGACCTCGAGCGCGCGCCACAGCGCCACCTCGGCGACGATGATCGCGGCGAAGGCGACAGGGGCCATCTGCCCCTCGAAGAAGAGGAGGAAGAGAACGAGTGCAACGAGGGCGACGAACGGGAGCGATGCCGCAAAGGCGGCCAGGAGCCCGGCGGTGTAGGTGCCGACGAGATGCGGCTTGCGCGTCGAGATGCGATAGAGCGGCGAGACGAAGCCGAAGGCGCCGATACGAGAAAGTGTGATGCCGACCGCCGAGGCGGTGGCGAAGAGGCCGAAGTCGCCGACGCTCAACGTATTGGCGACGCTGATGAAATAGACGAGCGAGATGACGAGGCGTCCGACAGAGCCGCCCAGCAGTTGCGCGTAACCCGTTACCGTTGCGCGATCGACCTTGAGACCGCTCTGCAAAATCGCGTTAACTCGCATTCCCGCCCGCTCTCGAAGGGTCTCTTGCCATGCCTGATACACATGATTCCGCCGCCGCACACGGCGCGAGCGAGGGAGACCGGCATGGTATCCATGCCACGCTCAACTTAACGCGCCGTTCCTTCATGGCGACAGGCGCGGGTGCGGCGATCGCCGCGACAGCACGCATTCCTCCCGCCCGCGCCGCGCCGACCGGCATCCCCTTCGGGGGCGCGATCCAGTTCGAGTATTTCGACGATCGGCCCTACCGGCAGGCGTTTCTCGATCATTGCGACATCGTGATGCCGATGAACGAGCTGAAGTTCGGGCTTCTCCAGCGGGAGCGCGGGCAGTTCGACTTTTCCCGTTCCGACACTCTCGTCGACTTCGCACGCGACAACGGCAAGGCCTCGCGGGGGCATGCGTTCCTCTGGCACTCGACCAATCCGCCCTGGGTGGACGCCCTGAACGACGAGCGCGATACAGAAAGCGTCGTGATCGACCATATAGAGCGCGTGGCCGATCACTATCGTGGACGGCTCGCGAGCTGGGACGTGGTCAACGAGGTGATCGCCCATGAGCCACGCGAGGCGGGTGGCCCGCTGCGCGACACGATCTGGCGGCGCAATCTCGGGCCCCGCTACATCCCGCTCGCCTTCGAGACGGCGGCGCGCGCCGACCCGGACGCGCTCCTCGTCATCAACGACTACGACCTCGAATTCGCCGGCGACCGCTACGATGCGAGGCGCGCGGTGATGCTCGACCTCGTGCGACAGCTTCAGGACGGCGGGCTGCACGTCGATGCGGTCGGCTGCCAGGCCCATCTCTACGCGCACTTCAAGGTGGACGTGGACGCGCTCGCCCGTTTCAAGGAGGAGCTGGAGGGTATGGGGGTCGCGTTCATCGTCACCGAACTCGACGTCATCGACTTCCAGATTCGCGGCGGCGTGGAGGAGCAGGACGCGGCAGCGACGGTCGTCGTCTCCGATCTTCTCGACGGCGTGCTTTCGGGCCGCCCGCCGCTCGCGGTCGTCGCGTGGGGCATCACCGACCGTTACTCCTGGGTGGACGACGCCATGCCGCATGAGGACGGCAAACCCTCGCGGCCGCTCCCGCTCGACGTGGATTTGCGGCCGAAGCCTTGGTACGATGCTATGAAGGCGCGCCTCCTCGCCGCCTCGTGAGCGGACAAGCTTCGGTAGAGAGGTTAACGGTTTCTTTGCCATGAGCGGACAAGAGTGCCGTCTCATCGGGACTTCGGCCGCAGTTCGGGGCAGACGCCACATGTTCACATCCGACGAGCCCCGGGCGCATGCAGCACGGGCCGGCGCAGCATCCGCAGCGTCCTCGGGCGGCGCGACGTCGCTGGTCGATCCCGCCTATGTGGCCGGCCGCGTGTGGCGCGGTCGCTGGTTCATCATCCTGTTGAGCATCCTCGGCGCGGCGCTGGGCGTCTTCATCGCGCTCGCGACACCCAACGTGTATCGCGCCGCGACGCAACTCATCATCGACCCGCGCGGGCTCAACCTCGTCCAGAACGAGGTGACCCAGACCCCGCTCGGCCTCGCCTCGGATGCCGCGCTCGCGCTCATCCAGAGCCAGATCGCGGTGGCGACGTCCTACGGCGTGCTGGAACAGGTTGTCGATCGCGCGAACCTCACTCAGGATCCCGAGTTCAACGGGACGGCGGAAGGCCCCTTCGACCGCTATATCCCGGCCCTGCCGTTCTTCGAAGACGAGACGCCGGAAGCCGGGATCGAGGACCGACGCCTCGTGACGCTGAGCAATCTGAGTCGCGCGGTGGGCGCGGAGCGTAGCGCCAACAGCTTCGTCATCAATGTCAGCGTCGAGAGCCGGGACCCGCAGAAGGCGGCAGACCTTGCCAATCTCGTTTCGGAGGTCTTCGTCGAGGAGCAGCGCCGCGCGCAGGTGGAAACCGCACGCGACGCGACGGCGGCGCTGACCTCTCGCCTTGCAGAACTTCGCACACGCGTTTCGCAGGCCGAGGAGGCGGTGGAGCGCTACAAAGCCGAGAACCAGCTCGTCGGCGTCGGCGGGCGGCTGATCGACGACGAATACATCGTGCGCATCAACGAGCAACTCGCCGACATACGCGGGCAGATTCCGGTCCTGCGCGTGCGCGCCGAGTCCATGCAAAGCACGACGGTGGACGACGTCGTCACCGGCGCCTTCCCGGAAGAGCTCAGCTCTCAGGCACTGGTGCGTCTTCGTCAGACCTATGCGGAAGCGCAACAGGAGAACGCGGTGCTGGCCGCGCGGCTCGGCCCGCGCCATCCGCAATACATCGCCAGCCAGGAAGCTCTCGGCACGGCGCGGCGCGCCATCGCGAGCGAGCTCGAACGCGTCGCGGCGGCTGCGCGCACCGAACTGGAGCGCGCTCAGCAGACCGAGCGCGATCTTTCGACCGAGATCACGACGCTGCGCCAACGCCAGATCGAGACGAGTGAGGCCTTCGTGCCGCTGCGCGAGCTGGAGCGCAATGCCGACGCCTCGCGCGCCGTCTACGAGGCGACGCTTCTGCGCTCGCGCGAGGTCGGCGAGCAGGAGAGCCTCAACACGATCAACATGCGCACGATCTCGGCCGCGACGCGCCCGCTGGATCCGTCCGGTCTCTCGCGTCGCGTGATCGTGGCGGCAGGCGGCATCGGCGGCTTCGCCATCGGTTTCGCGATCGTCCTCGCGCTGGCGCTCTATTCGTCGATCCGCTCGCGCCTTACGGTGGCGCCGACGCAGCCGGCTTTCGACCGCCCTGTCTGGACCGCGCTGCCGCCACCCCAGCATCCCGGCCGCAGGCGCGCCGACCGTGCCAACCGGACCTATCGCAAGTTCCGCGCCGCACCGGGCGCCGCCGTCGCGGCGAGCGATGCGGCAAGTCCTCGAGCGTCGTCTGGGGGGAAAGACGCCGATTCGTCGAAGGGTGAGGTCGAGAACGCGGACGAGATGGACAAGCGGCAGAGCGCGCCGCGAACCGTGTCGCTGGCACAAGCTTCGATGACTGCGGGGGCGGCCGCGCGCCGCGAGGCTAGCGCGACAGACCAGGCACCGAATGCGACCGGGGAAGCACCGGCAGGCGAAGGCGAACCAACCGAACCGGCGGACGCGGCGGCGCAGGAGCGCCGCGAGATGCTGCGTCGTCGCATCCGCGAGATCGGCGCGCGCCGTCGCGGCGAAGCGCTGCCGGACGGAACGCCAGGGGCCGTGCAGCGGCTCGCCGGCTCACAGCGCGCAACCATTGCGGACATCAAGCGGCGCCGCGCTGCCCGGCACGACAAGAACTAGAAGACGCTGGCGCCTTCGTCGGCCGGGCGTACGGCCCGGCGGAAGACGCCGAAGAGTTCACGTCCCAGCCCGAACTCGTTGCGCGAGAGATCTTCGACCGCAAGCGGGCGCGCAGCGAACTCCTCTTGCGGTACCAGCACCGATAACTCGCCGGTCTCGCCATCGAGGCGGATCATGTCGCCGTCGCGGATGCGGCCGATCGCACCGCCTTCCTTCGCCTCCGGCGTGACATGGATCGCGGCCGGCACCTTGCCGGAGGCGCCCGACATGCGCCCGTCGGTCACCAGCGCCACCTTCTGCCCGCGATCCTGCAGGACGCCGAGCGAGGGCGTCAGCTTGTGCAGTTCCGGCATGCCATTGGAGCGCGGACCCTGGAAGCGCACTACGGCAACGAAGTCGCCCGTCAACTCGCCCGCCTTGAAAGCGGCCTGCAGATCGTCCTGGTCGGAGAAGACGCGCGCGGGCGCTTCCACGACCCGCCGCTCGGGCTTGACGGCCGAGACCTTGATGACCGCCTTGCCCATGTTGCCTGTGAGCATGCGCAGGCCGCCATTGGCGGAGAAGGGTGCGTCGGCCGTCGTCAGGACCTTCGTGTCGCCGCTCTCCAGCGGAACCGGACGGCGCTCGACGGTCTTGCCGTCCGCTGCCAGATGCGCCTCCACCGTGTAGGCGCCGAGGCCCGTGCCCCAGGCGGTGCGCACATCGTCGTGCAGGAGGCCGGCCGACAGGAGCTCCCGGATCAGGAAGCCCATGCCGCCGGCCGCGTTGAAGTGGTTCACATCCGCAAGGCCATTCGGATAGACGCGCGCCAGAAGCGGCGTCGCGTCGGACAGCTCCGAGATGTCGGCCCAGGTCAGCTGTACGCCGGCGGCCGCCGCGATGGCGACGAGATGCATGACGTGGTTGGTAGAGCCGCCCGTCGCGTGGAGGCCGACGACGCCGTTCACCACCGCCCGTTCGTCCACGACGAGGCCGGCGGGCGTGTATTCGTTGCCGAGCGCGGTGATGGAGAGCGCACGCTTTGCGGCCTCGCGGGTCAGCGCCTCGCGCAGCGGCGTTCCCGGATTGACGAAGGAGGAGCCGGGCGTGTGCAGGCCCATGATCTCCATCAGCATCTGGTTGGAGTTGGCCGTGCCGTAGAAGGTACAGGTGCCCGGCCCGTGATAGCTCTTCGATTCGGCTTCGAGTAGAACGTCGCGCCCGACTTTGCCTTCGGCATAAAGCTGACGGATGCGCGATTTCTCGTCGTTCGGCAGGCCGCTCGTCATCGGTCCCGCCGGCACGAAGATCGCCGGCAGGTGGCCGAAGGTCAGGGCGGCGATGGCAAGCCCCGGCACGATCTTGTCGCAGATGCCGAGATAGACGGCCGCATCGTACATGTCGTGGGAGAGGCCGACGGCGGCGGCCATGGCGATGACGTCTCGCGAGAAGAGCGAGAGCTCCATGCCACCCTGGCCCTGCGTGACGCCGTCGCACATCGCGGGCACGCCCGAGGCGACCTGCGCCGTCGCTCCCACCTCTCGCGCGGCCTGACGGATCAATTCCGGATAGGTCTCGTAGGGCTGATGGGCCGAGAGCATGTCGTTGTAGGCGGTGATGATGCCGAGATTGGGCGCGACATCACCGGACAGCATCGCCTTGTCGCCCGGGCCGCAGGCCGCGAACGCATGGGCGAGGTTGCCGCAATTGAGACGCGAACGCTTCGGCCCCTCGGCACCCTTGGCGGCAATGCGCTCCAGATAGGCTTCGCGCGTGGCGCGCGAGCGCTCCCGGATGCGATCGGTGATGGTCTCGATGCGCCGGTCTGCGGCCATCCCAGCCTCCGTTGGTTTAAGGCGCCTCAGGGCGCCCAGAAGATCTCGATCGGCTCTTGCCGCTCGCCGCGCAGCACCGCGCGCACGGGCATCTCTTCCGCAGGCCCCTCCTGCACCGCCTTATCGAGCACGCCGCGCTTCTCCTCGCCTTCGATATGAAGGGCAAGAAAGCGGGCAGCGAGAATCGGCGGCAGGGTCAGCGTGACGCGGGGCTCGCCGGAGCCCGGCGCTTCGATCGCCTCGAACATCGCCGAACTCGCGGGGTCGATCGCCTCGGCGAGCCGGTCTCCACCCGGGAAGAACGACGCCGTGTGGCCGTCGGTGCCCATGCCAAGGACGAGTGCATCGATGGGCCGCTCGAGGCGATGAGCTGCGCCCAGCGACGAAGCCTCCTCGCGCGCCGTCGTGCCTTCCCGGTAGTATGGCGCGAAGGATGCGGCAGCGGCCGGACCTTGCAGGAGATTGCTGCGCAGGAAGGCGGCGTTGGAGCGATCGCTTGCTTCCGGCACCCAACGCTCGTCTACGAGCAGGACGGTCACGCCCGACCAGTCGATCCCGGCCGCGGAGAGCTTGCGCAGGAACAGCGCCGGCGTCGAGCCGCCCGAAACGGCGAGCGTCGCCGCGCCATGCGTCGCGAGCCCGCCCGCCAGCACAGCCGCGACGCCTGCCGCCAGCGCCTCGGCAAGTGCCTCGCGGGTTTCGTAGGCGTGCAGGTTCATCGCGGCCATCTCAGATCACTCGGGTTCGTGCCACGTCCGCCCATCGCGCTCGATCAGCGCGATCGAGCCGGACGGGCCCCAGGTGCCTGCGGTGTAGCCCTGCGGCTTCATTTCCGCGTCCGCCCAGGCGTTCAAGATCGGGTCGATCCATTCCCAGGCGGCCTCCACCTCGTCCTTGCGCATGAAGAGCGTCTGGTTGCCGCGGATCACGTCCATCAGGAGGCGTTCGTAAGCATCCGGGTTGCGCACGCCGAAGCTCTCGGCGAAGCTCATGTCGAGCGGAACATGGCGCAGGCGCATGCCGCCGGGGCCAGGGTCCTTGATCATCAGCCACTGCTTCACGCCCTCGTCCGGCTGCAGGCGCAGGACAAGCTGGTTCTGTGCCACCGAGCCCACGCCCTCGCCGAAGATCGAATGTGGAATCTTGCGGAAGGTGACGACGATCTCGCTCATCCGCTGGGCGAGGCGCTTGCCCGTGCGCAGGTAGAAGGGCACGCCGGCCCAACGCCAATTGTCGATCTCCGCCTTGATGGCGACGAAGGTCTCGGTATCGCTCGTCGGCGCGCCGAGATCATCGAGATAGCCCTTGACCGGGCCTCCGGCCGAGGCGCCCGCGCGATACTGCCCGCGCACCGTCAGATGCTCGACATTGGAGCCGTCGATCGGCTTCAGCGAGCGCAGGACCTTCAGCTTCTCGTCGCGCAGGGCATCTGAGTCGAGCGCGAAGGGCGGCTCAAGCGCCACGAGGCAAAGCAGCTGGACGATATGGTTCTGGACCATGTCGCGCAGCGCACCGGCCTTGTCGTAATAGCCCGCGCGCCCTTCCAGCCCGACGCTTTCGGCGACGGTGATCTGGACGTGGTCCACATAGGCCGCATTCCAGACCGGCTCGTAGAGCATGTTGGCAAAGCGCAGCGCCATCAGGTTCTGCACGGTCTCCTTGCCGAGATAGTGGTCGATGCGGAAGACCTGCTCCTCGGCGAAATGCTCGCCGATTACGGTGTTCAGCGCGCGGGCGGATTCCAGATCGCGTCCGACGGGCTTCTCGACGACGATGCGGCTGTTGTCGTGGGCGAGGCCCTTTTCGCGGATGCGCGAGGCAAGGTCGCCGAACAGGCCGGGGCCGACTGCCAGATAGAAGGCTCGGATGCGATCGCCGTTCTTCTCGTCCAGAAGGCTTTTCAGATCATCCCATCCGTCATCGGACTGGGCGTCCACCTGTCGATAGAACAGACGATCGAGGAAGCGCTTCGTCGCCGCGTCCTCACGCTCGTCGTCGGGCACGTGCGCCTCCAGCGCCTTCAAAGCGAAGGCGCGGTAGTCCTCATCGGAAAGCTCGGAGCGCGAGGCGCCGATGATGCGCGCGCCGTCCGGCAACTGGCCGTCGAGATCGCGATGATAGAGCGCGGGCAGGAGCTTGCGTTCGGCGAGGTCGCCGCTGCCGCCGAAGACGACGTAATCGAACAGTTCGACGGGTATGATCTGGCTGGACACGGGGTGCGGGCCCTCGAATCGAAGAGCGGCGCGGCCGCCCGGACGCTGCCGCAAGGCAGCACGAATCTCGCCCGGAAGATAGGATTTAATCGATTAGCGTCAACTTGTTTTCCCGCGGGCGACTGTAGCGATGGCGGCGAGGAGTTCATCGGCCGCGAAGGGCTTCCTGATCGCCACGACCCTGCCGGCGGCCGGCGGGAAATCGATATGCTCCCCATAGCCGGTCACGAAGACATAGGGCACGCCCTTCGCATTGAGATCGGGCAGGAGGGCGAAACTCGTTTCCGTACCCAGATTGACGTCGAGGACGGCGACGTCCACGGCCTGCGCCTCAATCACCTTGCGCGCCTCGGCGATGCTCGCGGCCACGAAGACGTTCGCCATGCCGTTGTCGTCCATCACCTGCTCGGCATCAAGCGAGATGATCATGTTGTCCTCGACGATCAGACCGTTCAGGCCATCAAGCGCGCCTGGCGCGAACGGCGCGGGTGCCATCGGCCCGCCGGCTGGCGCGATATGATGCGCGACCGCCTTGGCCGGAACGTGGAACGTGCCGGCCGGCAGGGTGAAGCGTGCCTCGAGGCCCGAGAGCCTGTAGTCCACGCGCGCCTCTCCACCGAGATCATGTGGGATGGAGCGTTCGATGATGGTCGATCCGAAACCGCGCCGCGTGGGCGCCTGGACGGGCGGGCCGTCGCTCTCGCGCCATTCGATCGCGCAGTTCTCGTTCTCGTCGACGCGCCAGGTGATGTCGACCGCACCGGAGGAATCCGACAAAGCGCCGTATTTCGCCGAGTTGGTGACGAGTTCGTGCAGGACGAGGGCGAGCGTAGAGAAGGCGCGGGCCTCGACGCGCACCGGGGGCCCTGAAACGCGAACGCGCGAGGCCTTCGGCCCGATATAGGCCGAGACCTCGGTCTCGATGATTTCCGTCAGCGGCACCGCAGCGAAGTTCTCGCGGGTGATCTGGTCATGCGCGCGCGCCAAAGCCTGAATGCGTCCGCCGATGATCCGTGCAAAGTCGTCCACGTCGCTCGCGCCGGGCTTGGACTGGACGATGAGCGCGCGGATCAGGCTGAGGACGTTCCTCACGCGGTGATTCAGTTCGGCGATCAGGAGTTCCTGGCGCTGGTTGGCCAGCGCCTGCTGGCGCTCCGATTCCTCGTTGAAGCGCAGCAGCACTTCGAGGATCGACACGCGCAGCGCCTCGGCGGCCTGCTTCTCGCTCTCGTTCCACTCGACGGAACGACCGCGCACGGTCTCCTGCCAGGTCTCGAAGCTCTTGCGCGGCGTCAGGCGAGCCCCGTTCGGACCGAACCCGGTCTCCTTGGTGTGTGGATCGCCCGCCCAGGAGACCGTGCGAATCATCTCCTGGCGGAAGAAGAGGATGTAGTCGCGCGGGGCGCGCGAGACGGGAATGGCAAGCACGCCCGCCACCTTTTCCAGATAGTCGAGCGCTGGCTGGTGGACCGCCCCGAGTTCGCTGTTGGCGTAGACGCGGCTTGCGCCGGTCCGGTTGAGGAAACGCGACAGAGCCTCGACCTCTTCGAAGCTCGGGCAGGTGCCGAAGGCCCGCAATTGGCCCTTGGCGTAGACGGCGAAGCCATCCGAGGGAATGATCTCGCGCAGCTCCTCGGAGAAGTCCGCGATAGCTTCGACCGAGGGCGTGGCCGCCACGATCCGGGCCACGAAGCGATCGTGCATGGTGCGGGCCAGTTCTTCGGCCTGTCGGCGCTCCTTGTAGAGGCGCCCCTCGATGATGAGGGAAACCATCTGGCCGAACAGTTCGACGGCCGAGCGCAGGTCCAGCGGCAGGTGGCGTGCCGCGTAATGGTGGAGCGCGAAAAGGCCCCAGAGCTTGCCGTCGATCACGATCGACACCGACATAGACGCGCCGACGCCCATGTTGCGCAGATATTCCAGATGGATCGGTGAGACGGCGCGCATCACCGAGAGCGAGAGGTCGAGCGGTTTGCCGTGCGGATCGAGCGACGGCAGGATGTCGGCCGCCGTGCCGTCGACATCGAAGATCGAGCGGATCTGGTTGCGGACGTAGAGCGCCCGCGCCTGAATGGGGATGTCGCTCGCCGGATAGTGCAAGCCAAGGAACGAGCCGATGCCGCTGCGGGCCGACTCCGCGATGACGTGACCCGAGCCGCTCTCTGCGAACTGGTACAGCATCACCCGGTCGAAGCCGGTGACACCGCGAAGCTGGCGCACCGCCTCGCGATAGAGGGTCTGAAGGTCCGGTGCCTTCTGCACGCGCGTGATCATGCTCTTGACGAGGGAGCCTTGGTTGACCTCGCCTTCGCTCGTCGCCGGTTCAGCCTCGATCACCACCGAGCCGCCCGAGATGTGAACCGCCACGTCGAAACGGCGCCCGTCGCCCATCAGGTCGAGGCCGAAGACGCGCTCGGATCCCTCGTTGGAGGCAAGCACCTGCAGGCGGCCGCGAATGGCGTGGACGGAGTTCTGCGGAAGGATCGAGGTCAGGGGCTCGCCGAGAAGGTCCTTGGCAGAACGTCCGATGAAGCGCTCGACATTGGCGGAGGCGCGCTCGATCAGCCAGTCCATCGAGACGACGAGAAGGAAGCCCACGTCCTGGATGCGGCCGAGCAGATGGATCGGCTCGCGGTCGCAATTGGTGAGGTCGACCTGGAATTGCGTGGGATCGTCTTCGTTCACGAGAGGGGCTGGCCGCTGAGGTCGGCCACGCGGGCGTAGAAGTCGAAGGTCGCACGCGCTGCTTCCACCGCTCGCGTCGTGCGCGCAGGCGACCATTCGAGCGTCGATGCGGCCCTCATCAGTTCCAAGAAACGGTCTCCGTCGCGGGCGCCCTGAAGGTAGCGCCGTGCCTTCAGCCGGCTGTCACCGGCGATTGCTTCCTCGATGCGTCGATGAATGAGAGTTGCTCCCAGGCGCGAGCCTTCCACCACATATGAAACGCCGATGGCCTGCGGCAAGTCCAGCTGGCGCAACGGAAATTCGGGAACCTGCAGTTCCACGACCTGCATAGACTCCAGATCGAGTCGAAGTTGCGGCAGGCGCGACCATTGCGGCCAGTCGGGCAGAAGATCGAGAAGTGGGCTCGCCGCCACCACGGGTTCGATCGCCTCGTGGCAGGCGTGGTTCATCGCGATGAAGCGCGCATAGGCATCGCCGTCGAGATGATCGAGGATCGCGGCGAACCGCGCGTCGAGGCGCTCATGGTTCTCGGCGGTCCCCTCACGAAGTGCGCGCCGCAGATCGAGCCTGCGCGACCTCGGGTCGTCCTTGGAGTTCTGCATCGGTCCCTTCGAGTGGCCTCTGCGTCCTTCAGAAGCGATCCCGGAGGGAGAACCACGTCATCGCCATGAAAAGCAAGGGCGCCCGCAACGCGGCACCGCCCGGAAAGGCCGGTATATTCAACTCCTTGAGGATATTCAGCCTGTCCGGCCCTCCGGTGACCTGCTCGGCGTAGAGGCGCCCACAATAGTTCGACAGCATCACGCCATGACCGGAAAAGCCCGCGATCGCCGTCACGCCGGGCCGGACGTCGGCGACATAGGGCATGCGGGTCATCGTGACGGCGACCGAACCGCCCCAGGCATGATCGATCGGCACGCCCTTCAGGTGCGGCCAGACGCTCTCGATCTGCTTTCGGATCGCCGGTTCGATGGAGCTGTCGCCGCCGTTCGAATAGGCCTCCCGGCCGCCGAACAGCAGGCGGTTGTCCGGCGTGCGGCGGAAATAGCGCACGACGAAGCGCGAATCGTCGACCGATTCGCCGCCCGGGATGACGCGCTGCGGCTGCTGCAGCGGCGCGGTCGCGGCGATGAAGGAGCGGATCGGCATGACGTGCGCGGCGGTGCGCCGATCAAGATCGCCGCCGTGCGCGTTGGTCGCGATGAGCACGCGATCGGCCGTCAGCGTACCTCGATCGGTCTCGACGGCGACCTTGCCACCATCCTTTCCCAGGCTGAGTGCGCGCGTTTCCTCGAAGATCGCCGCGCCGGCGCGGGCCGCTACGCCCGCGGTGCCGACGAGGATCCGCAGCGGCTGGACATGACCGGTGCCCGTGTCGCGGATGCCGCCATGATAGACGTTCGAGCCCAGCCGTTCGGCGGTTTCTGCCGCGTTCAGGAAAGTGGCGTGCGGGTAGCCGTAGCGCTCGGCGAGGTTCCCGGCGTGCTCGCGATAGTCGTCGACCAGCCGCTTCCTGTGCGCGACGGAGATCTGGCCGGGCACGTAGCCGGCATCGATGCCGTGAGCTTGCGCGAAGGCGAGAAGATGCGCCTTGGCGTCCTCGGCCATGTCGAACAGCGCTTTGGAGCGCTCGAAGCCGAGGCTCGGCTCCAGTTCGTCAGGCCAGAGGCGGTGGCCGGTGCCGAGCTGGCCGCCGTTGCGTCCGGAGGCGCCGTCGCCGAGGCGGGCAGCCTCCACAAGCGCGACGCGCACGCCGGCGAGCGCCAGATGCGCAGCCGCCGACACGCCGGTGAAGCCGCCGCCCACGATGACAACGTCATAGGCGGCCGAGCCGTCCAGCGCGGCGTAGCGTGGGCGCTCTTCGAGCAGGGCCTCGTAGGCCGAGACGCCCGGCGATATGGGAGACTGGTAGGGCGCGGCCTCAGACATTGAGCAGCAGGAACTCGCGCTCCCAGGGGCTGATGACCTGCATGAAGGTCTCGTGCTCGCCGCGCTTGACGCCGGCGAAGGTCGCTACGAACTCGCGCGACAGGACGTCCTGGAACGGGTCTTCCGCCTCGAAGGCGGCGACCGCTTCCAGAAGGCCGCGCGGCAGCGAGATCACCCCGTCCTCGTTGACGGTGCGGTCGGTTGGCTGGTCCGGGTCGATGCCCTCCGTCATGCCGAGCCAGCCGGCGGCGAGAGAGCCCGCCAGCGCCAGATACGGGTTGGCGTCGGAGGAGGGCAGGCGGTTCTCGACGCGCCGCGCGACGGCGTCGGAGGTCGGCACCCGGAAGGCCGTCGTGCGGTTGTCGAAGCCCCAGGCGTTGTTCGTCGGGGCGGACATGCCATGCGTCAGGCGACGGTAGGAATTGACGTAGGGCGCCATCATGATGAGCGCGGCCGGCACGTAGCGCTGCATGCCGCCGATGAAGTGGTAGAAGAGCTGCGACGGCTCGCCATCCGCCTTCGAGAATATGTTGGCACCTGTCTCGCGATCCACCACTGATTGGTGGATGTGCATGGCCGAGCCCGGCTGGCCCTGGATCGGCTTGGCCATGAAGGTGGCGTAGATGCCGTGCTTGAGCGCGGCTTCCCGGATGGTGCGCTTGAACATGAAGACCTGGTCGGCCAGCTCGATCGGATCGCCGTGCCGCAGATTGATCTCCAGCTGGGCCGCGCCCTCCTCGTGGATCAGCGTATCGATCTCCAGCCCCTGTCGGTCGGAGAAGTCGTAGATGTCGTCGATCAGCTCGTCGAACTCGTTGACGCCGCCGATGGAGTAAGCCTGCCCGCCCTGGATCTGACGCCCTGAACGGCCGATGGGCGGGGTGAGCGGATAGTCGGGGTCGATGTTCTTGGAGACGAGGTAGAACTCGATTTCGGGGGCGACGACGGCCTTCCAGCCCTTGTCCTCGTATAGCTTCAGGACGCGCTTCAGGACGTTGCGAGGGGTGTAGGGCACGGCGTTGCCCGAAACGTCCACGACGTCGCAGATGATCTGCGCGGTCGGATCGCTCTCCCAAGGCACTTCGGAGAGCGTCGACAGGTCCGGCATCAGTTTGAGGTCACCGTCGTTCGGCGAATAGCGGAAGTCGCCCGTCTCCTCCGGATAGTCGCCCGAGATCGTATGCATGAAGAGCGCGGAGGGCAGCGCCAGCGAGGTGTTGGCGGTGAACTTCTTGGCCGGCATCATCTTGCCGCGCGCAACGCCCGCCAGATCGGGCGTGATGCATTCGATGTCGTCGATGCCGCGCCAGCGTAGCCACTGGGCGGCCTCCTCCATCGACTTCACGCCCCGAGGTCGGTCGATGAAGGGGGGGCGCGAAGGCTCCACGTCGAGGAAGCCCGCAGGCTCTCGGCCCTGATCGCGCGCCACCTCCCGTGCCTGTCGCCCCTGCTTTCGCGCCTCGTCGCCGTCTCGTTGGAAGTGCGAGGGGGCGGCGGCTTCTGACTTCGGGGCCTTGATACGCTCGACCATGCGATCCTTCGACATGCGGGTGGGGCGCGCGGATGATAGCCCGCGCGCCCCCATTTCTCAAAGCCGGCCTTGCGGCATTCTCAGCCGCGTGCGTGCAGGACGACGGGCGTCAGCAGATCGCCCCAGCAGCCATTGCCGGAGTGATGGCGGGCCGAGCGGACGAGCTCGACGCTGACGCCGCTCTCCACCGCCTTCATCACCGACTGGTTGAGGCGATGAAGATCGTTGGCGAGGCTGCGGATCGCGGCCTGCTGGTTTTCGCTCATCGCGCTGGATTGTTCCTCGGCCCGCTCTCGGACGCGGGTGCGGGGACGTTCGATCTCGGCAACTGCGCTCATGACACTTCTCCCTTGATGTGCTGGTCAATACCGCGCGGTCACTCTGCCGCCGCGGGAAAGCTTTGTGCGGGGCGGAACTGGTCGTGCTCGGTCGAGCCGCCCATCGCGGTGGTCGAGGAGGCGCCCCCTGTGATCGCCAACGACACGGCGTCGAAATAGCCGGTGCCCACCTCCCGCTGGTGCTTGGTGGCGGTGTAGCCCTTGGCCTCGGCCGCGAACTCTGCCTCCTGAAGCTCGCAATAGGCCGCCATCTGCCGATCGCGATAACCGCTCGCCAGTTCGAACATGCCGTGGTTCAACTGGTGGAAGCCGGCGAGCGTGATGAACTGGAACTTGTAGCCCATCGCGCCCAGCTCGCGCTGGAATTTGGCGATGGTCGCGTCGTCGAGGTGCTTTCTCCAGTTGAAGGAGGGCGAGCAATTGTAGGCCAGAAGCTGGTCCGGATGCTCGCGCCGCACCCCCTCGGCGAACTTCCGTGCCTGCTCCAGATCGGGCTTGGATGTTTCGCACCAGATGAGGTCCGCGTGCGGGGCGTAGGCGATGGCGCGCGCGATGCACGGCTCCAGCCCGTTGCGGATATGGTAGAAGCCCTCCGGCGTGCGCCCTGCCTCGTAATCGACGAAGGGGCGGTCGCGTTCGTCGATGTCTGAGGTCAGAAGCTTGGCGGCCTCCGCGTCGGTGCGCGCGATGACGAGTGTCGGCGTGCCCATCACGTCGGCGGCGAGGCGCGCGGCCGTGAGGTTGCGGATGTGCGCGGCCGTCGGGATCAGCACCTTGCCGCCCAGATGTCCGCACTTCTTCTCCGATGCGAGCTGATCCTCGAAGTGGACGCCCGCAGCGCCTGCCTCGATGAAGGCTTTCATGATCTCGAAGGCGTTGAGCGGGCCGCCGAACCCGGCCTCGGCGTCGGCGACGATTGGCGCGAACCAGGTGTCGACGGAGAGCCCTTCGCCCTCGGAGCACTCGATCTGGTCGGCCCGCTGGAGCGTTCGGTTGATACGGCGGCATAGTTCGGGCGCCGCGTTCGCCGGGTAGAGCGACTGGTCGGGATACATGGCCGAGGCCGTGTTGGCGTCTGCCGCAACCTGCCAGCCCGAAAGGTAGATCGCCTTCAGGCCCGCGCGAACCTGCTGCATGGCCTGATTGCCGGTGACGGCACCCAGCGCGTTGACGAAGCCATCCTCGTGAATGAGCTGCCATAGGCGGTTGGCGCCCTGTTCGGCCAAGGTGTGGCGGATGGCGATCGAGCCACGAAGGCGCTCGACCTCGGCGGCCGTGTAGTTGCGCTCCACCCGATCATAGCGTCCGTGCGGCGCGGCGGGAACGAGCTTGTAAAAATCTGTCACGGCTAAACTCCCTCTTGCTTCATGAGCACTCGACCTATCGTGGCTGATGCGCCCGTCACTTGAAGCTGTGACAATCAGACGAGGATTGCATCGGGAAATCCTGCAGATGGACGACTGAGGGCGGTCACCCGGTCGGTGAATTGACAATTCAAGGCAGTAAAGATGTAATATTTGTCACGATCAGCGCCGTCAGTGTTGTCGAAGCGTTGTCAAGGCGAGGCCGGATGTCCGAGAGCAAGATCTTCGCGGGGCCGCGCATCAGGCGCCTGCGGCAGGGGCTGAAGCTGACCCAGACGGCGATGGCGCAGGAACTCGCCATCTCGCCCTCCTATCTGAACCTCATCGAGCGCAACCAGCGCCCGCTGACGGTGCAGATCATCCTCAAGCTCGCCGAGACCTACCGTATCGATCTGGCCGGCCTGAAGGCGACGGGCGACAGCGCGAACGTGCTGGCGCAGCTCAAGGCCGTCTTTGCCGAACCGCTGATCTCGGACGAACTGCCGGGCGACGGCGAACTGGTCGAGGTCGCGGAAGCGGCACCGAACGCGGCGGCCGGCATCGTGCGCCTGCATCGCGCCTACAAGGAACTGGAGGAGCGGCTGTCCGATCTGTCCGGACTTCTGGCTGCCGGAGGCCGTGCGGTCGAGGCCGCGCCGCGTCTGCCGAGTGACGAAGTGCGGGAGACGTTCGAGACACGGCCGAACCATTTTCCCGCGCTCGACAGGGCAGCCGAGACGCTGCACGAGTCTCTCGCGGCCGGCGACGATCCGGCCGGCGCGCTGCGGCGTTGGCTGCGCGAGCGCCACGACATCGCCGTGCGCGTGCTTCCGGCAGACACGATGCCGTCCTGGCGGCGTCGGTTCGACCGTCATTCTCGGCGGCTCTTTCTCTCAGAGCGCCTGCCGCAGGCGGAACGGCTGCACGAGATGGCCGCCGAAGCGATGGCACTGGAAGCGCGCGAAGCGGTGGATGCCGAGATCGCCACCTTCGCCTTCACGACGCCGGAAGCGAGCCGGCTCGCCCGCACCGAGCTTCTGGCCTATGCCGCCGACGCGCTGACGATGCCCTATGCATCGTTCCAGAGCGCCGCGCTCCGACTGCGCTACGACGCCGGGCTTCTGGCGCAGCGCTTTCAGGTCTCGTTCCTGCGTGCGGCCTTCCGGCTGACCAGCCTGCAGCGCGCTGCCGCCCCCGGCCTGCCGTTCTTCGCGATGGAGGTCGATCAGGCCGGCAACCGTATCCGCAGGGCCGGCGCGCGCGGCTTTCCGCACCAGCGCTTCGGCGGTGCCTGCGTCAAGCTGCCGGTCCACGAGGTCTTCGCGATGCCCGAGCGTGTCCTTGCCGAAGCCGCCCAGACGCCGGACGGCACGGCCTATCTCCTCGTCGCGCGAAGCTGCGCGGGACTGGCGGCCGGCATCGGCGAGCGCCCGCGCCGCACGGCCGTGCTCCTCGGCCTTGATCTGGCGCAGGCCGGCGAGACGGTCTATGCCGCGATGCTTCCACAAGGTGTCGCGCCGGTTCCGATCGGCCCGGCCTGCCGCCTTTGCGAACGCGCGGCATGTCCGGCGCGCGCCGAACCACCCTTGACGCGCCCGCTGGCGCTCGACCCGCATGTCGCCGGGCTGTCGCCCTACGATTTTCACTGAAGGGAGAAGCGATGAGCGCCGAAAGCCCGGTCTGGCGGATCATGCGGGACGAGGACCTCACGGCGGTGATGCGACTGGCCGCGCGCGTTCATCCGGCCCTGCCGGAGGCCGAAGCGGTCTTCGCCGAACGCGTGCGGCTGTTTCCGGCCGGCTGCCTCGTCCTCGACGGGGCGGGAACTGTCAGCGGCTATGCCGTCTCACACCCTTCGATGCGCTTTGCTCCACCACCGCTCGACACGCTGCTCGGCGCACTGCCGGAGGCGCCAGACGATTATTACCTCCACGACTTCGTGCTGGCGCCGGAAACGCGGGGCGCCGGGCACGCCCAGCGCGGCGTCGAGATCCTTCTGGGCGAGGCGGCAGCCTACCCCTCCACCTCGCTCGTCTCGGTCTACGGCACGGGCGGTTTCTGGTCGCGCTTCGGCTTTCGTCCCGCGATCCGGGGTGGATTACAGGCGAAGCTCGCGCCTTACGGGCAGGACGCTGTCTACATGCTTCGGGAAAACCGATGATCGGGCGGGAATTTTCTAAGCTTACGCCTTTCCTTTGCGAAAACGCTCCGAAATAGTGGGCAAAGTTTCTGTTGCGGCGCACACAAGTCGCGACGGCCCGTCCGACTGAACGAAAGGTTGCCCGCCATGACAGCCCGTTTCGCCGCTCTCGCCGCGCTGCTCTTCATCCCTGCCGCCGCGAGTGCGCAGGAGAATGTCGTCAACGTCTTCAACTGGTCGGATTATATCGACGAATCGATCCTCGCCGATTTCACCGAGGAGACCGGCATCCGCGTCGTCTACGACGTCTACGATTCCAACGAGATTCTCGAAACGCGGCTCTTGGCCGGCTCGTCCGGCTACGACGTGGTGGTGCCGTCCGCCGAGTATCTCGGCCGCCAGATCGAGGCGGGCGTCTTTCAGGAACTCGACAAGTCGAAGCTGCCGAACCTTTCCAACATGTGGCCTCTGATCGACGAGCGCACGGCGGTCTACGATCCGGACAACGCCCATTCGATCAACTACATGTGGGGCACCACCGGCATCGGCTACAATTCCGACCGCGTTGCCGAACTCCTGCCCGACGCGCCGACCGATTCCTGGGCGCTCGTCTTCGATCCGGCGAATGCCGAGGTGCTGAGCCAGTGCGGCATCGACTTCCTCGATTCACCCGGCGAGATCTTCCCGCCCGCGCTCGCCTATCTCGGCCTCGACCCGGATTCGCGCGAGCCCGCCGATATCGAGGCGGCGACCGAACTCCTGATGAGCGTGCGCCCCTTCATCCGCCGCTTCCACTCGTCGGAGTACATCAATGCGCTTGCCAACGGCGACATCTGCGTCGCCATCGGCTTCTCGGGTGACGTTTTCCAGGCGCGCGACCGCGCGGACGAGGCCGGCAACGGCGTGTCGATCGACTATTCGATCCCGAAAGAAGGCGCGCTGATGTGGTTCGACCAGATGGCGATCCCGGCCGACGCGCCGCATGTCGATGCCGCGCACCAGTTCATCAACTTCATGATGCGGCCCGACATCATCGCCCGCGCGACGGACTATGTCGTCTACGCCAACGGCAACCTCGCCTCGCAGGAACTCATCGACCCGGAGATCCTGAACGATCCCGCCGTCTACCCGGACGAGGCGACGCTCGAGACGCTGTTCATCAAGCTGCCCTACGATGCGCGCACCCAACGTCTCGTGACCCGCGCCTTCACGACCATCAAGACCGGCCGCTGAGGCGGGCGGCAAGCAGGGCAGGGGGTAGCGCGCGATGGCGACGGCGCTGAAATCGCTGGGCAACATCCGGCGCAACTTCGAGCCATGGAACGACCCGGCGCAGAAGCCGGTGATCGAGTTCGATGCCGTCACCAAACGCTTCGGCGATGTCGCGGCCGTCGACAATCTCTCCCTGAAAATCTTCGAGCGGGAGTTCTTCGCGCTGCTCGGGCCCTCCGGCTGCGGAAAGTCGACGCTCCTGCGTATGCTGGCCGGCTTCGAAACGCCGACGAGCGGCGACATCCGGCTGAACGGCGAGAGCATCACGGGCATGCCGCCGCACCGGCGCCCGCTCAACATGATGTTCCAGTCCTACGCGCTTTTCCCGCATATGAGCGTTGCGAAGAATATCGCCTTCGGCCTGAAGCAGGACGGGATGGGGCGCGCGGAGATCGAGGCACGCGTCGCCGAGATGCTGAAGCTCGTGAAGCTCGAGCGCTTCGCCGGGCGCAAGCCACAGCAGCTCTCGGGCGGCCAGCAGCAGCGCGTCGCACTGGCCCGCTCGCTCGCCAAGCGGCCGAAAGTGCTGCTCCTCGACGAGCCGCTCGGCGCGCTCGACAAGAAGCTGCGCGAAGAGACGCAGTTCGAGCTGATGGACCTTCAGCAGGATCTCGGTCTCACCTTCGTGGTCGTCACACATGACCAGGAGGAGGCGATGACGATGTCCGACCGGATCGCCGTGATGAGCGAAGGGCACATCAGCCAGGTCGCGACGCCGGCCATCCTCTACGAGGCACCGACGAGCCGCTACGTCGCCGACTTCGTCGGCAACGTCTCGATCCTCACCGGCACGGTTTCCTCCGTCGACGGCGGGCGCGTGCGCCTGCAGGCCGATGGGCATGCGATCGAGGTGGAAAGCGAACTGCGGCCCAGGGCTGGAGAGGAGATCGCCTTCGCGATCCGCCCCGAGAAGTTGCGCCTTTCGCGGCAGGCTCCGGCGGATACGAGCGTCAACGCGATCCAGGGCACCGTCTGGGACATCGCCTATCTCGGCGATGTGACGCTCTTCAACGTCAAGCTCGACACGGGCGCGATCGTCCGCGCCACCGTGGTCAACTCGGTTCGCGCCGCCGCCGAGCAGATCACCTGGGAAGAGCGCGTCTGGCTCACCTTCGCGCCCGATGCGGGCGTGCTCCTGAAGGACTGAGCGATGGCGCAGAAAGCCAGGGCCAAGCGAGCGAGGGCGAGCGGTGAGGGCGGCGCGTTCCGGGCGCTCGTCATCGCCGTGCCCTATCTCTGGCTGCTGGCGCTCTTCCTGGTCCCCTTCGCCATTGTCCTGAAGATCTCGTTCTCGGTCGCGGCGATCGCCCAGCCGCCCTACACGCCGGTCTTCACCTTCGAGAGCCTGTCGGGCTTCCTCGCGAACGTGCGCGAGCTGACCCTCGAGAGCTATCTCTGGGTCGCGGGCGACGCTCTCTATTTCGACGCCTATCTCTCGAGCCTGCGCATTGCCGCGATCTCGACTGTTTTCGCCCTCCTGATCGGCTATCCGCTGGCCTACGCGATGGCGCGCGCGCCGCAGGGCTGGCGGCCGGTCCTTCTCATGCTGATCATCCTGCCGTTCTGGACGAGCTTCCTGATCCGTGTCTACGCCTGGATCGGCATCTTGCGCTCGGAGGGCTATCTCAACCAGTTCCTCCTCTGGACGGGGCTGATTTCCCAGCCGCTCGCCATCCTCAACACCGAGACGGCGGTCTATATCGGCATCGTCTATTCCTATCTGCCCTTCATGGTTCTGCCGATCTATGCCGGGCTCGAGCGCATGGACTACCGGCTGATCGAAGCGGCGAGCGACCTCGGCTGCCCGCCATTGCGCGCCTTCTGGTCGATCACGCTGCCGATCTCGATCCCTGCCGTGATCGCGGGTTGTTTCCTCGTCTTCATTCCGGCCGTTGGCGAGTTCGTCATTCCCGACCTTCTCGGCGGCTCGCAGACGCTGATGGTCGGCAAGGTCCTGTGGGACGAATTCTTCGCCAATCGTGACTGGCCGATCGCATCGGCCGTGGCAATCATCCTGCTGCTCGTCCTCGTCCTGCCGATGGTGGCCTTCCAGCGATACCGGGAGCGCGCGCTGTGAACCGCCTGTCTCCGTTCAACATCGTCTCGCTGGTGGTGGGCTTCGCCTTCCTCTATCTGCCGATCGTCCTGCTCGTCGTCTATTCGTTCAACGCCTCCCGGCTCGTCACGGTCTGGGGCGGCTTCTCGACGCAGTGGTACGGCGCGCTGTGGAACAACCAGATGTTCCTGGACGCTGCCTGGGTCACGCTACGGGTGGCTTTCGTCTCAGCGAGTGCGGCGACGGTCCTCGGCACGCTGGCGGCGCTGGCGCTCGTGCGCTACGCGAACTTCCGCGGCAAGCTTCTGTTCTCGGGCATGATCTACGCCCCGCTCGTCATGCCCGAGGTCATCACCGGCCTCTCGCTGCTGCTTCTGTTCGTCGCCGTCGGCATCGATCGCAGCTTCTGGACGATCGCGCTCGCGCACATCACCTTCTCGATGTGCTTCGTGGCCGTGGTCGTGCAGTCGCGCCTGCTCTCCTTCGACCGGAGCCTGGAGGAGGCCGCTCAGGATCTCGGCTGCCCGCCCTTCAAAGCGTTCCTCCTCGTGACGCTGCCAGTGATCTGGCCGGCGGTCGCGGCCGGATGGATGCTCGCCTTCACCCTGTCGCTGGACGACCTCGTGATCGCGAGCTTCACCTCGGGACCGGGCGCGACAACACTGCCCATGCGCATCTACAGTCAGGTGCGGCTTGGCGTGACGCCGGAGATCAACGCGATCTCCACCATCCTGATCGGGGTCGTCGCCACAGGTGTCATCGCCGCGACGCTGGTGACCAAGCGCCGCGAGGTGCGGCGCCTGCGGGACGAGCGGCTGGCGGCCGAGGCCGGCTGAAGCCGGTCAGTCGGCGCAGGTGCAGGTCTCGGCCCGCGCCGCCTCGATCGCGTCCATCGTCGCGTGGAGCGCGCCGCTCATCGGATCGGCGGTACCGTTCTGCGCCGCCTGGAGGTAGTCGAGGATCTCAAGGTCCGAGAGAGCGGTCTCGAGCGCCGGGCGTACGAGCGGATCGGCGATCGGATGCGCTTTCAGATGTCGATCGAGAGCGGCGAGGCGCGCGAGGACGGGCCGCGGCGTTTCGCTGACGTCGATTTCGGCGGCCTCGATCGGGGCGAGGTGTCCTTCGTGCAACGTGCGGCGCACGAGCACTTCGAGCGCGCGTACGATGTCGCTTTCGGAGTCCAGACGCCGTCCGGGCAGTTGCGTGAGCGGCGGCAGGTCGGGGTCGATCTGCCCTTCGGAAATGCGGGTGTCGCCCTCGCGCGACGCGACGCGAACGGCTGGGCTCGTCGCCTCGCGCAGATTGGTGTCGAGCGCCATGCGCAGGCCTTCAATGGCCAGGAGGCCCGGCCTGTCGGCCGGCGCGAAGCGGGGCAGGGGAGCGGGACGCATCGCGGCATAGACGGCGTCGATGCTCCGCGCGGTGGTCTCGCGCTGGACCGCAAGGTCTTCCGCGATGCGCGCGGGCGAGGGCGCGCCCTGCGCGGCGTAGTCACGCAGCACGGTCAGATAGGCGGCGGTGCCGGCGCACAGATAGGGCGTCGGCTTCTGGCGCAGATAGTCGCCGAGGTCTTCGCGGATGCGCTCGGCGATCCAGCGCGTATTGGCGTCGCGCGCAAAGCTCGTGCGACCCTGCCGGCGCGCCAGCGTCTCGCCCGCGCCGCGGGCGCGCTGCACGTCCTGTCCGTCGCCGCGAACCCGCGCGAAGATCAGACGGCCGGGCAAGGCGGCATCGACGTCGCCAATGGTGCTCGCTGCCGCCTTCAGTGTCTCGAATTCGCGATCACGGATCGTGCCCAGCCGAGAATGATAGTCCGCGGCGCAGGTCTCGGCGCGCTGTATGGCCTGAGAGGGGTGCGCCTCATCCTGCGCGCTTGCAGCGGGAGCTCCGGCGAAAAAGGTGGTGGCGCACGCCGCCAGAAGAGCGGTTCGAAGAGAGGATCGGGCGTTCGGCAACGGGCGGCTCCTGCCTTTGGCGCCGCTGTGTGGAGCGCCTAGATGGGCCTTTCGCTCGATCCGACGAAGATCGTCGGGGCGGGCCATTCACCCCGCATGGTGAACCCGATCTCTTGCGATGAGGTGAACGGCTCGGATGCACCGACATTGGCGGCGGCGCTCGTCGCGGCAGGCTCGAAGGTCCCGTCCACCATCATCTGGTCGTCCATCACGGACAGGAAGCCCGAAGCCTCAACGACGCCCTGCGGCACGGTGATGCGCACGCTCTCCAGATTGGCGTAGGGGCCTTTGGTCGTCAGTTCCGCGCTCATCGCACTGAAGGCAGTGGGCGGCGCTTGCGGATCGACCTCGAATTTCCGTTCGCCGGCGGTGCGGAAAACGTCGGCCGAAAGCCCCGTCACGGAACCGGAAGCCATCGAGACGCGTATGCGCGTCTCGTTCTGGCGCAGGATGTCGGACCAGTTGCCCGCTGGTCCCGCGAGTTCGGCGGTGAGGTTCATCGGGCCGGCGAGGCGCACGGAATCGATCCCGGCCAGAGCAGCGATATCGCCCGACGACACACCGGAAAGGTCGATACGCGCGCTCGCGACCGGCCGGGGCTGACGGGTGTCGATCGAGAGGCGCCCCTGTGCCCGTCCGCCCAGGATCTCGGCGTCGCCGACATCGAGCGTCGCGCGGCCGTCCTGGAAGATGACGGCCGCCGCGAACTGACGGACGGAGAAGCCGGCGAAGCTCGCCGCGGAGGCCGAAAGACGCAGGTCGAGGTCGAATTCGTCGATGAAAGAGAGAGCCAGCGGGCGCTGCAGATCAAGCGCATGACGCGGCAGAGGTGCGACGGCGCGCGCGAAGCGATCAAGGTCGAGCTGCGGGAACGCCAGCGTTCCCGTGATGGCGGTCGAGCCGCCATTGCGGAAGAGCGCTTCGAGCGCGCCCTCGCCCTCCTGGCCATCGAAGCCGAGGCGAGCGCCTTCCAGTGCCGCGCGGTCGTTTCGCAGAACGAGCCGGGTGACGATCGAAGCCGCGCCGAAGTCCGGCAAGGTCGATCCTCCGCGGCCGAGCCAGCGCGCCGCACGGGTGACCGAGGGCGTTGCGATCCGCAGGCTGCCATCGAGGCCGATCGCGTCACCACCCTGCGCGACGCCTTCGAAGCTCAGGTCGAGCGGCGGCGCCTCGAGGAGGAGGCGCACGGCGCTGCTCTCCCCGTCGAGGAAGGCGACGGGGCGCTCCGCATGCGTCGTGACAGTCGTCGGCTGGCCGTTCCAGACGAAGTTGCCGGCAATGGTGGCGGGCGCGGATCGGGAGGGCCAATCGAGCGTCAGATTGGCGTTCGAAAAGCCGAGAGAACCGTCGTTCGGGCGGAACACGCCATCGCGAATCTCGACCGCACGCACGCCCTCGAAGCGCGTGAAGAAAGAGCGTAGATAGAGAAGCGCTGCTCCGTAGGCGCCGTCCTCGGCTGCTTCTGCCCCGGCAGGCGGAGGCGATGGAGCTGTCGCGGGTGCCCGATCCTGCACAGGCGCCGAAGCCGACTCGTTCGACGCGAGTTCCGGCCGTATCAACGTCAGCCGCGCGACGTCCGTGCGGCCGAGAACGGCATCCAGGAAGTCGAGCTCGGCGACGATCCTGTCGACCGAGAGGCCCAGCCCCGGCTCGACGCCGCCGATCCGCACGTCGGCGAGCGTCAGAACCGGACGCGGCAGGAACTCGAAATCCATCTCACCGCCGACGAAGACGGGCTGGCCGGTCAGATCGCCGAGCCGGGCCTCGATGTCATCGCGGGCGGCGGCCGCATTGAGGGCGATGGTCGAGTTGGCCGCGAACCAGACGCCCGCGATCACCAGCACCAAGACCCCAGCCAGAAGGAAGCGTCGCCTGGGGCGCCGCCTGCGCTTCTGTCGGTCGCCGGACGGCGGCCCGGCCTGTGGGGTGGTGGCGAAAGACAACGGCTCTTCCAGACCTTTCGAAACCTAGCTTGCCCGGCCTTGTGCGACGCGGGAGGGTTGCCGAATCGCAATGGCGGCGTCATGGCGCCGGGCGGAACCTGCCATGACTGTCTTCGATGGCGCGAGCAAGCCTTCGGGGGCGCGCGCTCGACTCAAGCTGCGATCATCAATGCGCGAGCACCCGCTGCGCTGGAAAGGTAATCTCGATCAGCGTGCCCTCGCCCGGCGTGGAGGCGATGCGGAAGAGCGCGCGGTTGGCTTCCACCATCGCCTTGGTCAGCGGCAGCCCGAGACCGGTGCCGTCACCGCGCTCCTTGCCGGCGGCGTTCACCTGCTGGAAGGGCGTCAGCGCGATCTCGATCTCGCGATCCGTCATGCCGATGCCGGAATCGCGGAAGCGCAGTGCTACCTCGCCGTTCTCGCCGTAGCTCGTGGAGGCGATGATCTGCCCTCCGGCCGGCGTGAAGCGGATGGCATTGGACACGAGGTTGAGGGCGATCTGGCGAAGCGTGCGCCGATCGGCGACCACCGGGGGAATACCGCCGGGCAGGTTGGAGCGCACGATCACCCGCTCGCGATTGGCCTGCGGCTGCATCAAGGACACAACCTCGCTGACGACGTCGTTCAGGGCGACGGCCTCGAAGGCGAGTTCCACCTTGCCGGCTTCGATCTTGGAGATGTCGAGGAGGTCGTTGACGAGATCGAGGACATGATGGCCCGAGCGCTTGATGTCGCCGAGATACTCCATGTAGCGCTCGTGGCCGATCGGCCCGTAGGTCTCGGAGGTCATCACGTCGGCGAAGCCGATGATGGCGTTGAGCGGCGTGCGCAACTCGTGGCTGATATTGGCCAGGAACCGGCTCTTGTGCAGGCTCGCATCCTCGGCCTGGCGGCGCGCGGCGACGAGTTCCTCTTCGGCGCGCTTCCAATGGGCGATGTCGCGAAGGACGACGCACCACCCGCGCTCGCCCGGCAGGCGCCCGATGGTGATGAAAAGCGGGATCGTGCCCCCGCCGGCGACCTGCGCGTCCACCTCGCGCCCGTCGTTCAGGATGCCCGCCAGGCCCTCCTCGCGCAGCGTCTCCAGATAGTTCTGCGTCGGCCGGCGGCTGTCGGCGGCCAGAAGCTCGGTGAAATCACGCCCGCGATAGTCCTCGGCCGAGAGGCCGAACAAGGCTTCTGCCGCGCCGTTCATGGAGCGCACCGCGCCGGGCGTATCGAGAAGGACGATGCCGTCAGTCGCCGTGTCTAGAACGGCCCGCAGTTCCTCGACCTCCGAGCGCAATGCTTCCGCCGCCTCGCGCGCGGTCGGCTGGTGGGTCGCGGCATCGTCTTCCGGCGCGGCCGGCTCGAGATCCCCTTCCGGGGTGAAATAGAAGGTGAGGCAGGAGCGGCCCGAAAGGCTGACGCGCTGGATCTGCACGCGCGCCAGCGTGACGGAACCGTCCGCCCGGCGGATCGGCACCTGTCGCCTCTCGCCGGTGCCGTCGCTGTCCTGCGGCTCCTCCGCCTCGGCAAACAGCGCGTCGAGCCCGCCCGCTTCGCGGAAGGCGGCGAGATCACGATAGCCGGTCAGCTTCCAGAAGCCGGCATTGGCGAAGACGGGGCGCGTGCGCATCTCCACCAGAACCGGCAGCGGAAGGCCCGAGAACAGCGCGGAAAGCTCCGGGTCGAGGCTCGCGCGCTCCGGATCGACGGGGGCTTCACGCTTCTCCGGTTCGGACGCCGGTTCCTCGCCCGTCTGGAGGGGGCGGGCCGTCTGGTCCGTCGGTGAAAGCTCGGCGCCGATCGCGCGGAAGGCGTCGGCCTCGGCGGGCGACAGCAGCGGTTCGCGGCGACGCCGCTCTTCCAGCCGCACCACCGTTCCGGCCGCGTCCCCACCGCCTTCGTCTTCGATGGCAGCGCTCTCCTGCGCGGGCGTCCGGCGGCCGAAGGCCGGCATCTCCTCGGAATCATCGGCAAGGCCGCCCCGCGGGACGGCTTCGCCCGCGTCTTCGGCCTCCGGCTCCTCGGCGACGAGCATCATGCCGATCGCCTCCAGGTCGTTCACCGTCTCTTCCGGCCGCACGACGCCAAAGCCACGGAAGCCCTCGAAGACGCGGTCGCGCCCGTAGACGGGCAGGGCGGCGAGTTCCACCAGCACCTTGTGCTCGGTGCCCTCGACCGGCCAAAAGATGCCGCGGCCCGAGAACGTGTCGCGCCGCTGCATGAGCCCGGCGATCTCGCCGTCCTCGTCGAAGCCGAAGGCCTCCGCCACCTCCGTGAAGGCCACGCCTATCACGTCGGCCGCAGCCGGCCCGACAACGGCGGCGAACTCGTGTGAGAGATGCGAGAAGCGTCCGTCCGCATCGATCCGCCAGACAAAGCGCGCAGGCTCGGCCAAAGGCGAAGCCGGAGCCTCGCGAACCTCTTCGGTTTCGGGCGCGGTGCGGGAACGATCTGGCTCGTCGAGCGCGACGGGGTGTTCCAGGGCCTTGGTCGCGTCAGGCTCGGGCGCCTCAGGCTCTGACTCTGGAGCCGAGGTGCCTGTTGCAGCCTCTCCTGACGCGGGTTCTCCTGCCGGGACGCTCGCCTGTTCGCCGCCGCGGCTGCGCCAGCGATCGAGAAGCGCGCCGATCGGGCTGGCTGCCGCGTCGGCATCCACCGGTCCCGCTCGAGAGGCCGCGGGCTCGTTCATCGCGCGTTCCGGCACGCGCACGAGCGCGAGCGTGCTCGCGACCGGCCAGATGTTCGCGCCCCCGCCGAACGCCGCATCTTCGGCGGGGAAGATGCTGCCCGGCAGCGCCGCCAACTGCCCGTCATCGTCCGCGAGATCGTCGGTGCGTGCGAGAATGCCCTCGGCAGAGACGATTGCCACGCGATCCGCGCACCCCGATTCGGCAAGGAGGCGGCCGGCGAGGGCCGCCTCGCTCTCGCGTGCCGCCCCCGGAAGCGGTGCCGCCATGAGCGCCAGCGTCGTGCCGTCCGCCGCGACGATGTTCATGAGGTGGGCCGTAACCCAGACCTGCAGGCCCTCCGCACCGCCCTTGACGCGCAGCATGGCCTCGCCGTCCTCCTCGAGGATCGGCCGAACGCCAGCGATCTGGCGAGTGACGAGCGCGGGGAGGTTGCGGTCCTCCGCCGCGTCGCTCCAGCCGAAGAGCGCGGCGGCGGCGGTGTTGGCGAAGAGAATATGGTCGAGATCGCGATCGAAGACGAGGACCGCGCGCCCTGCCTCGTTGGCGATGCGCACTTCCTCCAGAGCCATGATGTCGGGCGTCGTCGCGTTCACCGCCATATCCTGCCGTTGACGGCCGCGCCGCCGATTGGTTCACGTTTCGTTAATAAGGCGCGGGCGTGAACAAATCCAGAATTGCGAGCATTGTCACAATCTCAAAGGCAGGAAAGGGTTAATTTGCGTGAAGACTTTTGAACGAAACGAGCGCTCGACCGGCAACCGAGCCGGGCGGCTACCGTTTGACCTTCATGACTTCACACCGTCCAGGGAGATAGACCATGGCAGTCGACACAGGGAACACCGGTGACAAGAAGCCGGAAGACGCGATGAAGGACGCAGCGCAACGCAGCCAGGAGGCGTTCCGCGACGCGATGGACCCGGAGAAGATCGCACAGGCGCAGGCCTCGATGGGCTTCGATCCGCAGCGCATGCAGGAGACGCTTCGCACCATGACGGAGCGTTCGATGGCGCAGTCGCGCGAGGCCTACGGGCGGATGAAGTCGGCCACCGACGAGGCGGCGCGCACGCTCGAATCGACGATGGAGAATGTTCACAACGGCTCGCTGACCTTATCACGCAAGGCGATCGAGGCGATGCGCACCAATGCTGAGATGGGATTCTCGCATCTGGAGAAGCTGGCCTCGGCCGGCTCGGTCGCTGAGTTCGTCGAACTTCAGACCGGTTATCTGCGCCGCCAGATGGAGACGGTCGCCGATCAGGCGCGTGAGATGCAGGCGCTCTCGCGCGATGTAGCGCAGGACATGGCCCGCCCGACGCGCGAGGCGGCCGAGCGGATGAAGCCGGGCCGCGCCTGACCCTTGGCCGTTCGTGCCCGGACGCATGCGATGCCTTGCGTTCGGGCCGGAATTTCTCTATTGCCACCCTCGCGCTCTGCTGCGACGGAGTGCCATGTGCGGTTGTAGCTCAGCTGGTTAGAGCGTCGGATTGTGGCTCCGAAGGTCGGTGGTTCGAACCCACTCAACCGTACCACATTTTTTAACAGCCATTTCAGTGTCCTTTCGGAGTGACCGCTCACCAGCGGCTGGGTTTTCATGTCGCGCCGCTCCTCCGGGTTGGAGAGGACGTCGATCTGCGGCAGTGGATCCTTGCGGATCGTCTCGATCGCCTCGACGGGGTCATGGAAGGCGGACGCATCGTAGAGGAGGCGGCCCGGAATACTGCAACGTCGCTCCTAGAAGTTCGTCACCTTCTGGTGGGCGACTGAACCGGATACGAGGGCAAGATGAAGCGCGCTCTTTTGCGTTCGCAGCATCATCTCTCCTCCGAAATAGACGAGTGCAACAGGATTCTCAGGAGCGAGCCCGTGATGATAGTAGCGGATGCACTCGCCCTCGCAGCCGACCACCACCCAGAGGCGTCCCGTGCCGGGCCCGCAATACTCCGGTGATCCGACGGAGCCGTGCAGCGCCTCGTAGGCGTCGAAGGTTTCGGTCCTTTCAGTGGTCCTTAGTTCGCGCGGCTGCGGGTATTCGAAAGGTCCGAGGCGTGGGCTTTCGGCCGATGCCGTCTGAGAGGCCGGCGGGACCGTGAGCACTGCGGCGGACGAGCCGACAGGTTAGGCTGGGCTTGGAGGATCGGGCGATCGCCACTCTCCTTCAGGGACGCGAGGCCGCATTCTAGGCCGCGCGCTGCATCGAAGGAAGCGTGCTTATTCGACGCCATGAGAAGAGTCGGACTTCGTGTGGCGCCGCCCCTTGGGGCCGTCTTCTTCTAGCCCGCACAGATGACGCGTCGGTGACGCCTTCAAACGGTGGCCTGCACCCGATCCACTCGGCCTCTCTTTGGCCCATCCTGCGCCGAAGCTCACATGCCGGTGATCGGCAGGGCCTCGGTCGGGATGGGAGATCAGCCGTGAAGCGACTTCCCATCCCTGTGTTCCTTGCCTCGTCCGCGTTCCCGCCGCTTTGCGTGCAGGCATCGGCTCGCGACGTGGCCTGCGGCCGGGAGGGCGGCCAAAGGGCCGGAAACGATTTCGCCCAACGGTTGAAGTCGAAGAGCCCGTTTAAGGGATGAGCAGCTATTTTCTGCTTGGCTCTCGCAACGGAAGACGAGCGAAGCTGCAGCTCGGTCTCGCACGGGCGGCGATGGGAAGGTGAAAAGCATGAAACCGATTGCCATTCTCGGTGCCGGGCTCGCCGGCCTGACGGCCGCACGCGAACTGCGCGCCAAAGGGCTGCCCGTGGTCGTCCTGGAAGCGGGCGGTGTGATCGGCGGCCTCGCCGCTTCGTTCAAGGACCCGGAAGGCTTCTCCTACGATTTCGGCGCGCATTTCATCAGCAACCGTCTGGCCGGGGCGCTGGGCGCGGCAGCCGAGTGTCGCACGGTGCGCCATTACGGCGAGGCCGTGATGGTGGGCGGCCGTTTTCGCAACTATCCGCTGGGTCTCGCGCTGGAGCCGCGCTTCGCGATAAGCGCGATGAAGGGACTGTCCCTTCGCTCCGGCAAGGCTGCCTCGGCCGCCGAGCTCTTCCGCAACCGCTTCGGCGCAACGCTCGCCGACGAGGTGGCGATCCCGATCGCCGAAGCGTGGTCGGGGGCACCAGCTGCCGAACTCGCGCCCTCCGTCGGCGACAAGTTCGGCTCGGGCATCGCCAGATCGCTCTATCTCAACATCGCCTCGCGCGTCACGCATCGCGCGGTCTGCAACGGTTACTCCCACGAAATGGCGGAGAATGCAGGGGTCTATCACGTCTACCCCGAAGGCGGTCTTTCGAAGCTCCTTGAGCCGACCGTGGCGGCCGTCAGCTCCGCGATCCGCCTCTCCTCGCCGGTCGAGAAGATCATGGTGCGCAAAGGGCGCGTCGCTGCCGTGCGCGTGCGTGGCGAGGAAATGCCGGTCTCGGCCGTGGTGAGCACGGCGCCGGTCAACGTTCTGCCGCGCCTTGTTGAAGGCACGGACGCGCTTGCTCACATGGCGGCCTTCCGCTACCGCCCGATGACCTTCGTCAATCTGCGCTTCGCGGCGAGGAACATCCTGCCTGATACGCTGCTCTGGGTGCCGGATCGCTCGCAGCGCTTCTTCCGCATCGCCGAGGCACCGATCTCGATGCCGTGGCTGGCGCCCGAGGGGAAGACGCTCCTGACCTACGATCTCGGTTGCGAGATGGGTGACGAGATCTGGACGATGTCCGACGCCGATCTCGCCGAACTCTGCCTGGAAGGCACGTGCCGCATCTTCGGCAACGACCTGCGTCGCCATTTCATCGGCCACGGGGGCACCTTGCGCACGCCGAACGCCTATCCGGTCTATCTCTCGCGCTACGAAGAGGATCGCCAGCGCTTCGCACGCTCGACGGGCGTCGATGGCCTCTACAGCATCGGCCGGCACGGCGAGTTCGCCCATATCCTGATGGAGGACATCCATTGGCGCACGCTCAAGCGCATGCGCGAGGTGGAAGCCTATGTGCGCGGCGTGCCGGAAGACGAGAACGACGGCGTGAACATCGCGGGACTCGCCACGCAGGTGGCGGAGATGATGTCGCCGCGCTCGGCGGTCTCGCACTAGCTGCTGTCGCCAAAGAGATCCGTCTGGGAGGCCGGGGTCGCCACCCGCGCGCGGCGCGGGCGCGTCGGCTGAGCAGGCGGGGGCGCGGGTCTCGAGCCGTCTAGCACGGCCGTGGCGGCGCGCCTTTCGCGCCCGGCGAACTCGATCTCGTACAATGCGCCGGGCAGGAAGCCTTCTGCACGTGTGACGGGCGCGCCGGCTTCGTCGCGCACGATCGCATAGCCGCGCTCCAGCACACGCTCGGGATCGAGGCTTTCGGCCATGCGCCAGGCGGCGACGAGCCGTTCACGACGGGCGGTCGCCGCTCTCTCCGCCGCCAAGATCAATCGCGCTTCGAGATAGGCGAGGTGCCGGCGTGCTTCGCGGCTGCGGCCCGCGAGCCCTTGCGGCTGGAGGGCGGCGGACGCGCGAAGGAACGCCGAGCGGCGCCGCGCGACCATAGCGCCCAACGCATGGCCGGCCTTTAACGCGCCGCGCTCCAGCCGGGCGCGGCGGTCGGCGACGAGGGCGTCGAGCCTGGAGAGCTGTAATCCGGAGCCGGCCCGATCGAGCCGCGCGGCGCGTTCGCCCTGGATGGCGCGCAGGTTCCGGTCGAGCGCACTCGTCGCCTCGTCCAGGCGGCGCCGTGGGAGCGCAAGCAGAGTGTCGGGCGAGGGCAGGGCGCGCGCGAGGCCGTCGGCGGCCCGCCTTGCGTGATGGATGCCCCGGCTCATCGCGCCGCCATGGCGCGCATGGACGGCGGAGAGCGCGGCAAGAAGATCGGCGCGCACCGGCACCACCATCTCCGCCGCGCCGGTGGGCGTGGGCGCGCGGAGATCCGCCGCGTGATCGATCAGAGTCCAGTCCGTCTCATGGCCGACGGCCGATACGAGCGGGATCGCCGAGCCCGCAGCCGCACGGACCACGGCCTCGTCGTTAAAGCCCCAGAGATCCTCCAGACTGCCGCCGCCGCGCGCGACGATCAGGACGTCAGGGCGCGGGATCGGGCCGCCCGGCTCGATCGCGTTGAAGCCTTCGATCGCGGCGGCGACCTCCGCGCCGCTCGTCTCTCCCTGGACGCGCACGGGCCAGACGATGACGTGGACGGGAAAGCGGTCGGCGATGCGATGGCGGATGTCCCGGATGACGGCGCCGGTCGGCGAGGTGACGACGCCGACGACGCGGGGCAGATAGGGCAGACGACGCTTGCGGGCGGGGTCGAAGAGGCCTTCGGCCTCGAGCTTCAGCCGCCGCTCGTTGAGAAGCGCCATCAGCGCACCTGTGCCTGCCGGCTTCAGATCCTCGATGACGATCTGGTATTTCGAGGAGCCGGGATAGGTCGTCAGCTTGCCGGTGGCCACGACCTCCAGCCCCTCTTCGGGCTTAAAGGCGAGTTTGGAGAAGGACGTGCGCCAGATCACGGCTTCCAGTCGGGCCCGCTCGTCCTTCAGCGCGAAATAGGCGTGACCGGAGGAGTGCGGTCCGCGATAGCCGGAAATCTCGCCGCGCACGCGCACATGGCCGAAGGCGTCCTCGACCGTGCGCTTCAGCGCACCGGAGATTTCCGAGACGGAGTATTCGCCCGCGTTGCTGGCGGGTTCGGAGAGACTGTCGGGCGCTCGGCTCATGGCCTCATGTGGCGAAGCACGGGGTGCGCGGTCAAGGGCGCAGTCCGCTCATGCGGCTGAGGACGTGCGCAGACGCTGCGGGCGGATGATGCGGGTCTCGGGCACATCAGACTCTTCGAGCGGGCCTTCGTGCTGCACCAGATTCTGCAGGCTCTCCCGGATATGTTCGATCAGGGCCGTGACCACCGGCCGCTCGGCGTTGCGCGCGCGCATGAAGCCGATCTCCGCGTCGCGCAGCCTGGGAAAGCCATCGGCCTCGCCGAGGACGCGCATGCCGGGCCGCAGCGCGCATTCCGGAAGGACGCTGACGGCCAGACCCGACAGGACGGCGGAGGTCACGATGGTCGCCGACCAGCTCGAGAACAGGATGCGATAGTCGCGGCCCATGTCCTCCAGCGCCTCGACGCACTGGCGTCGCCAGACGCAGTCCTGCCGGCCGATGGCGAGCGGCAGGACGGCTTCCTCATGCACGCTGTGCGTCGCCGACGTGACGAAGTGCAGAGGCTCGGAGCGCACCACCTCCGAATGCGCGCTGGCCGTGTGGCAAACCAGTGCGACATCCAGATGGCCCTTGTCGATCTGCTCGACGAGGCTCGACGTCGTCTCGCAGGCGATCTGAAGTTCGACGCGTGGATTGGTTCGCACAAAGCGCGCCATGATCTCGGGGAGGAAGCGCTCGGCATAGTCGTCGGGCAGGCCGATGCGCACATGGCCCTCGATCGAATCCTCATCGAAGGCGGTCAGCGCCTCGCGCGAGAGGCTGAGCATCCGACGCGCGTAGGACAGAAGCCGTGTCCCATCCTCCGTCAGCCGCACGGCGCGCCCGCCGCGCACGAAGAGTTCGACACCGAGCCGCTCCTCGAGCCGGCGGACCTGCATGGAAACCGCCGATTGCGTCTTGAACACCTCGTCGGCTGCGCGGGTGAAGCTTCCCGTGTCCACCACGGCGACGAAGGTGCGGAGCTGGTCGAGATCGAGAGGGGCGGCCACCGCAATTATCCATTCTCAATGCTGATGGCAAAGATTACGAACATTCGTTTGATTGATCAAGAAGACGGACGTACTTCTGCTCGTGCAGCAGCGAGGACCCACCTTCGCCGACGCGCCCGCGGACCGCGGTGCGCGAACCCAGGCGGCTGCCCGAAGGATGGAGAGACGACGATGACACTGACATTACCGACCACGCCTAACATCTGCGAAGCGCCCGTTGGGCGGCTCAGCCGCTACGCCATGGCGATCGGCGCCTTCGTGCGTGCGATGCGCAACCGGCGCGCGGCCCTGCACATCGCCGACCTGCCGGACAGCCTGCTGGCCGATCTCGGCCTGAAGCGCGATGACGTGCACGAAGCGCTCGCGACTTCCTGGCGCGAAGATCCGACCTATCGCCTGGCCGACTGCGCGAGGCGCCGAGCCCCGCATGCGTGAGGCCAAGGCAGGACGACCAGGAAAAACCAGAACCGCCGCCGACCTGACGTCAGCGGCGGTTTTTTCATGCCCGCGTGATCGGCGTCGGGATCATATGGAGAAGCTCTCTTCCGTGCTTTCCTCGGTGCGACGCGTGGCGAGGATCTTGTCGACACGGCGCCCGTCGAGGTCGACCACCTCGAATTGCCAGTCGGCGTAGTCGATCGTTTCGCCGACCTCCGGTATGTGCCCGAAGCGCTCGAGGATGAAGCCGGCGAAGGTCTCGTAATCACGCTCCCTGGGGAAGGTGAGTCCGTCGAGCGCGCGGTCGACGTCGTCGATCGGCATGCCGGCATCCACCAGGAACGAGCCGTCCGCACGGCGAACGATCCCGTACTCCTCCTCCAGGCCCTCCGGCAGCGAGCCGGCGATTGCGGCCAGGATGTCCGTCGGCGTCACCAGCCCCTCGAAGGAGCCGTACTCGTCGAGGACGATGGCGATATGAGTACTGGCGCTCTGGAAGCGGTCGAGCAGTTTCAGCGCGGGCATCGATTCGTTGACGTAGATCGGCTCGCGAAGGGCTGCACGAACATCGATGCCGCCCGTCTTGCGAAATTGCTCGAGCAGATCCTTGGCCTGGACGACACCGACGATGTCGTCCGATTCCTCGCCGCTGACCGGAAAGCGCGAATGGCCGCTGGCCTGGACCTCGTCGAGGATGACCTGCGGATCGTCGTCGATCGAGATCCAGAAGACGTCCGGGCGCGGCACCATGATGGAACGCGCGCTGCGATCGGCGATTCGCAGAACGCCCTCGATCATCTCACGCTCCTTCTGCTCGAAGACGCCGCTTTGCGTGCCTTCGGCGATCATGGCCTTCACCTCCTCCTCCGTCACCGAACTCTCGCTGACCCCGCGATTGCCGAGGAGCCGAGAGACGGCCTCCGTAGAGACGCGCAGGAACCAGACGATCGGTGCGCCGACGGCTGCGATCGTCAGCATGACGGGCGCGACGAAGGAGGCGATGCGCTCGGAATAGGCGAGGGCGAAGCGCTTGGGGACGAGCTCGCCGAGAATCAGCGAAAGGTAGGTGATGACGATGACGACCAGCGCGAAAGCCGTGCCCTGCGCATAGGCACCGACGACCGGCAGCGGGTCCAGAAGTTCGGCGAGCGGGCCGGCGAAGGCCGAACCGCCATAGGCGCCGGCGATGATGCCGACGAGCGTGATGCCGATCTGCACCGTCGAGAGGAAGCTCGTGGGATCATCGACGAGGCGCAGCGCCTTCTGGGCGCCGCGGCTGCCTTCGTCGGCCATCTGCTGCAGGCGTGCGCGGCGCGAGGAGACGACCGCCAGTTCGGACATGGCGAAGAAGCCATTGAGAATGATGAGGAAAAGAACGATCAGCGCGTTGACGAAAAGCATCGGGGTTCCACCGGGCGTCAGGCCGCCCGCACTTCAGATACAACGGAACCATGGTTCTTGGCGACGAAGATTATGATCTCGGCATCACCTGGGCGTCCTTGTGCGATGCATGAGCCTTCACTTTGAAGCGGAACGGTTGCGATCGAACAGGGCCAGCATTTCCAGCGCGTAGCTTTCCTGCAGGTTCCGCCCGGCCTGCGCGAGCCCGAGGAAGGTGTCGAGCGGGTCGGCGGCGGGTTCCGGCTTTGCTTCCGGCTGTTTCGCCGGCTTGTCGCCCGATCGAGCGAACGCCTCCATCATCGGCTCGAAGGCAGAGAAGGGATTGGCCGACACGGCTGCGCCGCGTGACGGCGGGCGCATCCACGGAAACCCGCCGGTCAGGGCGTCCGCAAACAGCGAAGGCAGATCCGCGCCCGACGACGTCCCCGCCTTGGAGGACGGCCTGTGGAAAGCCTCGACCGCATTGGCCGAACGGCGCAATGTCTCGGCGAGCATCTGGCCGCCCGCGTCGCCCGCGAAGGGCATCGCGCCGGCCCACGAGCCGCCCGTCATCCGCGTCATGGCCTGTACGCTGAGGAGCGCGAGTTCGGGCATCATGCGGGCGATGGTGTCGGGTGCGACACCTGCCATCAGGGAAGCTTGCCGCGCCACCGCTTCCGGCATCACGCCGGCGCCGAAAAGTGCGCCGAGAAAGCCGTTCATCGGCGCTGCACCGTCGCCTTGCGCGTCCAGCGTCGCGGCTTGCCGGACCATGTCCGCGAAGGCGGCCGGCCGAGCGGCGAGCCGGGTGAAACCCAGAAGAAAGGCCGGAGCCAAGGCCTGTGTCGTGCGCCGCATCTCCTCCGTGCTCAGGCGGAACTGCTCGCGCAGCCGCTCGACCTCGTCGCCCGGCACGCTCGCCGTCAGCCAGTCGAAGAAATCCGTCATCCCGCTCCCCATCCACCGATGCCGCCGCCTGAAGGCGCATCAGATGAAGAATGGAGCAGCCGAGATGCCTGCCAAGTCACCCGGCGAGGGCGATTTCCGCGTCAGTAAGTCAGATCTTCGATCACGCGCCGCATGGAGCGCTGCCACGGCCCGTCATAAAGCCGCACCAGTTCCTCGGCCGCGGTCGTGCCGCGTGCGACCGCCTCCTCGAGGGGGGCAAGGAAGAAGCTCTCGTCGTTGCCGTCCTCGTTGAGGCGGGCTCGGGAGGCCAGGCCCGATCGCGCGATCGCCAGGCTCTCGCGTGCGAGGTCGAGAACGGTGCCCGAGCGGAACGGCGTTGCGAAGCCCGAGCGCGGCACCTCGGCGCGCAGGGCCGCGACTTCCTCGAAGCTCCAGTCGGCGGTCATCGCATCCACGGCCTCGAGTGCGGCCGTGTCGTAGAGGAGGCCCACCCAGTAGGCGGGAAGCGCGCAGATGCGCCGCCAGGGGCCGCCGTCCGCTCCGCGCATCTCGATGAAGCGCTTCAGGCGAACGTCCGGGAACAGCGTCGACAGATGGTTGATCCAGTCGCCCATCGTCGGTGCAGGCGAAGCGATGCGGCCCTTCATCGCGCCGTCGAGGAACTGGCGGAAGGTGACGTCCGTCGCCTCGACGTAGCGACCCTCGCGCATGACGAAATACATCGGTACGTCGAGCGCCCATTCGACATAGTCGCGATAGGAGAAGCCCGGCTCGAAGGCGAAACGCAGGAGGCCTGAGCGCGCGTTGTCGACATCCGACCACACGTCGGAGCGCCAGGAAACCAGCCCGTTCGGCCTGCCTTCCGTGAAAGGCGAATTGGCGAAGAGCGCCGATGCGACAGGCTGGAGGCGCATACCGATGCGCATCTTGCGGGCCATGTCGCTTTCCGACGAGAAGTCGAGATTGACCTGGATGGTCGCAGTGCGGAACATCATGTCGAGCCCGCGCGTGCCGACCTTCGGCATGTAACGCGCCATGATGTCGTAGCGCGACTTCGGCATGCGCGGCGTCTCGGCCATCGTCCAGACCGGGCTGGACCCGAGGCCGAAGAACTTGATGCCCAGCGCGCCGGCAACGCGCCGCACGTCGTCGAGATGGGCGTTCGATTCGCGGCAGGTTTCGTGGATGGTTTCGAGCGGTGCGCCGGAAAGCTCGAACTGGCCGCCCGGCTCCAGCGAGATCGCCCCGGCGCCGGAGGGACCCGCGAGGCCGATGATGCGCCCCTCATCGGTGATCGCCTCCCAACCGGAAAGCCCTCGAATGCCTTCTAAGAGCGCTGCGATACCGCGTTCGCCCTCGTAGGGCACGGGGGTGAGGTCATCGGCGTAGTAGCCGAACTTCTCGTGCTCCGTGCCGATGCGGAAGGCGCTTTCAGGCTTTTCGCCGGCCTTCATGTAGGCGACGAGCTCGTCGATGGAGGTGAGCGGGGTCAGGTCCGTCGTATCGCGCGCCATCAGATCATCCGGTCGTCTGTTCGGTTCACCCGTCGGCGGCGCGAGGGCGAGATGACCGCGTCTCTTGCCGCTTTCGGTCCGCTTCGCAAGCGATTTTCGGCGCGTCCACCGGCGACGAGGCGTTCACGAGGACGGTGTCGCCCAGTCTCCGGCGGCAGCCTGCACCACGGCAAGCGCCGCGACGGCGGCCGTGTCGGCGCGCAGGATCCGGGGGCCGAGCGAGATCGCGGTCACGAAGTCGTAGGCGAGGAGCATCTCGCTTTCCTGCCGCGAGAACCCGCCTTCCGGCCCGATCAGGACGGCCAACGGTTCGCCACGATACGCTGCGATGACAGGTAGCGGGTCGGCGCTCTCGGCGCGCTCGTCGCAGAAGAACAGCCGGCGCGCCGGATCCCACCCTTCGAGGACGGCGGCGAGCTTCTCCACCGGCGCGCAGCGCGGCACGGCGAGGATGCCGCATTGCTCGGCCGCCTCGACGGCGTTGGCCTGCGCACGCTCCAGATTGAATCGCGGGTTCTGCGTGTGTTGCGTCATGACGGGGCGCAGCACCCCGGCGCCCATCTCGCAGGCCTTCTGGATCATGTAGTCCAGCCGCGCGGCCTTCAGCGGCGCGAAGAGATAGTGCAGGTCGGGCGCGGGCTCCTGCGCCCGCACGCGCTCGGCGGGCGTCAGCGAAAGGCTCTTCTTCGAGGCCCTGGCGATCGTGCAACGCCATTCCCCGTCGCGGCCGTTGAAGGCGAGCACGGCGTCTCCGTCGGCGAGGCGCAGGACGTTGGCGAGGTAGTTGGAGTGGGCCACCGAAAGCGGGAAGCCGCCGCCTTCGGCCAGCGTGTCCTCGACGAAGATACGCGGGGCGTTGAAGTCGTGGTCCGGCATTCTGTCGCAGTCTCTCATGGCGCTCGGGGCGAAACCTAAAGCGAAACGCCCCGTTGTCACGCGGAAGATGCGCGCCGCCATCCGCGCAGGCGCGCCGATAGAGAGACGATCAATGGATCTGGGCATCAAGGGGCGCGTCGCGATCATCACGGGCGCCAGCAAGGGCATGGGCTGGGCGACCGCGCAGCTTCTGGCGCAGGAGGGCGTGAAGCTCGTCTTGTCCGACGTGAAGGTAGACGAGCTCGAAGCCGAATGCGGCGTGCTCGGCGCGGACGCGATCTGCGTGGAGGCCGACGTGACGAAGCAGGACGAGGTCGACGCGATCGTCGCAAAGGCCAGGGAGCGCTTCGGCAAGGTCGACATCGTCATCCACACGGCAGGGATCACAGGTGCCAAGGGCGATCCGCTCGAGATGAAGGATGAGGACTACGAGGAGGCGTGGCAGATCGACTTCATGTCAGCCGTCCGCATCGCGCGCGCGAGTTTCCCCCTCATGCGGGAGAACAAATGGGGCCGCTTCGTCTGCATCACATCGGAGAACGCCGTTCAGCCCTACTGGGAGGAGGCGACCTACAACACCGCCAAGGCGGCGCTCGCGGTCTTCGTGAAGAACCTTTCCTACAAGGAGGCCGAGTACGGCATCCTGTGCAACACCATATCGCCGGCCTTCATCGAGACACCCATGACGGACGGTATGATGGAGAAGCGCGCCAAGGAACTCGGCGTCTCGTTCGACGAGGCGGTCGAGAGCTTTCTGGAAGAAGAGCGGCCGGGCATCGTCCAGAAGCGGCGCGGCAGGGTGGAGGAGGTCGCCGCCGTCATCGCGCTCGTCGTCTCCGAGCGCGCCTCCTTCGTGAACGGCGCCAATCTGCGCGTCGACGGCGGCTCGGTGCAGGCCGTCCAGAACTGACGCAGGGCATGAAAAAAGCCGCCGGTCCCAGAGGGCCGGCGGCTTTTTGCGTCGTCGGTCTATCAGTTGTTGGGGCCGTCGATCTGCTTGGGCGGCACCGGGTCTGAGGCCGGGAACGTATCGTCGAGCGATTCGTCCCGATCCTCCTCGTCGTTCATCGGGCGCTCCTGCGCACCCGGCTGTTCGCGCTTCTCCGGCGCCACGATTCCTTCTTCTTCAATGGGAAGACGGCCTTGCGACACTTCTGACATCTGGATGCTCCTTGATCTGTCCCGTCGGAAACGCCGTGCAGGTCGACGCGTTCCGAGGACAGCATGTCGCAACTACCAGTTCGACAGGTCGCAGCCGCTGCCTTCCATAGGACGGAAGGCCTCGTCTCCGGGGATCGTGGAGACCAGTTCGTAATAGTCCCACGGCCCCTCGGACTGCTCCGGGGTCTTGACGCGGAAGAGGTACATGTCGTGCAGCTTGCGGCCGTCCTCGCGGATCATGCCGCTGGTGAAAAGCGGGTCTTCGCTCTGTGTCGCCTTCATCTGCGCGATCACGGCAGCTGCGTCATCCGGCGATCCGACCTCGGCGACGGCCTTCAGGTAATGCAGGAGGCCGGAATAGACGCCAGCCTGCGAGGAGGTCGGCATGCGACCGTCGAACCGCTCCGCGAAGCGCTGCGACCACTCGCGCGTGCCGTCGTTGAGGTCCCAGTAGAAGGCTTCCGTCAGGACGAGGCCCTGCGCCGTCTGAAGGCCGAGGCTATGGATGTCGCTGATGAACATCAGGAGGCCGGCCAGCGCCTGTCCGCTCTGGACGATGCCGAACTCGGCCGCCTGCTTGATGGCGTTGGTGGTGTCGGCGCCCGCATTGGCGAGGCCGATGACCTGTGCGCCCGACGCCTGTGCCTGAAGCAGGAAGGACGAGAAATCCTGCGTCGGGAACGGGTGGCGCACCGACCCCACCACCGTGCCGCCGGCTTCCTCCACCGATTGCGAGGTGTCGCGCTCCAGCGCGTGGCCGAAGGCATAGTCGGCCGTCAGGAAGAACCAGCTCGTCAGCCCCTCGCGCACGAGCGCGGAGCCGGTGCCGTGGGCGAGCGACCAGGTGTCGTAGGTCCAGTGGATGGTGTTCGGCGAGCAGTTCGTGCCCGTCAGGTCCGAGGTGCCGCCACCCGAGACGATCACCACCTTGTCCATCTGCCGCGTGACGTCCGCCACCGCGAGCGCGGTGGAGGAGGCCGGCAGGTCAAGGATCACGTCCACGCCTTCCGCTTCGTACCACGAGCGCGCCGTTGTCGCAGCGACGTCCGGTTTGTTCTGGTGGTCGGCCGAAACGAGCTCGACATCGACGTTCGCGCCGGCCTCGCTGGCTTTGAAGTCGTCTATGGCGAGTTGCGCGGCGACGACCGCGCCTTGGCCGGTGACATCGGCGTAGGTGCCGGACATGTCGTTGAGAACACCTGCCTTGACGCTGGCCGGCGCATCCTGCGCCATAGCCGGGCTCGAGCACAGGGCCGCCATCGAGACGGCAGCCATCATCGATCGGATTCGCATGCGTTTCCTCCCGTTATCGTTTTGTCGATCACTCGCCGCCGCCGCTCCCGCGTTTAAGCGCATTGGAGTGGACGGTCCTCCCGGCTTGCTCACATCGTCATTGGTATCGCAGGGCGCGCCGCGCGCAAGCGCTCAGTTGGCTTCCCTCAAAGCCTCATTCAGTCCACGCGCGTCATCCGGCGAGAACGCGCACAGCACGATGCGCCTGAAAGCTCCGGTGGCCGCCGCTTCGCGCGCCTCGCGTACGGCGATCCGAGCCGCGCGATCCTTCGGGAAACCGTACACGCCGGTCGAGATGCCGGGGAAGGCAATCGTGGAGAGACCGTTCCCGCGCGCGAGCGCGAAGGCGCTGCGATAGGCAGAGGCCAGGGCATCCTCCTCACCGCGCGCGCCGCCGTGCCAGACGGGGCCGACGGTGTGGATCACGCGGCGTGCCGGCAGTCCGTAGCCGAAGGTGATGCGAGCCTGCCCTGTCGGGCAGCCGCCGATCGTTCGGCATTCTTCCAGAAGCTGCGGCCCCGCCGCGCGATGGATCGCGCCGTCGACGCCGCCTCCGCCGAGCAGGCTTTCGTTTGCCGCGTTGACGATGGCATCGAGCTGGAGCGTGGTGATGTCGGCGACCACGATCTCGATGATGTTTCCCGGATCAGCACCCATCGGAACCTCCCGTTCTCCGCTAGACTTGGCGCGGCGGGCTCTTTAGTTCAATTCCAGACGAGACGTTCGGGAGGATCGTTCGATGTCGATACTCATGCCCAAGCCCAGCGAGGCCGTGATTGCGAAGCGCGAGGCGATCGTCGCCGCGCTGCGCGCAATCGTGCCGGGCGAAGGCGTGGTGGATGCTTCGCGCGAGATGGCGGTCTTCGAGACGGACGCGCTGACCGCCTATCGCCAACTGCCGCTCGTCGTCGTCCTGCCGGAGACAGTGAAGCAGGTTTCCGCCGTCCTCGCCTATTGCCACGCGAACGACATTCCTGTCGTGCCGCGCGGCTCCGGCACCTCGCTGTCGGGCGGATCGCTGCCGCTCGCCGACGGCGTCCTTCTCGTCCTGTCGAAGTTCAACCGCGTCCTCGACATCGACCTCGACAATCGCTGTGCGGTCGTGCAGCCGGGCGTCACCAATCTCGGCATCACGAAGGCGGTGGAGCACGCCGGCTTCTATTACGCGCCGGACCCGTCCTCGCAGATCGCCTGCTCGATCGGCGGCAATGTCGCGGAGAATTCCGGCGGCGTGCACTGCCTGAAATACGGGCTGACGGCCAACAACCTCCTCGGCGTCGAGTTCGTGACGATGGAGGGCGAGGTCATCCGCCTCGGCGGCAAGCATCTCGACTCGGAGGGCTACGACCTTCTCGGCCTCCTCACCGGTTCGGAGGGGCTTCTCGGCGTCGTTACGGAAGTGACCGTGCGCATCCTGCAGGCGCCCGAGACAGCGCGCGCCGTGCTCCTCGGCTTCCCGACCTCCGAGCAGGGGGGGCAGTGCGTGGCCGACATCATCGCCAAGGGCATTATTCCCGGCGGCATGGAGATGATGGATCGCTTCGCCATCCGGGCGGCAGAGGACTTCGTCCATGCTGGCTATCCGCTCGATGTCGAGGCGCTTCTGATCGTGGAACTCGACGGGCCGGTGGCCGAGGTCGACCACCTTCTCGCCGAGGTCGAGGCGATCGCGCGCGCCAACGGCGCGACGACGGCGCGCGTCTCGCAGTCCGACGCCGAGCGTGCCTCCTTCTGGGCCGGGCGCAAGGCGGCCTTCCCGGCCGTCGGCCGCATCTCTCCGGATTACCTCTGCATGGACGGTACGATCCCGCGCAAGGAACTGCCGCGCGTCCTCGCCGGCATGCGCGCGCTGTCGGAAAAATACGGTCTCGCGGTCGCCAACGTCTTCCATGCCGGCGACGGCAACCTCCATCCGCTGATCCTCTACGACGCCGGCAAGGACGACGAACTGCAGCGGGCCGAGGATTTCGGCGCCGACATCCTGCGCCTCTGCGTCCAGGTGGGCGGCGTTCTCACCGGCGAGCATGGCGTCGGAATCGAGAAACGCGACCTGATGCCGGAGATGTTCGGCGAGGACGATTTGAAGCATCAGATCCGCGTGAAGTGCGCCTTCGACGAGAAGCACCTCCTCAACCCCGGCAAGATGTTTCCCGTGCTCCATCGCTGCGCCGAACTCGGCCGCATGCATGTCCACAAGGGGCAGGTGCCGTTCCCCGAGCTTCCCCGGTTCTGATGCCCGACATTCCAGACAACGCCACACGCCTGTCCCCCACCGGCATCGAGGAGCTTCGCGAGATCGTCCAAGCGGCCGTCTCGGCCGGAGAACCTCTGAGCGTGGAAGGCACGGGCTCCAAGCGCGGCCTCGGGCGGCCGGTGCAGGCCGCGCGCACGCTCTCCACGGAGGCGATCGGCGGCATCCTCTTCTACGAGCCCGAGGAACTGGTGCTTTCGGCCAGGGCCGGCACACCGATGGCGGAGATCGAGGCGCTCTTGTCCGAGCGCGGCCAGCGGCTGGAGTTCGAGCCGATCGACTACGGGCCGTTGCATGGGCTGGAGCCCGGTCTCGGCACGCTCGGTGGCACCATCGCCTGCAATCTCTCCGGGCCGCGACGCATCAGCCGTGGCGCGGCGCGCGATCACATCCTCGGCCTTGGCGGCGTCTCGGGGCGCGGCGAGATCTTCAAGGCCGGCGGGCGCGTCGTGAAGAACGTCACGGGCTACGATCTCTCCAAAGGGATCACCGGCTCCTTCGGCACGCTCGCCGTCATGAGCGAGGCGACGATCAAGGTCATGCCGCAGACCGAGGCGGAGACGACGCTCGTCCTGCGCGGCCTCTCGGACGAGGAGGCGACGGGCGCGATGGCGGCCGCAATGGGCTCCTCCGCCGAAGTCTCGGGCGCGGCGCATCTGCCTTACGGCGTGGCGGCGCGCGTTCTCGACGGCGCCTTCGGGCGCGAGGCGGCGACGATTCTTCGACTTGAGGGCTTCGGGCCGTCTGTCGCGGCGCGACAGGATTATCTCGGCCGTGCTCTGGAACGGGTGGGTCGGCTGGAGCGGATCGAAGGCGACGCCTCTCGCGCGCTATGGCGCGACATTCGCGACGTGCGGCCGTTCTGGGGCGAGCCGCACCGCGCGGTCTGGCGCCTCTCGCTGACGCCGACGCGCGGGCACGAGCTCGTCATGGCTCTGCGCATGAGCTCGGCCGCCGAGGCGTTCTACGACTGGCAGGGCGGGCTTGTATGGCTGCGGATGGAGTACGGTGTCGATGCCGAGCGCATCCGTGCGCTCGTGCGCCAGTATGGCGGCGGCCATGCGACGCTGGTTCGTGCGTCCGAGAGCGAACGCGCATCGACGCCGGTCTTCCACCCGCAGCCGGCGCCGCTCGCAGCGCTGTCTCGTCGGCTGAAGGATCAGTTCGATCCGGCCGGCATCCTCAATCCCGGCCGGATGGGCTGACATGCAGACACATTTTTCGCCCGCCCAGCTCGAGCATCCCGAGGTCGCGCATTCGGAAGGCATCATCCGAAAATGCGTGCATTGCGGATTCTGCACGGCCACGTGCCCGACCTATGTGACGCTCGGCAACGAACTCGACAGCCCGCGCGGGCGCATCTACCTCATCAAGGAGATGCTGGAGAACGACCGGCCGGCGGACGAACAGGTCGTCACCCATATCGACCGCTGCCTCTCCTGCCTCGCCTGCATGACGACCTGCCCGTCGGGCGTGAACTACATGCACCTCGTCGACCACGCTCGCGTCCATATCCAGAAGACCTATCGCCGGCCCTTCGCGGACAGGATGATCCGCCGCATCCTCGCGATGACGCTGCCCTATCCGGCGCGCTTCCGGCTCTCGCTGCGCCTGGCAAAGCTCGCCGCCCCCTTCGCCGGCGTCTTCGAAGCCGGGCCGCTGAAGCCTATCGCCGCCATGCTGAGGCTCGCGCCAAAGAGCGTTCCCGCCGCCTCCACCATCAACGCGCCGGCGGTGCATCGTCCCGCGCAGATGGCGAACAAGCGCGTGGCGCTGCTGACGGGCTGCGCGCAGTCCGTGCTCGACCCGAAGATCAACGAGGCGACGGTACGGCTCCTCAACCGCCTCGGTGTCGAGGTGGTGGTGCCGAAGGGGGAGGGGTGCTGCGGCGCGCTCGTTCATCACATGGGCGAGGAGGACGCCGCGCTCGCCTTCGCGCGCGCCAATGTCGACGTGTGGACACGCGAGATCGAGGCGGGCGCGCTCGATGCGATCGTCATCACCGCGTCCGGCTGCGGTACGACGATCAAGGACTACGGCCACATGCTGCGGCTCGATCCGGCCTATGCCGCGAAGGCCGCGCGGGTTTCTGCCCTCGCCAAGGACGTCACAGAGTTCCTGGCGACGCTCGACCTGCCTTTGCCGGAATCCCCCGGCGGCATGGTCGTCGCCTATCACTCGGCCTGCTCGATGCAGCACGGCCAGAAGATCACGGCCGCGCCGAAGACGCTGCTGGCGCAGGCCGGCTTCACCGTGCGCGACGTGCCGGAGGGCCATCTGTGCTGCGGCTCTGCAGGCACCTACAACATCCTCCAGCCTGAGATTTCCGCGCGCCTTCGCGATCGCAAGGTCAGGAATATCGAGAGCGTTCAGCCCGAACTCATCGCCACCGGCAATATCGGCTGCATGACGCAGATCGGCTCGGCGACCGGCATTCCGGTGCTGCACACGGTGGAACTCCTCGACTGGGCCTTCGGAGGCGAGAGGCCAGCCGTTCTGGCTCGTGCCGCCCCGCAGAGGGAGTCGATCGCCGCCCTCTGAAACGACGAAAGGCCCGCCGGTGAGCGGGCCTTCCTGTCTTCCCGTGAAGCGCGCGTTACTGGACGCGCGAGCCGAAGAGCTGGGAGAAGAGACCGCCGCGCTGCCCCTCGCCGCCGGCCTGACGCATGACGCCCGTCTCGGCGTAGACATTGTCGCTGTTGGCGTTCGGGCCGATCACGACGACCTTGGCGCCGTTGTTCACACGCTCGTAGAGGTGCTCGACATCCTCGTTCATCATGCGGATGCAGCCCGACGACATGTTCTGGCCGATGGTCCAGGGCTGGTTGGTGCCGTGGATGCGGTAGAGCGTGTCGCGGCCGCCGCGATAAAGATAGAGCGCGCGGGCACCGAGCGGGTTGTCAGGACCGCCCGCCATGTAGGCCGGCAGGATGCGCCCCTTGGCCGCTTCGCGCTTGCGCATGGCGGCGGGCGGCGTCCAGCCCGGCCATTCGGCCTTGCGGCCGACCGTGGCAGCACCCGCCCAGGCAAAGCCCTCCTTGCCGACGCCCACGCCATAGCGCGTCGCCTGGCCGTTCCCCTCGACGTAGTAGAGGAACTTGCGGCCCGTATCGACGATGATGGTGCCGGGCTTCTCGTTGGTCGAGATCTGCACCTGATGGCGGGCGAAGCGCGCGTCGGGGCGCGGCATGGTCTGGGTGGAGCGGGCCTGCGCACGCTGCGTCTGCGTCACCTGTGCGCGCTCGGTCGGCGTGCCCTGCACCCAGCGCTGCGCGGAGAAGTCGTAGTAGCGGGTCTGCTGCGCGCTGGCAGGGCCGGCGATCGCGAAGGCGGTGAGCCCCGCGAAGACCGCTGCGGCCATCGTCCTGGAAATCGTCATGGCATCACCTTTTCGCTTCTTGTGCGGATGGCGACGCCATCCTCCAGCCTTCGGACATGCTTGTTATCGTTTCGACGAGAATGCACGTATTCGGCCAGCGGCTCCTGTTCCGCGCCGGCACCGACGGAGATTGCGGCAGCACTGTGGCGCCTAGAACACAACCACGCGGGCGCCCACCGGCACGCGGCCGTAGAGATCTATGACGTCCTCGTTGCGCATGCGGATGCAGCCGGACGAGACGGCCTGTCCGATCGTCCAGGGCTGGTTGGTGCCGTGGATGCGGTAGAGCGTGTCGCCAAGATAAAGGGCGCGGGCACCGAGCGGGTTATCCGGTTCGCCGGGCATGTGTGCGGGCAGCACGACGCCTCTGGCGCGCTCGCGCGCGATCATCTGGCGCGGCGGCGTCCAGCCCGGCCATTCGGCCTTGCGGGTGATCGTCTCCGAGCCCTTCCAGGAGAAGCCTTCCTTGCCGACACCCACGCCATAGCGCATCGCCCGGCCGTTCGGCTCGACGAGGTAGAGGTAGCGCGCCCGCGTGTCGATCACGACGGTGCCGGGGCGGTGCGGACCCTCGTAGACGACGGTCGTCGGCAGGAAGGCCGGGTCGATCGTGCGTGTCGCGTGCGGCTGCATGGTGCGCACCGGCGGCGTGACGACCGCCACCTCCTGTTTGGGCGCGACCACGACCGGATGCCCGCGCGGGGCGACGAATTGAGGCGAGGTCGGCACGATGCGCTTGCGGCGGGGGCGTTCGACCTGGCCGAGCGGCACGACTACGCCGCCGGGGCCGACGACGCCGACCGGGATGTTGCCCTGGAAGACGACCTGCCCGTCCGGGTGCGAATAGACGGTCGGCGGTGTCTTGTACTCGATCGCGACGCCTGCGGACGGCGAGAGCTGGAGCACGCGTTCGGCGGCGAGGCGCTGGTCGAGGCGCACATAGTCGTCGCGCGCGCTGGCGCCGGACGTGCCGGCCACGAGAAGCGCGGCGGCAAGGAAGATGGCAAAGTTTCGCATGCGATGCGGACCCTTCGGCCGGTTGTCACTTGATGCGAAACTGGGCCTGCAGGACCGAGGAAATGGTGAAGGAGCGCCCGGCTTCGGCGCTCTCGTGGACTATCTTCGCGCGCAGCGTTAACGCGCGCTTGGCAGCGCTGGTTAATGCGCGCTTAACGGCGGGCGAGGCGCCGCCGCGCATCGCGCAGGATGGCGGGCAGGAGGGGCGCTGCGTCCGCTTCGCGCATGCCTGGCGTGAGACGTTCGTCATAGAGCATGTTGAGGATCAGGCGGTCGTAGCGGGTGAACTCGGTGAGCTGCGACGTGTCGTTGAAGACGCTTTCGGGCGCATCGGCATTGTCGTTCAGCGGCCCCAGCCCCTGTAGGATCTCCTCGACCATGCAGCGGCGGAACAGCGGCTCGCCCTCGTCGGAGACGATGATGGCGTCCGAGCGCCGCAGCCCCTGTCGTGAATAGTTGGCGCGCACGATGCAATTGCCCGGCACGGTCATGAACGGGTTGCCGTAGACGCGGCGGCCGACCTCCTGATAGCGCGCCCGATCGACGATGTGGACGATAAAATCCGCGCGCTCACCCTCGTCGACGAAGGACGTCTCCAGCCCGTCGATGGCCGCATCCACCTGCGTCACGAAGCGACGGACGGCAGCGCGACGGTCGATCCGCGACGTCTGCTCGATGCGGAAGCGCACCGGCCGCATGAACTTCTTGAGATAGGTGCCGTCGCTCATCGGCCCGGTGATCTCGGACGAGAAGACCACCGAGTTGAAGCCCGCGATCATCGCCGCGTCACTCGCGCGCTGGGCATGAGCCGGGCCGAGTGAGGCGAAGAGGAGAAGGAACCCGAGGGCGGCTTTGGCAATAAAAGGCATCGGCCGTCCGGTCTGCGTCGCTGCCCTCGCATGTTATGGCGTCGCGCGTTCGCCACAAGGTGCGGCGCCCCGCCCGTGTCGCGTCATCGCTCGTGCGTGGCTCTTGCGCCACGCAGCGTTCGCGGGCAGACGAGGCGTATGGCGGAAGACGGCATCACTGTCGGCGCGGACGGCGCGGCACGTTGCGCCTGGGCGGGGGCGGACGCGCTCTATGGGCGCTATCACGACACTGAATGGGGCCGCCCGCAGGGGGACAGCCGCGCCCTCTACGAGAAGCTGTGCCTCGAAGGCTTTCAGGCCGGGCTTTCCTGGATCACCATCCTGCGCAAGCGCGAGGCCTTCCGGGAGCTTTTCGAAGGCTTCGAGGTGGACCGTGTCGCCCGCTTCGGCGAGCCGGACATCGAGCGCATCGTGCAGGATGCGCGCATCATCCGCCATCGCGGCAAGATCGCTTCGGCGATCCGCAATGCGCGGGCCGTTCGCGAGCTTGAGCAGAAAGAGGGCCGCTCGCTCGCCGCCTTCCTCTGGAGCTTCGAGCCCGGCGAGGACGAGCGTCCGCGGCGCGTGACGCGGGACTGGATCGTCGCCAACACCGTCACGCCGGCTTCGACGCGGCTTTCCAAGGCGCTGAAGAAACATGGCTTCGGCTTTGTCGGCCCTACCACCTGCCACGCCTTCATGGAGGCAATGGGCATGGTCAACGACCATATGGACGGCTGCGCCTGCCGCGCCCCTTGCGAAGCCGAGCGCCAGGCCTTTGTACGCCCGCGCTGAAACTTGAAGCGGCCCGCCCCATCCGTTAGGACGCGCGAAGAAACTAGAACATCGAAATTACTTATTTGGGCGCTGCGGTCTCAGCGGGCGCCGTGCTTGCGACGGGCAGCGAAGACATGGCCGAAAAGAACAAGAAGAAGCCCACCCGCGTGAAGGCGCGCGCGCCGCGCGGCTTCGTCGATCGCTCGGCCGCCGACCTGCGCGCGCAGGGACAGATGCTGGAGACGATCCGCCGCGTCTACGAGACCTGGGGCTTCGAGCCGGTCGAGACGCCCTTCCTCGAATACACCGACGCGCTCGGCAAGTTTCTGCCCGACTCGGACCGCCCGAACGAAGGCGTCTTCTCGCTGCAGGACGACGACGAGGAATGGCTGTCGCTGCGCTACGACCTGACCGCGCCGCTGGCGCGCTACGTGGCCGAGAATTTCGAGGACCTGCCGAAGCCCTATCGCTCGTATCGCGCGGGCTACGTCTTCCGCAACGAGAAGCCGGGGCCGGGCCGCTTCCGCCAGTTCATGCAGTTCGACGCCGACATCGTCGGCGCGCCGAACGTCTCGGCCGATGCCGAGATGGCGATGATGATGGCCGACACGATGGAGGCGCTCGGCATCGCGCGCGGCCAGTACGTGATCCGGGTGAACAACCGCAAGGTGCTGGACGGCGTCATGGAGGCTATTGGCCTCGGCGGCGACGAGAATGCCGGCCAGCGCCTCACCGTGCTGCGCGCGCTCGACAAGCACGACAAGTTCGGCGACGAGGGCGTGCGGCTCTTGCTCGGCGCCGGCCGAAAGGACGAGAGCGGAGACTTCACCAAGGGCGCTGGCCTCGACACTGCGGCGATCGACAAGGTTATGGGCCTGTTCTCGGAGGGCAGCGACGGAGCGCGGCTCGACGCGATCCGCGCGGCGTTCGCGGGCTCACCGAAGGTCGAGGAAGGCGCGCTCGAGCTGTCGCAGATCGAGGAGGCGAGCCGCGCCGCCGGATACGGCGCCGAGCGCATCTTCATCGACCCCTCGGTCGTGCGCGGGCTCGAATACTACACCGGCCCGGTCTTCGAAGCCGAACTGCTGTTCGACGTCGTCAACGAGAAGGGCGAAAAGGTCCGCTTCGGCTCCGTCGGCGGCGGCGGGCGCTATGACGGCCTCGTCTCGCGCTTCCTGTCGACGTCCGTGCCGGCCACCGGCTTCTCCATCGGTGTCTCGCGGCTGCAGGCCGCATTGAAGAATCTCGGCCGCCTGACCGACGATGCCGCGATCGGTCCGGTCGTCGTCACCGTCATGGATCGCGACCGCATGGCCGACTATCAGGCGATGGCGGCGAAGCTGCGCGCGGCCCTCAACGGTCCCGGCAAGCCGGTCGTCCCGGTGGAAGTGTTCCAAGGCAACCCGAAGCAGTTCGGCAAGCAGCTTCAATATGCCGACCGCCGGAACGCGCCGGTCGCGATCATCCAGGGCGGTGACGAGAAGCTTGCAGGCAAGGTGCAGGTCAAGGACCTCGCGCTCGGCAAGGAGCTCTCGGCCGGCATCGAGGACAATGCCGAATGGCGCGAGGCGCGCGCAGGGCAGGAACTCGTGGACGAGGCCGATCTGGTGACGGCCGTCGAGGCCATTCTCTCTCGGCGTCCGCGCGGATGAGCGCCCAGGATACCGGCGCGGTTGAGGCGGCGCTCGCGGCCTTCTTCGCGGCACGCGGTGCGAATGCGGTTGCGACGCCGATCCTCCAGCCCGCCGAGCCCTATCTCGACACGGCCGGCGAAGCGCTGCGTCGGCGCATCTTCCTAACGCGCGGCGAGGGCGGCCGCTCGCTCTGCCTGCGCCCGGACTTCACCATTCCCGTCGCGCTCGCGCACATCGAGCGCGGGCAGGCGCTGCCGCGTCGCTACTCCTACAGCGGCCTCGTCTTCCGGCAGGACCGCGGCGACGGACCGGCGGAGTTCCGGCAGGCCGGCATCGAAGACCTGGGCGATCCGCAGACGGGCGAGGCGGACGCCCGCGCCATCGCCGACGCACTGGCCGCGCTCGAAGCTTGCGGGATCGAGCGCGCTTCGCTCGAAACCGTTGTCGGCGATCAGGGGCTCTTCGAGGCGTTCCTTGCCTCGCTCGGTCTCCCGGCCGGCTGGCAGCGCCGCCTCGTGCGTACCTTCGGCAACGACGGGCTGCTCGTGCAGGCGCTCGAAAGCCTGTCGACCGGCTCGTCGCGAGACGTCTTCGCCAATCTTGCGCCCGACCTCGTGGATGCCGCGCGCGCGGGTGACGTCGATACGCTCGCCGACGAAATCTCCGAATGGATGGAGGAGGGCGGCCTGCCGCCGCATCGCAGCCGCACGGCGCGCGAGGTGGCAGAGCGCCTGGTGGAGAAGATCGCGGTTGCCGAAGCCCGGCTCGACGGCGCGCTTCTGGAGCGACTGCGGCGCTTTCTCGCCATCGACTGCCCGCTCGACCGGGCCGAGGCCGAACTGACGGCGGCCGGCGTTGCGCCGGGTGCCTCGCTGGCACTTCTCGAGGCGCGCAACAAGGCTTTGACGACGGCCGGCGTCGATCTTTCCACGATCCGCTACCGCGCCGCCTTCGGCCGACCGCTCGACTACTATACCGGCATGGTCTTCGAGATCTCCGCGCCCCCGCTCGCCGGGCCGCTCGCGGGTGGAGGAAGATACGACCGGCTCGTCTCGTTCCTCGGGGCGCGCGAGACGATCCCGGCGGTGGGCTTCTCGCTGTGGCTGGACCGGATCGAGACCGCCACCGCCACCGCCACTGGGGCCGCGAAATGACCGTCACGCTCGCCATTCCCTCGAAGGGTCGCCTGAAGGAGAACGCCGTCGGCGTTCTCGCGCGTGCCGGCATCCGCGTGGTGCCGAGCGAGGACGACCGTTCCTACCGCACGCGCGTGGAGGGACTGGACGGGCTGGAGGTGCTCCTCCTGTCCGCCTCGGAGATCGCCCGCGAGGTGCGCGACGGGGCGATCCATCTCGGCGTGACAGGTGAGGACCTGTTGCGCGAGACGGTGCCGGACCTTTCGCCCTCGATCGAGATCCTGGCGCGGCTCGGCTTCGGCCATGCCGACGTGGTCGTCGCGGTGCCCGACTCGTGGGTGGACGTGACGACGATGGAGGATCTGAACGATGTGGCGGGTTCGTTCCGCCAGCGGCACGGCCGGCGCCTGCGCATCGCGACCAAATACTGGCGGCTGACGCAGAGCTTCTTCACGCGCGCCCACGGCATCCAGACCTACCGGATCGTTGAAAGCCTCGGCGCGACCGAGGGAGCTCCGGCGGCGGGCTCGGCCGACATCATCGTCGACATCACCTCGTCCGGATCGACACTGACGGCCAACAGGCTGCGCATCCTGTCGGACGGGCTGATCCTCTCCTCGCAGGCATGCCTTGCGCGTTCGATGACGGCAACGCTGGAAGAGGGCGACGCCGAAACCCTAAGCGAGATCCAGCGTCGCTTCTCGTCGGCTCAGCTGTAACGCGAGACGCGCGCGCTGCGGTCGAGCGCGAAGGCGCCGGGCCCGTATGCGGCGAGGAAGACGTAGCCGCCCGCCAGCGCGAGGTTCTTCACGATGGCGGACATGTCGCCCATGTGGCCGATGAAAGCCGTGGCGACGCAGAAGACCGCGAGCGCCAGCGCAGCGTAGAAGGTCTTGAAGCCGACGAGGACGAGCAGGCCGCAGGCAAGCTCGAACAGGCCCACGACATAGGCCGTGGCGATGCCGCCCGGAACGCCGAGCGAGCCGAGATAGCCCGCGAAACCGGCGGCGCCGGCGAGCTTGCCGAAGCCGCCGACGATGAAGATGATCGCCATCAGGATGCGGGCGATGAGTAGGACGACAGGGTTCATTCCGGTGCTCCGGTCAGGATGATTGCGCTCCATCCTTACCGGTTTGCCCGTCCCGCCAGAATTCTCCGGATCGCGCACTCATCGTTCACCGAACGCGATACGGTCTGGCGTCGTCATTGACGGCGCCGGATGTTCGCTCGGCTTAGCCGGGCCGCGTCATGGCCGCAGGATCGACGATCCTGTCGTAGTCCTCGCCGGAGATGAAGCCGGAAGCGATCGCCTCCTCGCGAAGGGTCGTGCCCTTCTTGTGCGCGGTCTTGGCGATGGTCGCGGCGTTGTCGTAGCCGATCGTCGGCGCCAGCGCCGTCACCAGCATCAGCGACTGCTCCATGAGCGACCTGATGCGATCCTCGTTCGCCTTGATGCCCTCGACGCAATGCTCGCGGAACGAGTTCATGCCGTCGGCCAGAAGCCGGATCGAGGACAGGACGGCGTTGGCGATCACCGGCTTGAAGACGTTGAGCTCGAAATGACCCTGGCTGGCGGCGACGGTGACCGTCGTCTCGTGGCCGAACACCTCGCAGGCCACCATGGTCAGCGCCTCGGCCTGCGTCGGGTTCACCTTGCCCGGCATGATCGAGGAGCCCGGCTCGTTTTCGGGCAGCGAGAGTTCGCCGAGGCCCGAGCGCGGCCCCGAGCCGAGGAAACGGATGTCGTTGGCGATCTTGAAGAGGTCGGTCGCCAGTGCGTTGAGCGCGCCGTGGAAGAAGGCGAGCGCGCCATGCGAGGCCAGTGCCTCGAACTTGTTGCCGGCCGTGCGGAAGGGCTGGCCGGTGAGGTTCGCGATCTCCGCCGCGATCTTCTCGTCGAACCCGACCGGCGCGTTGAGGCCGGTGCCGACGGCTGTGCCGCCCTGCGCCAGCGCATAGACGTCATGGAGAGCCTTCTCGATGCGCACCTTGCCGAGTTCGAGCGCGGCGGCATAGCCGGAGAACTCCTGTCCGAGCGTGATGGGCGTGGCGTCCTGCGTATGGGTGCGGCCGATCTTGATGATCGGCGCGAATTCCTTCGCCTTGGCGTCGAGCGCGGCGTGCAGGGCGTCGATGGCAGGCATCACCCGCGCGACGGTCTCGAGCGCGACCGCGACGTGGATCGCCGTCGGGAACACGTCATTCGACGACTGGCCCATATTGACGTGGTCGTTCGGGTGGACCGGCTTCTTAGAGCCCATCTCGCCGCCCATCGCCTCGATGGCGCGGTTGGAGATGACCTCGTTGACGTTCATGTTCGTCTGTGTGCCCGAGCCGGTCTGATAGACGACGAGCGGGAAGTGGTCGTCCAGCTTGCCGGATATGACCTCGTCCGCAGCGGCCACGATCGCGGCCGCGATATCGTCGTCGAGTTTGCCGTAACCCTTGTTGACGAGGGCCGCTGCTTTCTTAACCGTGGCGAGAGCGTGGATGACAGCGATTGGCTGGCGGTCGGTGCCGATCTTGAAATTGTTGAGCGAACGCTCCGTCTGCGCGCCCCAATAACGATCGTCGGCCACCTCGATGGCGCCGATGGAATCGGTCTCGCGTCTCGTTCCGCTCATGTCCTGTCCTTCCCGTGCTCGACACACGCGTGGCCCGCAAAGGCCGGCGCGAGCGCGAATTAGCATGGAGAAGGGGAGGGCGGAACCCGCATTCCGCGCACGGAAAAGGCCGCCCCGAAGGGACGGCCTCTTGATGTCCGGATAGGCTGGCTTAGCGGTTGACCTGATCCTTCACAGCGTCCTTGACCTTGCCGTAGTTCTTCTGGGTCTTGCCCTCGGCCTGGTCAGCCATGCCTTCGGCCTGCATGCGCTCGTTGCCCACCGCCTTGCCGGCGGCCTCCTTGACCCTGCCGCCCACTTCCTTGGCGCCGCCCTTGATCTGGTTGCTGTCGACCATGGTCTTTCTCCGTAAATCCCGGCTCTGCCGCGTCGGCGTGCCGTCATGTCAGGAAAACGGGAAAGGAGGGGGCCGGTTCCCGCTGGAAGATTACGATCCCGACAGAATTCCCCAAACCTGCGTGATGCCGAGAATGCAGATGAGGCTGCCGACGAGGCGCAGAAGCGTGTCTGTCGACAGGATGCGCACGATGTAGCCGGCGAAGGGCGCGGCGATGACCCCGCCGGCGATCAGGCCGGCCACTGCCAGTGCGTGGGTGGACAGGTCGTCTGCTTCCTCCCAGTGGCCGGTGAGGAGCGAGAAGAGGAAGGCGAGGGAGACCGACAGCGTGACGAGGAACTCGGCTGTGTTCACGGTGCCGATGACGTAGCGCGGCTGCCCGCCTGCACCGAGAAGACCCGTCGTGACGATCGGGCCCCAGCCGCCACCGCCGGCCGCGTCCAGAAAGCCGCCGGCCGCAGCCAGCGGCGGCACGACGGCCGCACGCACGGGCTTCGAGGGCCGATGCGTGAAGGAGCGTATGATCAGATAGACGCCGATGCAGGTGAGGTAGGCGGCCACGAAGGGGCGCATCGCCGCGCCGTCGAAACTCGTCAGGACATAGGTGCCGAGGACGCCGCCGACGATGCCGAAGGGAACGAGACGCCAGAAGAGCTTCCAGTCGATGTTTCGGTTGTACACATGCGCCGTGCCGGAAGCAGCCGTCGTGAAGAGTTCGGCGGCGTGGACCGAGGCCGAGGCGGCCGCCGGCGAGACGCCGAAGGACAGCAGCACCGTGGAGGAGATCACGCCGTAGGCCATGCCGAGTGCGCCGTCTATGAGTTGGGCGAGGATGCCGACGGCGAAGAAGAGGAGAAAGTCCTGCATGCGGTCTCTGCGAGCTGGAAGAGGTCGGCCGATAGGAGGCTAAGAGGCGCCCGCGCGCCACCATTTTCGTGTATCCTCTGTCTCGATCGGAAAAAGGCTTTCTTGCCGGAACCGGAGGCACGCGGCTTGAGCATTGCCGAGCCAGAGCCGTATTTCGCATAGCGGATCGATTACGAGGACGATTTCCATGCCTAGTCGATCGAGCAGGCATCGCTCCTGCGCCTGCGACGCTTCAGCGGGCTGGACTGCCCCGGATTTCCTGCCGACTAAATTTCACAATAGAGAGCCGTCAAACGGAAGAAGCCCGGCGGAGCGATCCGCCGGGCTTCTTATCTCGCGGGAGGCTTACGGCCTTCCAGAACCCTTTCGGGTTCCTAGAAGTCCATGCCGCCACCCGAAACCGGGTTTTCCTGGTTTCGGCACCTTTAATGATGGGCGGCTTTACGGCCTTCCAGAACCCCTTCGGGTTCCTAGAAGTCCATGACGCCACCCGAAACCGGGTTTTCCCGGTTTCGGCACCTTTAATGATGGGCGGCTTTACGGCCTTCCAGAACCCTTTCGGGTTCCTAGAAGTCCATGCCGCCACCCGAAACCGGGTTTTCCCGGTTTCGGCACCTTTGGTGATGGGCGGCTTTACGGCCTTCCAGAACCCTTCGGGTTCTTAGAAGTCCATGCCGCCCATGCCGCCCATGCCGCCGCCCGGCATCGCCGGCATCGCGCCGCCGTCCTTCTTCGGGGCTTCCGAGATCATCGCCTCGGTGGTGACGAGCAGGCCGGCGACCGAAGCCGCATCCTGCAGGGCCGAGCGAACGACCTTGACCGGATCGACGATGCCGAACTGGATCATGTCGCCATACTCGCCCGTCTGGGCGTTGTAGCCGTAGCTGGCCGAGGCGTTCTCGAGCAGCTTTCCGACGACGATGGAACCTTCGTCGCCCGCGTTCGTCACGATCTGACGGATCGGAGCCTGGAGCGCCTTGCGGACGATCGCGATGCCGGCGTCCTGATCGGCGTTCTCGCCCTTCAGGTCGACCGCGTTGGAAGCGCGCAGGAGAGCGACGCCGCCGCCCGGGACGATGCCTTCCTCTACGGCCGCGCGGGTCGCGTTGAGGGCGTCGTCGACGCGATCCTTCTTCTCCTTGACCTCGACCTCGGTCGCCCCGCCGACGCGGATCACCGCGACGCCGCCGGCGAGCTTGGCCAGACGCTCCTGGAGCTTCTCGCGATCGTAGTCGGACGAGGTCTCCTCGATCTGGCCCTTGATCTGGCCGACGCGGGCCTTGATGCCCTCGGCATCACCGTTGCCATCGACGATGGTGGTGTTTTCCTTGGTGATCGAGATCTTCTTGGCGCGGCCGAGCATGTCGAGCGAGACGTTCTCGAGCTTGATGCCGAGATCCTCGGAGATGACCTGACCGCCCGTGAGGATCGCGATGTCCTCGAGCATCGCCTTGCGGCGATCGCCGAAGCCCGGCGCCTTGACTGCCGCGATCTTCAGGCCGCCACGCAGCTTGTTGACGACGAGCGTGGCCAGAGCCTCGCCCTCGACGTCCTCGGCGATGATGACGAGCGGCTTGCCCGACTGCACGACGGCCTCGAGGACCGGCAGCATCGCCTGGAGGTTGGAGAGCTTCTTCTCGTGCAGGAGGATGTACGGATCCTCGAGCTCGGCGACCATCTTCTCGGCGTTGGTCACGAAGTACGGCGACAGATAGCCGCGATCGAACTGCATGCCCTCGACGACCTCGAGCTCGGTCTCGGCGGTCTTGGCTTCCTCGACGGTGATGACACCCTCGTTGCCGACCTTCTGCATCGCCGAGGCGATCATCTGGCCGATTTCCTTCTCGCCATTGGCGGAGATGGTGCCGACCTGGGCGACCTCGTCGGAGGTGTCGATCGAGCGGGCCGAGGCCAGCAGCGACTCGACGACCTTGGCGACGGCCGAATCGATGCCGCGCTTGACGTCCATCGGGTTCATGCCGGCGGCAACCGCCTTTGCGCCTTCCTTGACGATCGCCTGAGCGAGGACCGTCGCGGTCGTGGTGCCGTCACCGGCCTTGTCGTTGGTCTTCGAGGCCACTTCGCGCACCATCTGGGCGCCCATGTTCTCGAACTTGTCCTCGAGCTCGATCTCCTTGGCAACGGAGACGCCGTCCTTGGTGATGCGCGGAGCGCCGAAGGACTTGTCGATCACGACGTTGCGGCCCTTGGGGCCGAGCGTGACCTTCACCGCGTCGGCGAGGATGTCGACGCCGCGCAGCATGCGCTCGCGCGCGTCACGGCCGAACTTGACTTCTTTGGCTGCCATTTTCGTTCTCTCCTCGGCGCGTCCTCGTAGGGGACGGCGCCGCTAGACGTTGAAAGGGGTTCTTTGAAACGGCCGAAGGATCAGCCGACGATCCCGAGGATGTCGGATTCCTTCATGATGAGGAGGTCCTCACCGCCGAGCTTGATCTCGGTGCCCGACCATTTGCCGAACAGGATGCGGTCGCCGGCCTTGACCTCGAGCGGGTTGACCTTGCCGGTCTCGTCGCGCGCGCCGGCGCCGACGGCGACGATCTCGCCTTCCTGCGGCTTTTCCTTGGCGGTGTCGGGAATGATGATTCCGCCGGCCGTCTTCGCCTCGGACTCGACACGGCGAACGACCACACGGTCGTGCAAGGGACGGAAGTTCACGTTGGCCATATTCAAACCTTCGCTCGTTGATGCCTCCGGGCACGACGCCCGAATACAAGGATTGGCACTCGATGGTTGCGAGTGCTAGCAACGGCGAGATAAGGTTCGGCGGGCGGAATTGTCAAGGCGGGCACCGGCCTGTTCGACGCTCAAATCGGGTCGACGCGCGGTTCGATCAAGAGCTCATCATACGAAGCCCCGGCGCGGCGTGTCGGGTTGACCGTGGGCGCGCGCCTATCTATCGCCTCGCCACGGGCGTCGCGCCCGCAAAGCCGCGCAAAGGTGAATTTTTCATGTCGCACGCCCCTAACGTCGAGGCCATCGGCGCGCTGAGCGAAGTCTCGCAGCGATACGATGCGCTGTTCTGCGACGTCTGGGGCGTCGTCCACGATGGCGTCCGGAAGTCGCCTGAGGCGGAAGCCGCCCTCGTCGCCGCACGCGAGGCGGGCACGAAGGTCATCCTCATCACCAATTCGCCGCGTCTCTCACGCGGGGTGGTCGCGCAGCTCGACGCCCTCGACGTCACCCGCGAAGCCTATGACGACATCGTCACGTCGGGCGATGCGACGCGCAGCTTGATCGAGCGCGCGGAGCCGCGCATCTTCCATATCGGCCCGTCCCGCGATCGCGACATCTTCGAAGGTCTCGCCGTCGAATTCGTCGCCGAGGAGGACGCGTCGGCCATCGTGGCGACGGGCCTCTTCGACGATGAGGTCGAGACGCCGGCCGACTACGCGGATGTTCTCGGGCGCGCGGCCGGGCGGGGCATCGAGATGATCTGCGCCAATCCCGACATCGTGGTGCATCGCGGCGAAAAGCTGATCTACTGCGCCGGTGCGCTCGGCCAGGTCTATGCCGAGCTCGGCGGCACCGTGCGCCTGGCCGGCAAGCCGCACCGCCCGATCTACGAGGTCGCGATGGAGAAGCTCGGCATCGCCTCGCCGCGCATCCTGTGCATTGGCGACGGCATGTTCACGGACGTGAAGGGCGGAGCGACGATCGGCGCCGACGTCCTCTTCGTCCAGGAGGGCATCCACCGCGACGAACTCGCCCATGCCCGCGACGACATGCAGGCGCTGCACGGAGCGCTCGCCGAGCGCGAACTGACCGCGCGTTACGTGATGCCGGCCCTGCGATGAGCGTGAAGGCCGATTTCGTGCGCGTCGAGGGGGAGGCGGCATTTCCGCGCGCTCTTCTCGGAGGCGTCGTGGCGATCGGCAATTTCGACGGCGTCCATCGCGGCCACCAGTCGGTGCTCGAGACGGCAGCAGCCAGCGCGCGCGAGTGCGGCGCGCCGCTTGTGGCGCTGACCTTCGAGCCCCATCCGCGCACGGTCTTCGCCCCCGCCCACCCGGTGCCGCGCCTCACCCCGGCCGCCGTGAAGGCGCGGCTCTTTTCGGCACTCGGTTTCGATGCCGTGGTCGAGCAGCCTTTCGACCGGGACTATGCCGGGCTTTCGGCGGAAGACTTCATCGCCGGCACGATCGTCCAGCGGCTCGGCGCGCGCGATGTCGTCGTCGGCTTTGACTTCCAGTTTGGCGCGCGGCGCTCGGGCGATGCCGCCTACCTTGCCGAGGCGGGCCGTCGCCACGGTTTCGGGGTCGAGGTGGTTGAGGCGTATGACGAGGGCGGCGCGGCGGTTTCCTCCAGCCGTATCCGCACGCTTCTGAGCGAGGGCGAGGCGGATGCGGCAGCGCACCTCCTCGGCTATCGCTGGACGATCGAAGGCGCCGTCGGCCACGGCCGCAAGGTCGGCCGCACGCTTGGCTATCCGACCGCCAACATGGTTCTGGATGCGCCGGAGCTTCTCGCGAACGGCATCTATGCCGTGCGCGTTCGACGCGCCGACGGAAGCCTTCACGATGGCGTCGCGAGCTACGGCCGCCGCCCGACCTTCGACGACGGCGCGCCGCTGTTCGAGACCTATCTCTTCGATTTTGCCGGCGACCTCTATGGCGAGGCGCTGTCGATCTCCATCTTCGCGAGGTTGCGCGGCGAGGAGCGTTTCGACGATGTCCCCGCTCTCGTCGCGCAGATGGACCGCGACGCGGCCCTCGCCCGCGAGCTTCTAGCTGGTGCGGCTCCCTTGTCGGCGCTCGACGAGGCGATCGCCTTTTCGAAAATGCTTTATCGGCCGCCCGCCGATTGATAGAGAGACGCGATGCGTCACGACCCGGAATGTCCCGCCGCCCGCCGGCCGCGAATTAGCCGCCCGGTCTCGCCCTCGCTCTGAAGCGCAGCGGGACCGGGGCACCGATCCGTCCCGGCTTCATCCGGGCCCTTCTGTTTGACCCGCTCCATGGCGCCTTCCCGTCGCGCCGGCGGCGATGCGAAAAAGACGCCATGACCAAGAACGACACCGCGCCCGACTATTCCAAGACGCTCTTCCTGCCGCAGACGGAGTTTCCGATGCGCGCGGGCCTGCCGCAGGCCGAACCGAGATGGATCGAGCGCTGGGACGGGATGGATCTCTACAAGAAGCTGCGCGAGGCGGGGAAGGGGCGGCCGAAATACGTGCTGCACGACGGCCCGCCCTATGCCAACGGCAATCTCCACATCGGCCACGCGCTCAACAAGGTCCTGAAGGACGTCATCACGCGCTCCTTCCAGATGCGCGGCTACGATGCCAATTACGTGCCCGGCTGGGACTGCCATGGCCTGCCGATCGAATGGAAGATCGAGGAGCAGTACCGCGCCAAGGGTCGCGACAAGGACGAGGTGCCGGTCAACGAGTTCCGCCAGGAATGCCGCGACTTCGCCGCGCACTGGGTGGGCGAGCAGAGCCGCGAGTTCCGCCGGCTCGGTGTCGAGGGCGACTTCAAGGATCCGTATCTGACGATGGCCTTCGAGGCCGAGAGCGTCATCGCGGGCGAACTCCTGAAGTTCGCGATGAGCGGACAGCTCTATCGCGGCTCCAAGCCGATCATGTGGTCTGTGGTGGAGAAGACCGCGCTCGCCGAGGCCGAGGTCGAGTATCACGACCACGAGTCCGACACGGTCTGGGTGAAGTTTCATCTGAAGGCGGTGCCGCAGGGTTATCCTGCCGCCTTCCACGGTGACGCGGAGGGTGGGGCGAGCGTCAGCGTTTCGCAGGCCGCTCCGCTCGATGGTGCCTTCGTGGTGATCTGGACGACGACGCCCTGGACGCTTCCGGGCAACCGCGCCATAGCCTTTTCGGACCGCGTCTCCTACGGCCTCTACGAGGTGAGCGCGCCGGAGGATGCCGACCACCCGCGTTGGGCAAAGCAGGGGGAGCGCTACGTCCTTGCGGACGCTCTGGCCTCGGATGTCTTCGCGAAGGCGCGCGTGCCGGAAGACGGCTTCCGCCGCCTCGCCGATATTGCGCCCGGCGATCTCGCCGGCCTCGTCTGCGAGCATCCGCTGGCCGGCCTCGCCGGAGGCTACGGCTTCTCGGTCCCTCTTCTCGAGGGCGAACACGTCACCGACGAGGCGGGTACGGGCTTCGTCCACACCGCGCCGAGCCACGGCCGCGAGGATTTCGACGTATGGATGGCGAGCCGGCGTGGGCTGGAAGCGCGCGGCATCGACGCCGCGATCCCCTTCACGGTCGACGATGACGGCTTCTACACCAAGGACGCGCCGGGCTTCGGCCCCGATGCGGAAGGCGGGCCGGCGCGCGTCATCGACGACAAGGGCAAGAAGGGTGATGCGAACAAGCGCGTGATCGATGCGCTGGTGGCGCGGGGGATGCTGCTCGCCCGCGGCCGTCTGAAACACTCCTACCCGCATTCCTGGCGCTCGAAGAAGCCGGTGATCTTCCGCAACACGCCGCAATGGTTCGTCCATATGGATAAGGACCTCGGCGGGTATGGGCTGGATGCCGCGGCGCAGGCCGACGACACGCTGCGCGCCCGTGCCCTGCGCGCCATAGACGAGACGCGCTTCGTGCCGGCCTCCGGCCAGAACCGCCTGCGCGGCATGATCGCCGACCGGCCGGACTGGGTGCTCTCGCGCCAGCGCGCCTGGGGCGTGCCGATCTGCGTCTTCGTCGACGAGGACGGCGAGGTCCTGAAGGACGAGGCGGTGAACGCCCGCATCACTGAAGCCTTTGCCAAGGAAGGCGCTGACGCCTGGTTCGCGGACGGAGCCAAGGAGCGTTTCCTCGGCAACGAGCATGACGGCACGAAGTGGGCCATGGTCCGCGACATCCTCGACGTCTGGTTCGATTCCGGCTCCACCCACGCCTTCTGCCTGGAGAAGCGGCCCGACCTGAAATGGCCCGCCGACCTCTATCTCGAAGGTTCGGACCAGCATCGCGGCTGGTTCCACTCCTCGCTCCTGGAGGCCTGCGGAACGCGCGGCCGCGCGCCCTACGACGCGGTTCTGACGCATGGCTTCGTCATGGACGAGGACGGGCGCAAGATGTCGAAGTCGCTTGGCAACGTCGTGACGCCGCAGGAGGTGATCCAGCAGTCGGGCGCCGACATCCTGCGGCTCTGGGTCGTCTCTTCCGACTATTCGGAGGACCTTCGGCTCGGCAAGACGATCCTCCAGACCAATGTCGACGCCTATCGCAAGCTGCGCAACACGATCCGCTGGATGCTCGGCACGCTCGCCCACGATACGGGCGAGGACGTGCCGCTCGCCGAGATGCCCGAACTCGAGCGCCTGATGCTGCATCGTCTCGCCGAGATCGGCGAGGTGGTCGAGAAGGGCTACGACAACTTCGACTTCAAGCGCATCGCGCGAACGCTGATCGACTTCATGGTCGTCGAGCTCTCGGCCTTCTATTTCGACGTGCGCAAGGACGCGCTCTATTGCGATGCGCCGTCCTCCACACGCCGCAAGGCGGCGCTGCAGGTGGTGCGGCTGATCTTCGACCGTCTGGTGAAATGGCTGGCACCGCTCCTGCCCTTCACCACGGAGGAAGCGTGGCTCTCGCTGAACCCGGACGCCGTCTCGGTGCATCTCGAACAGTTCCCGAAAACGCCGCAGGGTTGGCGCGAACCCGAGCTCGCCGCTCGCTGGCAGAAAATCCGCCGCGTGCGCCGCGTCGTCATGGGTGCGCTCGAAGAGAAGCGCCGGGCCAAGGAGATCGGCTCCTCGCTCGAATCGGCACCGGTGGTCTACATTGACGACGCGGCCCTGCGCGCGCTCGTCGAGAGCGTCGACTTCGCAGAGATCGCGATCACCAGCGGCTTCACCCTTGGGCAGGGCGAGGCGCCCGGCGAGGCGTTCCGCCTGCCCGATGCACCCGGCATCGCCGTTGTCCACCAGCCGGCACTGGGCCGCAAATGCGCCCGTTCCTGGAAGGTCACCGAGGATGTCGGCGCCGATCCGGACTATCCGGACGTGACGCTGCGCGACGCTGGCGCGCTGCGCGAGCTGGGTTACGCGCCGGCCTGAGGCCGTCAGGATTGCAGGGGCGGGGCGGGCGCTTTATAGCTTGCCTGCAATTCGCCGGATTGTGGTGCGAGGGCGCGGGATGCATGAATTTGCGCGCCCTCCGGCCTGCCGGCCAATGCGATGGGGAAAACGATCGATGAGCATCAACAGGCATTCCACGCTGCGCATCGCCGCCGTCGCGACCTGCGGCTTGTCCCTCGCCGCCTGCATGGGGCCGACCTACGGCACCGGCACGACGTCCGGCGCGCAGCTTCTGAACGACGTTGATGGCATGTTCTCCTTCGGCTCGCCGTCGCGTGAGCGCATCAACTACGAGGAGCGCCCCGAACTGGTGCGCCCCGACCAGATCGGCCAGCTTCCGCCGCCGCAGACGCCGCGTGCCGTCGTGGAGGAAGAGCAGCAGGCAGCGGCGGCCGCTGCTGCCGTCGAGCCGGTCGAAATCGGCTCGCGCGGCAACCGCGCCCCGCTCTCCTCGATCTCGCGTTCGGCACAGGACGGCAGCTGGATCGATCCGCGCGAGCTGAACGAGGTCGGCCAGCGCGTCACCGCCGCCCGCGAGGCCGCACGGCAGGGGAACACGAACCAGCGTCGCTACCTCACCGAGCCGCCGGTCGAATATCGTCAGGCCTCGGCTTCGGCGCCCGTCGGTGAACTGGGCGTCGATGAGGAGATCAAGGAGCGGCGCTCGCGCGGCACCCAGCCGATCGGCCAGCGAATCCGCAACGCGCTGCCGTTCTGATCGCTCGCTGCCGGATCAATCGCTGCGCCTCGCGGCGAAGAAGTCCCTGAGAAGCGCTGCGCTCGGCGCCTCCGCAATGGCCGAATAGACGTCCGGCGAATGATGGCACGTGGCCTGCGAGAAGAAGCGCGAGCCGTGCTCCACCGCGCCGCCCTTCTCGTCGGCAACGCCGTAATACAGCCGGCGGATGCGCGCGAAGGATATGGCGCCCGCGCACATGGCGCAGGGCTCCAGCGTGACGTAGAGGTCGCAACCCGTCAGCCGTTCCTGGCCGAGCGCCTCGCAGGCCATGCGGATCGCCACGATCTCGGCGTGGGCGGTCGGATCGTTGCGCGCGCGCGTCTCGTTGCCTGCGCTCGCCACGACGTCGTCGCCGCGCACGATCACTGCGCCGACCGGCACCTCGCCGCGCTCGCCCGCGCGCGCAGCTTCCGCGAGCGCCTGTTCCATGAAGCCGTTGCGTGGCACGACGCGTCGTTTTCCCCTCGTTCACACGATTCCGACCTGATACAGACCGCCGCAAAAGAGGCAAGACGACCATGGACGACAAGAGCGGCAACGACGACGGCAAGCGCGGCGGAGACGGCGAGCGACGCGGCGCTCGTGGCCGCGGGCCCGGCGGCGCATCGAAAGGCGATTTCAAGCCGGGCGGGCCGAAGCGATCCGGGAAGCCGGGAGAAAGCCGGGCCGGTGGCCGCCCGTCCGGCGACAAGCCGGTCCGCGAGCGACGCGAAGGCGCGCGCGCCGATGGCGGCGAACGGGCCGAGCGCAAGCCCTTTCGCCCGCGCGAAGACCGCCCCGGGGGCGAGGAGCGCGGCGAGCGCAAGGGATTCGTGCCGAAGAGCCGGGGCATGTTTTCGCATGGCGGACGCGAGGTGGACGGCTCGCAGAAGCGCCCGAAGAGCTATGGCCGTATCGCCCCGGAGGGCAGCGGCGAGGGAGGCGAGCGCAAGCCGCGCAACTTCTCCGATCGTCCGCGCCGTGAGGATCGCCCCGCGAGGGAAGACCGCCCGATGCGCGACGAGCGTCCGCGTCGCGATGACCGCGCTCCGTCCGGGGAGACTGCCGGTGACGGTTCGATGCGCATCGCCAAGCGGCTGGCGCGCGCGGGCATCGCCTCGCGCCGCGATGCAGAGGGCATGATCGCGGACGGGCGCGTGAGGCTGAACGGCAAGCTTCTCGACAGCCCGGCTGTCGACGTGAAACCGTCCGACCGCATCGAGGTGGACGGTGCGCCGTTGCCGGCGATCGAGCGCACGCGCCTCTGGCTCTTCCACAAGCCGGGCGGGCTCGTCACAACCAACCGCGACCCGGAGGGGCGGCCGACCGTCTTCGACCGCCTGCCGGAAGACCTGCCGCGCGTTCTCTCCGTCGGGCGGCTCGACATCAACACCGAAGGCCTCCTCCTCCTGACCAACGACGGCGGGCTGGCGCGCGTCCTCGAACTGCCGGCGACGGGCTGGCTGCGACGCTACCGCGTGCGCGCGCACGGCCGGGTGGAGCAGGCCAAGCTCGACGAACTGCGCCAGGGCATTGCCATCGACGGCGTCTTCTACGGCGCGGTGGAGGCGACGCTCGACAAAGAGCAGGGCTCCAACATCTGGCTGACGCTCGGCCTTCGCGAGGGCAAGAACCGTGAGGTCAAGCGCATCCTCGGCCATCTCGGGCTGGAGGTGAACCGGCTCATCCGCGTCTCCTTCGGGCCGTTCCAGCTCGGCGAACTCGCCGAGGGCGCCGTCATGGAGATCAAGGGACGCACGCTGCGTGACCAGCTCGGCGAGCGGCTGATCGAGGAGGCGGGCGCCGATTTCGACGCCCCGATCGTCAACACCTTCTCCAACAAGCCGGTGAAGGCCGAGCGGTCCGAGAAGGCCGAGCCGGGCGAGCGCAAGGGTTCTGCGAGGAGCGAGTGGATCTCGGCCTCCGATGGCGGCAGGCCGAACCGCAAGAAGTTCGGCGCGGCCAAGCGCGAGGATGCCCTCGGCCGCCTCGACACGCGCCAGCCACGCGGCGCCGACCGGGGCGAGCGAGGGGACCGTGCCCCGCGCGGCGAGCGCCCGGATCGTGGTCCACGCCCGGAGCGCGGCGATCGCCCTTTCGGCGAGCGCAAGCCCAAGAGCTTCGGCCCGCGCGGCGATAAGTCCTTCGGAGACAAGTCCGCTGGCGATGACGCGCGTCCCGCGCGCCGTCCTGCCGATGCGCCGAAGCGTACGGCCAATGTCTGGATGGCACCCGGTGCGCGGGCCGTGGGCGAGAAGAAGAAGGCCGAGCGCGAGGAGCGCGACCGCCTGCGGGGCGAGGGCGGCGTCTCGCGCGGGCCGCGGCCTGCCGCGGGCGGCGCCCCACGCAAGCCGCGCCCGGCCGAGGCTCGGCCTCCGCGCGGCGACAAGCCGCGTCGTCCCGAGCGCTGAGGCGGTTCCGCCTTGCTGCGCATCGTTGCCGGGAGCCTGAAGGGCCGCGCACTTGCGGGGCCGAAGACGGATGCCATCCGCCCGACTTCGGAGCGTCATCGCGGCGCCCTGTTCGACATCATCGCCCACGGGCTGCACTTCGATCTCGAAGGTGTGCGGGTGCTGGACCTCTTCTCCGGCACCGGCGCTCTCGGCATCGAGGCGCTGTCGCGCGGGGGGCGGTTCTGCGTCTTCGTGGAAGAGGGTGTGGAAGGACGCGGGCTCCTGCGCGAGAACACTCACGCGCTCGGGCTGCAGGGCCGAACCAAGATATTCCGGCGCGATGCGAGTGCGCTCGGGCCCGTGGGCACGCTCGAGCCGTTCGATCTCGTCCTTGCCGATCCGCCCTATGGAAAGCGGCTGGGCGAGAAGGCATTGGCCTGTGCGCTGGCGGGCGGCTGGCTGAAGGACGGCGCACTGGCGGTGCTGGAAGAGGCGAAGGACGCGACCTTCGAGCTTCCCGTCGGCTTCAGGCTTCTCGACGAGCGCGTGATGGGCGAGAGCGCGATCCGCTTCCTGTCGCCGCAGAAAGCCGGCGAATGAGGGCAGGAGCCCTTACAAAAACGTAATTGGTGCCTTTCTTCCCGCTCGGCCATATCTGCCGCGCCCGCCGAGCGGGTCAGGTTCGACGACGACGAGGATGAAGACGACGCCATGAACCGTATCAACGCCCGCGCCGGCATCAGCCTTCTCGCGCTCCTCATCGCCGCCGGACCGCTTTCGGCGCAGGAGACGCCCGCACAGGCACCAACCGAAGCACCCGCTCAGGCCCCCGCTCAGGCAGACGGCGAACTCGTCTCCTCCGACGCCAGCGAGGCGGCGCAGCGTGCGGAAGACCTGCGGCCACAGATCGAGAGCTTCACGCTCGACAACGATCTTCAGGTCGTCGTCATCCCCGACCACCGCGCGCCGATCGTCACGCAGATGGTCTGGTACAAGGTGGGCTCGGCCGACGAGATGCCCGGCAAGTCCGGCATCGCGCACTTCCTCGAACACCTGATGTTCAAGGGCACGACCACCTACTCGGAAGGCGAGTTCTCCGCCGCCATCGCCGATATCGGCGGCGAGGAGAACGCCTTCACCTCCTACGACTACACCGCCTATTTCCAGCAGGTGCCCGTCGACGCGCTCGAGGAGATGATGCGCTTCGAGGCCGACCGGATGAGCAATCTCGTGCTCGACGACGCGGCCGTGGACCCGGAGCGCGACGTCATCCTGGAAGAGCGCGGCATGCGCATCGGCAACAATCCCGCCGCCCAGCTCCAAGAGGCCATGCAGGCGACGCTGTTCACCAACAGCCCCTACGGGACACCGATCATCGGCTGGCAGAGCGAGATGGAAGGGCTGACGCGCGAGGACGCGATCGCCTTCTACGACCGCTACTACACGCCCGCCAACGCCGTCCTGATTGTCGCGGGCGACGTGAGCACCGATCAGGTCCGCGCGATGGCCGAGCGCACCTATGGCCAGGTGGAGCAGCGCGCCGAGCCCGGCCCACGCGTGCGCCCCGTCGAGCCGATCGCGCTGACCCGCCGCACGGTGACGCTGAACGACCCGCGCGTGACGCAGCCGACCGTCCAGACCGCCTATGTGGCGCCGTCCGAGAACACCGGCGAGCCTGGCGAGAGCGAGGCGCTGGACATCCTCGCCGACATTCTCGGCGGCGGCACGACGAGCCGGCTCTACCGCGCGCTCGTCGTCGAACAGGGGATCGCGGCCGGCGTCGGCGCCTACTATTCAGGCGATGCGCTGATGGAAGGCCAGTTCGCGACCTACGGGACGCCACGCGGCACGGCCGATCTCGACGCCGTCGAGGCCGCGATCGAGGCCGAGGTCGAGCGTATCCTCGCGGACGGCATCACCGAGGACGAACTCGCCGCCGCCAAGAACCGCGTGCGCAACGCCCTGATCTATCAGCGCGACAGCCAGACCTCGCTTGCTCGCCGCTACGGCGCGGCGCTGACCACCGGCCGCACCATCGAGGACGTCGAGGAGTGGCCGGCGCGCATCGAGGCCGTGACCGTTGACCAGGTGAACGCGGCCGCGCGTGAGTATCTGCGCTACGACCGCTCGGTTACCGGCTATCTCCTGCCCGAGCCCGGCGCCGCAACGCCCGTTGCGCCGGCCGAGGCGGCAGCCCCGGCAGGGGCTCCGGCCGGCGCACCCGCAAGGGGCGAAACGGGCGCGCCTTCGACGGACGAGATGTGATGCGCGCCCTGATCGCTCGCCCTTTTGCGCCTGAAGCTGTGCGCCCCCACGACACGAGATCGCCGCTCATGACTGTTCGCATGCCCTTCGTCCGCTTCTCGGCCGCGCTCGTCGTCACGCTCGGGGCCACGGCGCTCGCGGCAGGCCCCGCCGCCGCAATCGAGATCCAGGAGGTGACGAGCCCCGGCGGCATCACCGCCTATCTCGTCGAGGACTACACCAACCCGCTCGTTGCCATGCGCTTCGCCTTCAAGGGCGGCGGCTCGACGGAAGACCAGCCCGGCAAGGAAGGGACGGCGAACCTTCTCTCCGGTCTTCTCGACGAAGGCGCGGGAGACATCGGAAGCGAGGAGTTCCAGGCAAGGCTCGACGAACTCGGCGTCAGCCTTTCCTATTCGGCCTCCTACGATGCCTTCGCCGGCAATTTCCGCACGATCGTCGAAAACGAGGATGCGGCCTTCGATCTCCTGCGCCTCTCCCTCAACGAGCCGCGCTTCGACGAGGAGCCCGTCGCGCGCATCCGTGGCCAGATCGAGACCGGGATCATCGCCGACGAGAACGACCCCGGCACGGTCGCCGGCAAGGCCTTTCGCGAGACGGTGTTCCCGGATCATCCCTATTCTCGGCCCGTGGAAGGCACGGTCGACACGCTGAACGCGGTGACCGCGGAGGATCTGGAAGCCTATCGTTCGAGCGCTTTCGGGCGCGACAATCTCTTCATCGGCGTCGTCGGCGCGATCGATGCCGAGCGGCTCGGCGAGAAGCTCGACGAGGTGTTCGGCCCCCTGCGTGAGACGGCCGACATCGCGCCCGTCGATGATGTCGTTCCGGTGACCGGAGCGCGCACGGACATGACGCTCCCCGTGCCGCAGGCCAACATTCAGCTCGCCGTCCCCGGCCTCCAGCGCGACGACGAGGACTTCTTCGCCGCCTATCTGATGAACCACGTGCTCGGCGGCGGCACCTTCACCTCGCGGCTCTTCCAGGAAATCCGCGAGAAGCGGGGCCTGGCCTACGGCGTCGGCTCGTATCTGGCGACCTACGACCACGCCGCGCTTCTCGGCGCTTCCACCGCGACGCGTGCCGACCGCGCGGCCGAGAGCCTGGAGATCATCGAGGCCGAGATGCGCCGCATGGCCGAGGAGGGACCGAGCGAGGAGGAACTGGAAAAGGCCAAGGCGTACGTGAAGGGCGCCTACGCCATCCAGAACCTGTCGTCCTCACTCTCCATCGCCTCTACGCTCGTCGGCATCCAGCTCGACGGTCTCGGCATCGACTATATCGACACGCGCGAGGCCGAAATCGACGCGGTGACGCTCGACGACGTCAGGCGCGTGGCGGGTGAACTCCTGACGGTGGAGCCGAGCGTTGTCGTGGTCGGCCCGTCCGCCGAATGACGGCGAAAGACGGGTTGGCGAGGCAGGCGTCGCGGCCTAACTAAGGCCCCAGAACGACGACCTGAGAGCCGAGGACCCATGAGCATCGCCGAGCGCTTTGCCACGAGCCTGGACAGCGGTTCGGAGCCGCGCATTGGCCTCGCGCTGGGCGGCGGTGGGGCGCGTGGCATCACACACATCCACGTTCTTGCCGCCTTCGACGATCTGGGCATCCGTCCTGCGGCGATCGCCGGCTCCTCCATCGGTGCGATGCTCGGCGCGGCCTACGCCGCCGGCATGAGCGCACGGGAGATCGAGGATTACGCACTCGATCATCTCGGCAACTCGCGCTCGGTGCTAAGCCATCTGTGGCGCACGCGAGCGGCCTCCTTCGCCGAATTCATCGCGGAGGGCGGTTTTCGCATCGGGCAGATGAACGCCGAGCGTGTCATCGGCGAGTTCATGCCGATCGGCATGCCCCATACTTTCGAGGAACTCGACATCCCGCTGACGGTGACGGCGACCTGCTTCTACGAAGCCTGCGGCTGTAACATCGACGAGGGCGACCTCGTATCGGCGTTGGCCGCCTCGATCGCGCTCCCGGCCGTTTTCCGGCCGGTCGTGCGGGACGGCAGCATCCTGATCGATGGCGGCATCTGCAACCCGCTGCCCTACGACCTTCTGGCCGACTATTGCACGACGACCGTCGCGGTGGACGTCACCGGGCCACCGGACGGATCGGAAGGGCGGCGCAGCGTCGTGCCGACGCAGATCGATACGATGATGGGCGCCTCGCAGCTCATGATGCACGCCGTGATCGAGATGAAGCGGCGCTACGATCCGCCGGGCCTTCTGATCCGGCCGCCGGTTTCGCGTTACCGCGTGCTCGATTTCATGCGCGTCGCCTCGATCCTCAAGGACACGGCGTTCGTGCGCGAGGAGGCCAAGCGCGACATCGCCGCGCTTGTGGAGACGGCTGCGCGCGCCGGCTGACGTCGTGCGTCAGTGCGCGGCCGTTTCTTCAAGGAAGCGCATCAACCCGCTCTCGACCTTTGTCAGGCCTTCACGGGCACGTCCGGTCAGGAGATTCCTGTCCAGCCGCTCCTCCTCGAACGCCGTTACGATCTCCGGGTGGACGTAAGAGGAGCGCGCCACCGCCGGCGTGTTGCGCAGAAGTTCGGCGACCGAGCGCATGGCTGACGCCACCGCGCGCTTGCGCTTGGAGGCCGTGTCGGTCTTTCCGTTCGTGTCCTCAATCAGGAAGCGCAGCGCCTCGGCCGAGCCATGGAATGTGCGGAAGTCCTTCGCCGAAATTTTCGGGTTGCCTGCCTGGTGCAGATAGTCGTTCAGAAGGTTGGCTGTCAGGATGCGCCCCTTCTTGCCGCCGCCGTCGAAGCGGAACAGGCGCTTGCCAGCTCCCTGGCGCACCTTCTGAAGCGACCTGATCAGCCGTTTGTCCCGCACCTCGATGCGGTGGGCCTTGTTCGACTTGCCGACGAAAGAGAGTGTGGCGACCTTGTTGGTAATGCGAAGGTTCTTTTTCTGCAGTGAGGCGACGCCGCGGCCGCCATCCGCTGCGTATTTTTCGTGACCCGGCCGCAGCGCCTCCACGTCGATCAGGCGTGCGGCCGTTGCGGCCGTCATCGTACGGTCCGCACGATCTCGCCGAAGATCCCTGTCGATCCGCTTGCGCAGCTTGGGAAGCGTGCGGCCGAAGCGCAGGAGGCGCTCGGTCTTCACCGCGTTGCGCACGTTCACCCAGAGATCGTGGTAGCGGTATTGCAGGCGGCCCTTCTCGTCGCGGCCTGTCGCCTGGATGTGGCCGTTCTCCTCGACGCAGATGCGAACCTCGCTCCAGGCCGGCGGCAGGACGAGCGCCTTGATGCGCGCCTTCAGGACTTTGTCGGTGATCTTTTCGCCATTGGCGAAGCAGACGCGGTGGCCCTTGCCGGAACGGTGGCGCTCGATCTCGAACGTGCTCGGATCCACCATCACGAGCCCCAGCCGCTCGGCATGCGCTTCCAGTTTACCGCTCATTCCACTGCCTCATCGATGGATGAGCGCAACGGCGATGGAGGGAGGCGGTTCCGCGACTGGCTGCGGCGTTTTGAGGCTCGCGCTCCGGGAACCAGCTCCATCGACGCCGTCTTGTGACCGTCTGTAAGGAAAGGAGAATACGGTGAGCATTCGCAAGGGATCGAAGGTCGAGTGGAAGTGGGGATCGAGCAAGGCTTCGGGAAAGGTGATCGAGACCTTTCACGAGGATGTCGATCGCAAGATCGACGGGAAGTCCATCAAGCGGAAGGCCTCGAAGGACAAGCCCGCTTACCTCATCGAGCAGGAAGACGGACAGAAGGTGCTGAAGAGCGCCTCGGAAGTCAGCGCGGCTTCGTAGCAGCACCGTTCACGGCTAATCGCGCGACGCCGGTTTATCGACGGACGGTTTCGCCCTAAATGGGTATGCTCGAACGAACGGCTGGCAGCATGATCGAAGACGGGACCGCGCGTCTCCTGGATGTCGCGGATAGACTGATGACGACCGCGAAGCGCTTTGGCGCGGATGCGGCTGACGCGGCGGTGATACGCTCGCACTCGCGCTCCGTGCAGGTGCGACTAGGGACCGTGGAAGCGACGGAATCGTCCGAAAGCGAAGACCTGACCTTGCGCGTTTTCGTTGACGGACGTGTCGCAAGCGTGGCCGCCGACGGAGGAGCCGACGTCGAGCGCCTCGTCGAGCGGGCGATCGCGATGGCGCGCGTTTCGCCGGTGGATCCCTTCGCCAGCCTTGCCGATGCGGGGCTTCTGGCCACGGACGATCTCGATCTTGACCTCTTCGACGATACCGACGTCGCGGCGGACAGACTGCGCGAGGATGCTCTCGCCGCCGAGGACGCCGCGCGCGCCGTCGATGGTGTCACCAATTCCGGCGGAGCTTCCGCGAGCGCAGGCTTCGCCGGCCTTGTCCTTGTCACATCCGGTGGCTTTTCTGGCGCACGCAGGCGCTCGGGCTTCTCGCGCTCGGTCTCGGTCCTTGCCGGCGAGGGCACCGGTATGCAGCGCGACTACGATTTCGATTCGCGCATCCATTTCTCCGATCTCGAAGAGCCCGAGGCTATCGGCCGGCAGGCCGGCGAGCGCGCGGTGCGGCGCCTGAACCCGCGCTCGCTGCCGACCGGCAGGCGGACCATCGTCTTCGATCCACGCGTGGCGCGGGGCTTCGTCGGCCACCTTGTCTCGGCGCTCAACGGAGCATCGATCGCGCGCGGCACGAGTTTTCTGAAGGACAGGATGGGCAGGGCGGTCCTGCCGGCCGGCATCGACGTGCGGGACGAGCCGCTGCTCGCGCGCCGCGCCGCATCGCGCCCCTTCGACGGGGAGGGCGTGCGCGGGGCATCGCTCTCTCTCGTCGAGGACGGGGTTCTTGCCTCCTGGCTTCTCGATACAGCCACGGCGCGCGAACTCGGCCTCCAGACCAACGGGCGCGCCATGCGCTCGGGCGGCGGGGTGTCGCCCGGCGCAACCAACGTGGTAATGACGCAAGGCGCCGAGAGCCCCGATGATCTTCTGGCGGCGGCCGAGGGCGGCATCTACGTGACCGAATTGATCGGCAGCGGCGCCAATCTCGTGACCGGCGACTATTCACGCGGCGCCTCAGGCTTTCTGATCGAAGGCGGCCAACTCGGCGGCCCGGTTTCGGAACTGACGATCGCCGGGCATCTGTCGGAGATGTTCATGGCGCTTCGGCCTGCCAACGATGCCGACGAGCGCTACCAGATCGTCGCGCCGACGCTGCATCTGGGTGAAATGACGGTGGCGGGGCGGTAGGATGGCGCGCGAGGAGGACGACCTCGAACTTCTCATCCGTGCTGCGCGTGAGGCCGGCACGATCGCCATGAGCTTCTTCCGACGCGACCCGCAGGTGTTCTGGAAGGAGGGCAACTCACCCGTCAGCCAGGCCGATCTCGCGGTCGACGGCTACCTGCGCGACTTCCTCCTCTCGGCGCGGCCGAAATACGGCTGGGTGTCCGAGGAAACAGCGTCGGAGCCGCCGCAGGGCGGCGAGACACGCTTCTTCGTGGTCGATCCGATCGATGGTACCCGCTCTTTCCTGCGCGGCGAGGCGACGTGGTGCGTCTCGCTGGCGATCATCGAAGCGGGGCGGCCGATCGTCGGCGTGATCGATGCGCCGGTGGCTGCCGAAGTGTTCAGCGCGACCGCGCGCGGGCTGCCGCTTCTCAACGGCAAGTCACTTTCGCTGGAGTGGCGCGAGGCCGGCCTGCCGGGTGAAGGGGAGGCTGTCGAGGACGGAAGGCTCGTCGTCTCCGTGCCCGACGCGGTGCGTCTTCGCATGCGCGAGGAGGACCGCGATGCGCTCGAATTCCACAAGGCGATCCCATCGCTCGCCTATCGCCTGGCGATGGTCGCCTCCGGGCGGCTGGCGGGTACGATCGTCCATCCGCGCGCCAATGACTGGGATATTGCCGCCGCCGACCTGTTGATCGAGCGGGCGGGTGGAGCGCTTCTGAACGAGCGCGGCGAGCGGCACCTTTACAAGCTCAATCCGAGAAGGCATGGCCTCCTCGTGGCCGGCGCGGGCCCGGCGCTGGAGCGCATGCGGCGGTTCGCCGATCACCTGACGGCAGACGGCCTGGCCGGCGCGAGGCCGGCGCAATCGAAGGAGTAACGATCATGGTGGCCTCCACCGAGCCGAAGCAGCTTCTCCACCTCGTCTTCGGCGGCGAGCTGAAGAGTCTCGAGCGCGTCGAGTTCGAGGATTTGTCCTCGCTCGACATCGTGGGCATCTTTCCGGATTATGCCTCGGCGCTGGCGGCCTGGCGCGGCAAGGCGCAGTCGACCGTCGACAATGCGGCGATGCGCTACTTCATCGTCCACATGCATCGCCTGCTCGAGCCTGGAAAGGCGCCGACGACGCAGGCATGACGGCAGGGCGGTATTCATGGATCGCACTGTGGCGGATGGGGGCGTGATGCGCGCCCCTGACGAGCCGGTTCGCCCGGCAAGGAAGTCGTTGCGACGCAGGTTGCGCCGGCGTCTGAAGCTCGTCGGCCGATCGAACGCCGCGACGCGCGTCCTTGGATCGTCGCTCTACACGGTCCTGCGCCTGACCTACCGCTCGCAGACGCTCGTTCGCGGATCGAGTCCGTTCCGCGAAATCCTCACCCAGGAACACCCGGCAATCGTGGGCCTGTGGCATGGGCAGCATCTCCTCGCGCCCTTCTTTCGCCCGGCGGAACTGCCTTATGTTGCGCTTCTTTCGCGCAGTCGTGATGCCGAGTTGAACGCCAGCGTCGTGGAGCGCTTCGGCATCGACACGGTGCGCGGCTCTGGCGGGCGCGTGCGCGAAGCCACGTCGAAGAAGGGCGGCGTCACGGCGCTTCTCGCGCTCCTTCGCTCGCTGCGCGAAGGCAAGGGCGTGTGCATGATCGCGGACGTTCCGAACGGCGTCGCGCGTCAGTCCGGCCTCGGCATCGTGACGCTCGCGCGCCTGTCGGGCCGCCCCATCATCCCCTCGGCCGCCGTCACCTCGCGGCGCCGCGTGATCGAGAACACCTGGGACCGTATCACCCTGCCGCTGCCCTTCGGGCGCGTGGCCGTGGTGATGGGCGATCCGATCTTCGTGCCGCGCGATCTCGACGAGGCGGGCCTTGAGGCGAAGCGGCGCGAGGTGACGGAGGCCATCGAGGCCGCTAACCGCCGTGCCCTCGCGCTGGTCGACGGTTCGGCGATCGAAGGTCCGCGCTCGTGAGCGAAGGTTGGGCAAGGGCCGCGCTTGCGGCCTACCGCGCAGCGGGAACGCTCGCCTATCCGGTCGTCGGTTCCTATGTCGGCTGGCGCGCGACGCGTGGAAAGGAAGAACGCGAACGCGCGCGCCGACGGGAGCGTTACGGCTTCGCCAGCCGGCCGCGCCCCGAAAGCGGGCCCTTGATCTGGGTTCACGCCGCCTCGATCGGCGAGACCGCCGCCGTGACGCCGCTGGTGCGCGAGATCGCAGCCGAACGCATCCCGATCGTGATGACGACGCAGACCGTCACTTCCGCGGCGATCGTCAACGAGCGCCTGTCGAACTGCGTCGTCCATCAATACGTGCCGCTGGACCTCAAGCCGTCGGTTGCGCGCTTTCTGGAGCACTGGCAGCCCGATCTCGCCATCGTCGCCGAGAGCGAGATCTGGCCGATGACGATGATGGAACTGCAGCGCCGCCGCATTCCCCAGGTGCTGGTGAATGCGCGCCTGTCGGATCGCTCCTTCCGCCGCTGGCGCGCGGTGCCCTCGCTGGCCGAGGCGCTGATGGAGAATTTCGCGCAGATCACCGCCCAGTCCGAAGTGGACGGCGAACGCTTCCACATGCTCGGCGCGCGCGCCGTCAACGTTGTCGGCAACCTGAAGGCCGACACCCAGCCGCCGCCGCTGGACCGCGCCGAATACGACGCTCTCGCGGCTTCGATCGGCCACGCGCGCCCGACCTGGGCGGCGATCTCCACCCATGCGGGTGAGGAGGCGATCGCCGCCGACGTTCACCAGAAGCTCCTCGAAAAGCGGCCGCGGCTCCTGACCATCATCGTGCCGCGCCATGTGGAGCGCGGCGACGAGATCGAGAAGATGCTGACCGGCAAAGGCCTTTCGGTCGCAAGGCGCTCGCGCGGGGAACTTCCGGACCCGACGACGGATGTCCTTCTGGGCGATACGGTCGGCGAGATGGGCCTTTACCTGCGCCTGACCGAGATCGCCTTCGTCGGCCGCTCGCTGGCTTCGCAGGGCGGGCAGAATCCGCTCGAGGCGGCGATGCTGAAGACGGCGATCCTGTCCGGCCGCTACGTTCAGAACTTCCGCGACATCTACCAGCGGTTGATCAAGGATGGCGGCGCTCGCATCGTGCAGGACACCGAGCAGCTTGCCGCGCAGGTCGACCTCCTGCTCTTCCAGACGGTGACACGCCACCAGATGGCCGACGCGGCCTTTGCCTCGGTGGAGGAGATGCGCGGGGCGCTTTCGCGGACCATGCAGGCGCTCGACCCTTTCCTGCAGCCTCTTCGGCTGGCCGGCGGCATCGACCGGCGGCGCGACGCCAACCCGAAATGACCGTGGGCCGCGCGCCGGATTTCTGGTGGCGGCCGCCCGGCTGGCGTTCCCGCGCCCTGGCTCCCGCCGCCGCTCTCTATTCTGCCGTCGCCGGCCGACGCCTTAAGAACGGCCAGCGCTGGCGCGCGCCGGCGCCTGTGATCTGCGTCGGCAATCCCGTCGCGGGGGGCGGCGGCAAGACGCCGACGGCGCTGGCGCTGGCAAAGGCTGCGCGTGCGCGAGGGCTGAGGCCGGGCTTCCTCTCGCGTGGGCACGGCGGCAATGCCGCGCAGCCGCTTCTCGTCGATCCGCAGCGTCACGATGCGAGCATCGTCGGCGACGAGCCGTTGCTGCTCGCGGCCTTTGCCCCGACTGCCGTCTCGCGCGACCGCGCGGCCGGCGCGGCGCTCCTCGTCGATCGTGGGGCCTGCGATCTCATCATCATGGATGACGGCTTCCAGAGCGCCCAGCTCGCCTTCGACCTTGCGCTCCTCGTCGTCGATTCATCACGCGGGACGGGCAACGGCGCGGTGATACCGGCAGGCCCGCTGCGCGCGCCGCTCGGCCTCCAGACGCACCATGCCGATGCACTGGTCATCGTCGGGGCGGGAGAGGGCGCCGCCAAAGCCGAAGCGGCGGCGCATGCCGCCGGCAAGCCGGTCCATCGTGCCCGCACGGCGCCGACCAATGCGGAAGGCTTTGCCGGCCGGCGTGTGCTCGCTTTTTCGGGCATTGCCGATCCGGCGAAATTCCATGCGAGCTTGCGCGAGAGCGGCGCCGAGATCACGCAGACGCGCGACTTCCCCGACCACCACCCTTTCACCGAAGGCGAACTAGGCGCGCTTCTGGCCGATGCGGGCAGGCGAGGCCTCACGCTCGCGACGACGCGCAAGGACGCCGTGCGGCTTCAAGCTTGCGGCGCACTAGGGCTGGAGGTCTTGGAGCAAAGCCTCGTTCTCGAGATCGAGATGCACTTCGAGCCGCCCGAGACGGCCGCCGCGCTGGTGCGGCAGGCGGTCGAAGTTTTCGCGAAGCACGCGGGTTAGCGACGGCCCTTGCCGGCGCGCAGCTCGGCTTCGAGCGAGGCCGCGGCGTCGCGATAGGCTTCCTGGCGATCGACGCTCCAGTATTTCAGGATGTCGAGGGGGATCTGGTCGCCGGTGATCGCGCAGCGGACATAGCCGCCCGGCCGGATCACGGTGAATTCGGGCGTGTCGTAGCGCAGAAGGGCCTCGCCGCCGCCGTCCATCCGGTTCATCATCGCGTCTTCGCTTTCGCAGATCGTTGAGGCGCCTTGAAACACCCACCGGCGCGTTCCGTCAACGCCGCCCGAACAGCTTCTCGATGTCGCGGATCTTTAATTCGATGAAGGTCGGGCGACCGTGGTTGCATTGCCCGGAGCCCGGCGTCGTCTCCATCTGCCGCAGGAGAGCGTTCATCTCCTCGACTTTGAGGACGCGCCCCGAGCGCACGGAGCCATGGCAGGCCATGGTGGCCGCGACATGATCGACACGCTCCTGGAGGCCGGCGCCCGAGCCCGTGTCGGCGAGATCGTCGGCGAGATCGCGCACGAGCGCGGCCGCGTCGGTCTGGCCGAGCATCGCCGGTACGGCCCGCACGGCGATGGCGCCCGGACCGAAGCGCTCCAGCGTCAGGCCGAAGCGCGCGAAGGTCTCTGCTTCAGCATCGAGCCGGTCGACGTCGCCCTCGGGCAGGTCGACGATCTCCGGAATGAGAAGCATCTGCGCGGGCAGGGGGCGCGCGTGCAGTGCTTCCTTCAGGGCCTCGTAGACGAGGCGCTCGTGCGCGGCGTGTTGGTCGACGATGACGAGGCTATCGCCCGTTTCCGCCACCACGAAGGCGCGGTCGATCTGCGCGCGCGCCGCGCCCAGTGGATAGTCGCCGGAGGGCGCTGCAGGCTGTGATGCGGCCGCTGGCGGCTCGCGCTCGGCGCGCGCTTGCGGAGCGAAGCCCTCGAAGCGCATGGCCGCGTCCGCTGGTTCGGCAAGGCCGCCTCGCGAAGATCCCGAGGGCTCGTCGAGCGGGCGGAAGGGCGCGGTGGCGAAATCGTAGTTCGCCTGCGCGGGCGCGGAATAGCTGCGAAAGCGCGCCATCAGGCCTGAGGCGCCGGCCGTGTCCGGCCGCACCGTGACGCCCGCCAGCGCTTGTCGCAGCGCGCCGACGATGAGGCCGCGCACGAGGCCGGCATCGCGAAAGCGCACGTCGGCCTTGGCCGGATGGACGTTGACGTCGACGAGCGCGGGGTCGATCGAGACGAACAGGACGGCGACCGGGTGCCGGTCGCGCGCCATCACGTCGGCATAGGCCGCGCGCAGGGCGGACAGCATCATGCGGTCGCGCACCGGCCGTCCGTTGACATAGACGAACTGGTGCAGCGCGTTGCCGCGATGGAAGGTCGGCAAGCCGATATGACCGGTGAGGCGCACGCCCTCCCGCTCGGCATCGACAAGAACGGCGTTCTCGGCGAATTCCGATCCGAGGATCGCGCCGATGCGCGGCAGCGGATCGTCCTCCGCACCGGCTTCGAGAACCAGCCGCGTGCGATCCGGCCCGGAGAGCTCGAAGCGCACGGCCGGGAAGGCGAGCGCGATGCGACGCACGGTGTCGGTGATCGCCGAGGTTTCGGCGCGCTCGGATTTCAGGAACTTCAGCCGCGCCGGAACGGCGTGAAAGAGATCGCGCACCTCGACGACGGTGCCTGTCGAGAGCGCCGCCGGGCGCGGTCCCGAGAGCCGGCCGCCCTGCACCTCAATCTCGTGCGCTTCGTCCGCGCCGCGCTCGCGAGAGCGAAGGGTGAGCCGCGCGACCGAGCCGATTGAGGGAAGCGCCTCGCCCCGGAACCCCAGCGTGCGGATGTCGAAGAGGTCTTCGGAAAGCTTGGAGGTGCAATGGCGGCGCACGGCGAGAGGAAGCTCGCAGACGGGGATGCCGCAGCCGTCGTCGGTGACGCGCATCAGGGTCTTGCCGCCGCCGGCCGTCGCGATCGAGACAGAGCGCGCACCGGCGTCCAGCGCGTTCTCGACCAACTCCTTGATGACGCTCGCGGGGCGCTCCACCACCTCGCCGGCGGCGATCCGGTCGATCACGGTCTCGGAAAGCTGGCGGATCGGCATGCGACGTGATTCCCGGCGGTTCAGGCCGCGAAGATAAGAGCCGTAGCGGCGCCGATCAAACGGAGGCGATCAGGCGCTCGCGCTTTCGACGAGCACGAAGACCGAGCGCGCCGTGACGACGAGCCCGGCGCCCGGATCGAGCGCGCGGGGCGGCAGGTCGGGCCGGTCGCTCTGGAGTTCGAGCACGAGGTCGCGACCGCCGTCCGGGGTGGGCAGCAGGACCGGCACGTCAGCTTGCGCGGCGTTGAAATAGGCGATCAGCCGCTCCGCCCCGTCCTCGACGAAGAAACCGAGAAAGCGGCGGGACGGGTCGTCCCACTCGCCGTTCTCCATCGCCCGGCCGTGCTCGGAGAGCCAGGAGGCCGAGCCGCCCGGCGCGAATTCTTCGCCTCCGAGTGCCGGAAAGCGGCGGCGAAGGGCGGCCAGGCGGGCGACCATCGCAGCTATCTCCATGTCCGCGCGAGCCCAATCGAGCCAGGTGGTCGCGTTGTCCTGGGCATAGGCGTTGTTGTTGCCGTGCTGCGTGCGGCCGAACTCGTCACCCGCGACCAGAAGAAGGTTTCCGCGCGAGAGGAAGAGTGTGGCGAGAAGCGCGCGCATGTCGCGCCCCCTGCGCGCGATGATCGCCGGGTCGTCGGTCGGCCCCTCATGGCCGTTGTTCCAGGAGTGGTTGTCGGCGTGGCCGTCGCGATTGCCCTCGCCGTTAGCCTCGTTGTGGCGCCGCTCGTACATGGTGATGTCGGCGAGGGTGAAGCCGTCATGGGCCGCGATCATGTTGACGCCGCGGGAGGGTGCCTCGAAGAGATCGTGCGAGCCGGCAAGGCGCATGGCGAGCGCCGGCACCATCGAACGGTCGCCACGCCAGAAGCGGCGCACATCGTCGCGGAACCTGTCCTGCCATTCGATGAAGGGGGGCGGGAATTCGCCGACGCGATAGCCGCCCGGTCCGATGTCCCAGGCCTCGGCGACGTGGATGCGGTTCTTCAGGACCGGGTCCTTCGCCAGCGCCCGGAAGAAGGGCGCATCGGGGGAGAAGCCCTTCGCGTCTCGGCCAAGGACGGGCGCGAGGTCGTAGCGGAAGCCATCGATGCCCGTCGCCTCGGCCCAGGTGCGCAGGGTGTCGAGGAAGAGCTGCACGACCGGGGCGCGCTCGGCGGCGAAGGTGTTGCCGGTGCCCGTGTCGTTGACGTAGAGCGCGGCGTCGTCCTGGCGCAGGCGATAATAGGCGGCGTTGTCGAGCCCCCTGTAAGAGAGCGTCGGGCCGAGCTCGTCGCTTTCGCCCGAATGATTGAGGACGACGTCGAGAAGGACGCGGATGCCGCGACCATGCAGGGCCGAGACAGCGCGGGCGATATCCGGCAGGCCGCCCGGCGCAAGGCGCGGGTCAGGCGCCATGTGGGCGATCGGGTTGTAGCCCCAAGCATTGGAGAGGCCGAGCGGCGGCAGATGCCGCTCGTCGATCCACGCGGCGAGCGGCATGAACTCCACCGTCTCGACGCCGAGGCGCGCAAGGTCGTCCAGGACGGCTTCTTCGGTGAAGGCGAGGACCGTGCCGCGATAGTCGGGCCGCACGCCCGGATGGCGCATTGAGAAGCCGCGCGTCAGCACTTCGTAGGTGAAGCCCGGCGCCCCGGCCGGCAAAGGCGGGGCGGCCTTCGGCAACGCCGAGACGATGGCGCGCGGCACCAGCGGCGCCGTCTGAGTTCCGAAATTGCAGAGCGCCGCATCGTGGCGGAAGGGACGGTCGAGGCGCAGTGCGTAGGGATCGACGAGAAGTTTCCTCTCGTCGAAGCGCGCGCCACGCTCGGGTGCAAAAGGCCCGCTCGCGCGCAGGCCGTAAAGCGCACCTTCGCCAAGACCCGGCACGAAGCCGTAGAAGACATCGCCCTCGCGGCCTGGCAGGGCGAGGCGCTGCGATTCCAGCGGTTCGCCCGGTTCGAACAGGCAGAGCCAGGCCGTTTCGGCAGCGGAGGAGAAGAGGGCGAACTCGACGCCGCCCGGAACCGGCGTCGCGCCGAAGCGCTGCGGGCATCCGCGCTCGGCCGTGACGGTGAAGCTCACGCGGCGCCCTGCCAGGCGCGCACGGCGTCGAGTGGCCACACAAGCATCAGGACGTTGAGGGTGAGATTGTCGCGGATCATCCAGCCGACGAAGAGCTCCAGCGCGACGGCGAGGACGACGCTGACCCAGACCGGCATGCGCGCGGCGAACAGGAAACCGACCACCATGAAGGCGACGTCGCTCACCGAATTGACGACGCTGTCGCCGAAATAGTCGAGCGCGATCGTCGCCTCGCGGTAACGTTGGATGACGGCGTCGGTGTTCTCGACAACTTCCCACGCGATCTCGACGAGCGTCGCGATGACCAGCCGATGCCCGAGCGAGACGCGCCGCGCGAACACCCACAGGATCGCGTAGAACAGCAGGCCATGGATGAAATGCGAGGGCGAGTACCAGTCGGAGAGATGCTGCGAGTTCTCCGAACTCACTGTCTCGCCATGCCACAGCTTCACCGTGCCGCATTCGCAGATCGGCACGCGGCCCATCCACAGAAGGATGGCCGCCATGAGCGCGACGAGACCGGCGACGGCCAGCCAGTGCCGTGCGCCGACCGAGCGGATGGCTTGCATCAGGTGCGAACGTCCGGCTGCGTGCGCCCGGTGCGCTGGCGGATCTCACCGACCGAATCCGCAATGCCGATGAGTTCGGCGAGTGCGTCCTCGACGGCGAGGTCGTGGCGCGCCGGATCAGGCTCGTAGCGTTCGAGATAGACGCGCAGCGTGGCGCCCACCGTCCCGGTGCCCGACAGGCGGAAGACGATGCGCGAGCCGCCCGAGAAGACGATGCGCACGCCCTGGCCGGTGGAGACCGAGCCGTCGACCGGATCGCGATAGGAGAAATCGTCGGCCTCCTGCACGATGAGCGAGCCGAAGCGTTGGCCGGACATCGAGGCGAGGCGATCGCGCAAGGATTCCATCAGCCCTTCGGCGGCCGCGGCATCCACTTCCTCGAAGTCGTGGCGCTGATAGTAGGTGCGCCCGTAGGTGCGCCAGTGGTCGGCGGCGATCTCCGCGACGCTCGCGCCGCGCACGGCGAGAATGTTCAGCCAGAGAAGGACGGCCCAGAGGCCATCCTTCTCGCGCACATGATCCGAGCCGGTTCCCGCGCTCTCCTCGCCGCAGATCGTCACCTTGCCGGCATCGAGGAGGTTGCCGAAGAACTTCCAGCCGGTCGGAGTCTCGTACATGCCGACGCCGAGTTTCTTGGCCACGCGGTCGGCGGCCTGGCTCGTCGGCATCGAGCGCGCGATGCCCGCGATGCCCTGTCTGTAGGCCGGCGCGAGATGGGCGTTGGCCGCAAGGATCGCGAGCGAATCCGAGGGCGTCACGACGATGCCGCGCCCGAGGATCATGTTGCGGTCGCCGTCGCCGTCAGAGGCGGCGCCGAAGTCGGGCGCCGTCGGCCCCATCAGTAGATCGACGAGGGGCGCTGCCCAGACGACGTTCGGGTCCGGGTGGCCGCCGCCGAAATCCTCGGACGGCTTGCCGTTGAGGACGGTGCCGGCCGGCGCGCCGAGGCGCTTCTCGAGAATCTCGTGCGCATAAGGGCCGGTGACGGCGTGCATCGCGTCGAAGCGCAGCGTCAATCCTCCGGCGATGGCGGCGCGGATCTTGTCGAAGTCGAAGATCGTCTCCATCAGCGTCGCGTAATCGGCGACGGGATCGACGATCTCGACCGTAGAATCGCCGAGGCGGTGCTCGCCGATCGCCGAAAGGTCCGGCGCCTCTTCCTCCACGATCCGGTACTCGGCGATGGTCTTGGTGCGGGTGTAGATGTCGGCGGTTACGCCTTCGGGGGCGGGGCCGCCATTGCCGACATTATATTTGATGCCGAAATCGCCGTTCGGCCCCCCCGGGTTGTGGCTGGCCGAAAGAATGATGCCGCCCGAGGCGCCGCGCTTGCGGATGAGGTTGGAGGCCGCCGGCGTCGACAGGATGCCGTTCTGGCCGACGACGATGCGCGCATAGCCGTTGGCGGCGGCCATGCGGATGGCGATGCGCACGACCTCGGCGTTAAAGAAGCGCCCGTCGCCGCCGATCACCAGCGTTCTGCCGTCGCCGCCGCCCGCGTTGGCATTGGCCGCGTCGAAGATTGCCTGGATGAAGTTCTGCGCGTAGTTCTCCTGCTGGAAATGCGGGACCTTCTTGCGCAGGCCCGATGTGCCTGGCTTCTGGTCGCCGTAGGGCTTGGTCGCGACGGTGCGGATCGGCATCGGCTCAGTTCTCTTGTGATAGAAGGGTGTCGTAGAGGCTCGCGTAGCGCGCCGCGCTCGCGTCCCAGGAAACGTCGGAGCGCATCGCCTGAATCTGGCAGCGCCGCCACGCATCGTGGTTCGCATGAAGGGTTACGAGCCGCTGCACGGCGCCCTGAAGGGCCTCCACCGACAGCGGCGAGAAGACGATGCCGGTGGCTGCGCCCGCGACCATCGCGGCGAAATTGGCGTCGATCACCGTATCGGCGAGGCCGCCGACGCGCGTGACGACGGGCAGGCAGCCGTAGCGTAGGGCGCAGAGTTGCGTCAGCCCGCAGGGTTCGAAGCGGGAGGGCACGAGTAGGGCGTCGGCCCCGGCCTGAACGCGATGCGCCAGGGCTTCGTCGTAGCCGATGCGCACGCCGACACGACCCGGCCGGCGCGCCTGCGCCGCGAGGAAGGCGCCTTCGAGAAGCCGGTCGCCCGAGCCGACGATGACCATGCGCACGCCTGCATCGAGGATCGAGCCGAGCGCCTCTGCTAGAACGTCCATGCCCTTCTGCCAGGTCAGGCGGGAGACGACGGCGAGGATCGGACCGTCCTCGACGTCGAGAGCGAACTCGTCGACGAGCGCGTCGCGGTTCGGCCGACGGGCGTCGAGGTCGTTCGCGTCGTAGTTGGAGGCGATGTGCGGGTCGGTGCGCGGGTCCCACACGGCGGTGTCCACGCCGTTGACGATGCCAACCAGTTCCTCGCCACGCCCGGCCAGAAGCCCGTCGAGCCCCATGCCGCCTTCGGGAGTCACGATCTCGCGCGCATAAGTGGGGCTGACGGTCGTCACGCAGTCGCAGGCGTGGATGCCACCCTTCAGGAAGCCGACCGAGCCGTAATATTCGACGCCCTCGATGGACCACGCTTCCGGCGGCAGGCCGAGACGCGGGAAGACGCCGTAGGGAAAGGTGCCCTGGAAGGCGAGATTGTGGATGGTGACGAGGGTCTTCGGTTTGGGCGCATCCTCGAAGGCGAGGTACACGGGCGCGAGCGCACCCTGCCAGTCGTGCGCATGGACGATCTGGGGCGCAAAACCCGGCACGGCACCGAGGCCGATATCAGCGGCCGCTCGGCTGAGCGCGGCAAAGCGCGCCCAGTTGTCCGGGTGGTCGTAGCCGCCCGGCCCGGCATAGGGGCCGCCAGCACGCTCGTAAAGATGCGGTGCGTCGAGGAGCAGGAGATCCAGCCCGGCGCTCTGGGCCGAGAGGAGCATGGCCGGCCCGCCGAACAGCGAGGGGAACCGGTGGACCGGCTCGCTCGCGCCGACCTTGGCGACGACGCCGGGATAGGCCGGCATCAACGTGCGCATCTCAATGCCGAAGGGCTTCAGGGCGGCGGGCAAGGCGCCCGCCACGTCCGCGAGCCCGCCTGTCTTTACCAGCGGAAACACCTCCGAGGAAACGGAGAGGACGCTCGTCATTGGGCGCGAAGCCGGTCGATCATGGGCTTGGTGACGAGGCAGACGCCGTTGGCCGTGCGACGGAACCGCTGGGCGTCGAGCTCAGGATCCTCGCCGATGACGAGACCGTCCGGAATATGGACACCGCGATCGATCACCGCGCGCGAGATGCGTGCACCGCGCCCGATCACGCATTGCGGCAGGACAACGGCGTGATCGAGTACGGACCAGGAGTGCTGTCGCACGCCGGTGAAGAGGAGCGAGCGGCGCAGCGAGCCGCCGGAGATGATGCAATCGCCCGAGACGAGCGAGGATACGGCCGAGCCGCGTCTCCCGTCTTCGTCATGGACGAACTTGGCCGGCGGCGTCACATCGGCATAGGTCCAGATCGGCCAGTCCCGATCGTAGATATCGAGCGGGGGCACGACGTCCGTGAGGTCGATATTGGCCTGCCAATAGGCATCGACCGTGCCGACATCGCGCCAGTAGGCGTCGGTCTCCGCCTCGGACTGGACGACGGAGGTGTTGAAGGAGTGGGCGTAGGCCGTGCCGTGCCGCACGATGTGGGGGATGATGTCCCGCCCGAAGTCGCGGTCCGAGTTCGGATCGGCTGCATCGCGACGCAGCTGGTCGGCAAGGAAGGCCGTGTCGAAGACGTAGATGCCCATCGAGGCAAGCGCGGTGTCCGGGCGGCCGGGGATCGAGGGCGGGTCCGAGGGCTTCTCGATGAAGTCGGTGATGCGGCCCTTCTCGTCGACATGCATCACGCCGAAGCCGACCGCCTCCATGCGTGGGACCTCCAGACATCCGACGGTCACGTCCGCTCCCGAGTCCACATGCTGATGGAGCATGATCTCGTAGTCCATCTTGTAGATGTGGTCGCCCGCCAGAATGATGATGTAGCGCGGCGCGTAATCCTCGATGATGTCGATGTTCTGATAGACGGCGTCGGCCGTGCCCGCATACCACTGGTCTTCAGATACGCGCTGTGAGGCGGGCAGCACGTCGAAGCTCTCGTTGCGGCCCGGCCGCAGGAAATTCCAGCCCCGGTGCAGATGACGGATCAGGCTGTGCGCCTTGTACTGGGTGGCGACGCCGATGCGCCGGATGCCTGAATTGACGGCGTTCGAAAGGGCGAAATCGATGACGCGGGCCTTGCCGCCGAAATAGACTGCGGGCTTGGCGCGCGAATCCGTGAGTTCCATCAGGCGCGAACCGCGCCCGCCAGCCAGCACGTAGGCCATCGTGTCGCGCGAGATCGGCGCGTTGCGCGTTGCGTCCGCCATCTTTTCGTCCTCCCGTCGCCCGGCGATCGGCGGTCGCCGCCCCGTCGGCTGTCTGATCACACTCAAGATAGCGCCGGCTTCGGCACCTTCCACAAGAGGGAAGGTGCCGAGGCACGATAATTCACAGACGTATCGTCAGCGCGAAGGCCCGGCGCGCCAGATGTCGCGGGCATACTCGCCGATTGTGCGGTCCGCCGAGAACCAGGCCATGCGCGCCGTGTTGCGCACCGAGATCTCATCCCAGCGCGCGCGGTCGGTCCAGAGCGCGTCGAGCTGACGCTGCGTGTCCCAGTAGGCACGGAAATCAGCCGCGATCATCCACCAGTCGCGGTCGCGCACTGCGTCGACCAGCGAGGCGTAGCGGCCCGGCGCGTCTGGCGAGAAAACGCCCGAGGCGATGGAATCCAGCGCCGAGCGCAAGAGAGGCTGCTCGCTCACCGCTTCCTGCCCGCCGACGCCGCGTGCGCGCCGCTCCGCGACCTCGTCGGCCTTGAGGCCGAAGATGAAGATGTTCTCCTCGCCCAGATGCTCCAGCATCTCGACATTGGCGCCGTCGAGCGTGCCGATGGTCAGCGCGCCGTTGAGGGCGAACTTCATGTTGCCGGTGCCCGAAGCTTCGAGGCCGGCGGTGGAGATCTGCTCGGAGATGTCGGCTGCCGGCATGATGATCTCGGCCAGGCTGACATTGTAGTTCGGGACGAACACCACCTTGAGGAGGTTGCGCACGGCGGGGTCGGAGTTGATGACACGGCTGACGTCGCCGGCCAGATGGATGATCTGTTTGGCCTGGACATAGGAGGGCGCTGCCTTGCCGGCGAAGATCTTGACTCGCGGCGTCCAGTCGATCTCCGGGTGGGCGCGGATCTGTTCGTAGAGCGCAACCGCCTCGATAATGTTGAGGAACTGGCGTTTGTATTCGTGGATGCGCTTGACCTGGATGTCGAAGATCGCGTCCGGGTCGAGCGAGATGGCAAGGCGCTCCTCGACGAGCGTTGCGAGCCGCTCCTTGTTGACGCGCTTCACCGCCGCGAAACGTTCGCGGAAGCTCGCGTCCTCCGCGAAGCGGTCGAGTTCTCCGAGTCTGTTGAAATCGTCCTTGAAGCCTTCGCCGATCGCGTCGGAGACGAGATCGGTCAAGCCGGGATTGGACTGGAACAGCCAACGGCGCGGCGTCACGCCGTTGGTCTTGTTCTGAATGCGGTCCGGGTAGAGCTTGTGAAGATCGTGGAACACCGTCTCCTTCATGAGTTCGGTGTGCAGGCCCGAGACGCCGTTGACCGTGTGCGAGCCGACGAAGGCCAGCTGGCCCATGCGCACGCGTCGGCCGTTGTTCTCGTCGATCAGCGAGATCGCGGCGATCTCCTCGCCCGAAAAGTCCCGCTCGGACCGCGCGCCCTGGATGATCTGCGCGTTGATCGCGTAGATGATCTGCATCTGACGCGGCAGCAGGCGCTCAAAGAGCTGCACCGGCCAGGTCTCCAGCGCCTCGGGCAGGAGCGTGTGGTTGGTGTAGGAGAACGTCTCACGCGTCACCGTCCACGCCGCGTCCCAGTCCATGCCGTGAACGTCGACCAGAAGACGCATCAGCTCGGCAACGGAGACCGCCGGATGCGTGTCGTTGAGCTGGATCGCGACCTTGTCGGCGAGGTTCGTCAGGTCGTCGTTCAGCGCCAGATGCCGGCGGATGATGTCCTGCAGCGAGGCCGAGGAGAAGAAATACTCCTGGCGAAGGCGCAGTTCCTGGCCCGCCTGATGGGAATCGGCCGGGTAGAGAACGCGGGTGATCGCCTCGGCACGGTTGGACTCCAGAAGAGCGCCGACATGGTCGCCGGAATTGAAGGCATCGAGCAGTATCGGATCGAGCGCCTGCGCGCCCCAAAGACGCAGCGTGTTGGCGTGCGCCCCGCGCCAGCCGATCACCGGGGTGTCGTAGGCGACGGCGAGGACACGCTCGGCCGGGCGCCAGACGAAGCGTGGCTTGCCGTTGTCGTCGACCGTGGTGACCTTGCCGCCGAAGCCGATCTCGAAGGAGCGCTCCTGTCGCTCGATCTCCCACGGATTGCCGTGCTGCAGCCAGGTCTCCGGCAGCTCGACCTGCGCGCCGTCCACGATCTCCTGGCGGAAGAAACCGTGCTCGTAGCGGATACCGTAGCCGAAGCCCGGCACGCCGAGCGATGCCATGGATTCCATGAAGCAGGCGGCGAGGCGGCCGAGGCCGCCATTGCCGAGGGCCGCGTCGGGTTCCAGAAGCTCGACGAGATCGAGCTCGACGCCGTACCGCCCGAGAGCCTCGCGCACCTGTTCGGTCAGGCCCAGATTGGAGATCGCGTCTCGCAGGAGGCGGCCAATCAGGAACTCCATCGAGAGGTAGCAGACGCGCTTGGCGCCCGATTCCCGCGTCTGCCGGTTGGACGTCAGCCACTGGTCGATGATGCGGTCGCGCACGGCGAGCGCCGTTGCATATTCCCAGTCATGCAGACGCGCGGCATCAGTCGTCTTGCCGATCGCATAGGTCAGCTTCTCGACGATCTCCTGCGCCAGCGTGTCGGCGTCGTTGCGACGCGGCTCGGACTTCAGGGTGCGCGTACCGTTGGGCATCTTCGCGATGGCGGACATCGGGAGTATCCTCAAGCTTTCAGATTGGCGATCGCGGACAGAAGTCCACGCGTTGAACCGTCTCGATCCTCCCCAGGTGCGACCTCTCCCTTGACCAGAGGCAGGAGCCCGGTCGCCAGCTCCTTGCCCAGTTCCACGCCCCACTGGTCGAAAGCGTTGATGCCGAACAACTGTGCCTCAACGAAGACACGGTGCTCGTAGAGGGCGATCAGCCGTCCGAAGGCATAGGGCGTCAGCTTGCCGTAGACGATCGTGATCGAGGGCCTGTCGCCCGAAAAGACGCGGTGCGGCGCGATGCGCTCGGCCTCCTCGGGCGCCTTGCCCCCGGCGACGAGCTGTTCGCGCGCCTCCTCCAACGTGCGGCCCCTCATCAGGGCTTCGCTCTGCGCGAGGCAGTTGGCGAGGAGCAATTCCTGATGCTCGGCGAGCTCGGTCTCGTGGGCGTTGGCTCCCACGATGAACTCCACCGGAATGATGTCGGTGCCCTGGTGCAGAAGCTGGAAGAAGGCGTGCTGGCCGTTGGTGCCGGGCTCACCCCAGACGACCGGGCCGGTGGGCGTCGGAACCGCGCCGCCGTCGAGGCCGACATGCTTGCCGTTCGATTCCATATCGAGCTGCTGGAGATAGGCCGGCAGGCGGGCGAGACGCTGGTCGTAGGGAATGACCGCGCGCGTCGGGCACTCTTGCGCGACGCGGTGCCACCAGCCAGCGAGGCCGAGAAGAACGGGCAGGTTCGCCTCCAGCGGGGCGTCCGCGAAATGGCGGTCGAGATCGCGCGCGCCCGCCAGGAACTGCGCGAAGTCCTCTCGGCCGACGGCGATCATGACCGGCAGGCCGATCGCCGACCAGAGCGAGTAGCGACCGCCCACCCAGTCCCAGAAGCCGAAGGTGCGGTCTTCCGCAATGCCGAAGGCGGCCACCTTGTCGAGCGCGGTGGAAACGGCGCAGAAATGCGCGCCGACCGCGTCCTCGCCGAGCGCCTTGGCGATCCAGGCCCGCGCGGTGCGCGCGTTGGTCATCGTCTCGATGGTGGTGAAGGTCTTCGACGCGATGATGAAGAGCGTCGTCGCCGGATCGAGGCTCTTCAGCGTGTCGGCGATATGCGCGCCATCGACATTGGAGACGAAATGCGTGCGCGGACCGTCGTGATAGGGCGCGAGGGCAAGGCAGGCCATCGCGGGGCCGAGATCCGAGCCGCCGATGCCGATATTGACGACGTCGGTGAAACGCTGGCCGGTCGCGCCGGTGAGCTTGCCCGAGCGGATCGCGTCCGAATAGTCGCCCATGGCGGCCAGCACCGCGGCGACGTCGTCGCCGACCGGCTCGCCGTCGACCGAAAAGCCATCCGCTGGCCGCCCGCGCAGCGCCACATGAAGGACGGCTCGCCCTTCCGTCGCGTTGATCTTCGCACCGGCGAACATCGCATCGCGTCGCGCCTCGAGGTCGCGCTCGCGCGCAAAGGCGATCAGCGCCCCGAGATCCTTCGGACCGATCGCGCATTTCGAAAGGTCGAGGAGAAGATCGTCTAGGGAGAAGGAGAACCGCTCGAAGCGGCCGGGGTCCTGCGCGAAAAAGGCCCTTGCGCCCGTCTCGCGCGCAGCCGCGCCCCGCCGCCGCAGATCCTCCGTCGCGGCACCGGCCGCCGGTTTGGAAAATTCGCTCACGATTGAACCCCTCGATGCCATGCAAGGGCGACGGCGCCTGTGAGGGCACCGTGCCGGTCCGGGCGATTATCTAAGGCATTCTCGCGATGGGGAAGGGGGCACGCGCTCGCAGCGCCCGATCCCGGTCAGTATTCACGTTCGTAGAAGATGCCGACCTCGCCGCCGCCGCCTTCCGTCGCCGAGACCGCCGCGCGCGCTTTCACGTTGGCGCCAAGCTCGAGGTCGATCGAGACGCGACCGGTGGAATCCACGCCGACATAGGTGTTCTCATTGAGGTAGCTGCCGACGCCGACCGCCGCCTGCCCGTCGGCCGTGGTGCGGATGTCGATGTCGTCGACGCCGAGTTGCGAGCGCAGATTGTCGAGGAGCCCGGACGATCCGCCGACGCCGGTCAGCGTGGCGACCGCGCTCGCGAGCTGGGCGATCTGAAGCGGCGACAGGTCCGTCGTGGCCTGCCCGAAGATCAGCCGTGCCAGCACCTCGTCCTGTGGCAGGGCAGGGGAGGAGGTGAAGGCGAAGCTCGGATTGTTCGCCGGCCCGGTGATCAGAATGCGAACCGTCGCCTCGCCGGTGTCGGAGGCGGCGACGATGTCGAGCGTCGGCACCAGATCGCCGGAGAAGGTGAGCGAAGCGCGCTCGAAATCGAGGCGGCGTGAGAGGATCTGGAAGCGTCCGCGCTGGAGTTCGAAGGCACCGACGATGGCGAGATTGGAGGACGGGCCGGTGATGCGGATGGAGCCGCCCACCTCGAGGTCGAGCCCGCGCCCACGCACGAAGACCTGGTTGGGAGCGTTCAACGTCAGGTCGAGATTGATGCCGCCGCCCCCGCCGCCAGGGGATGCCTGTTCGGGGTTGAGCTCGCGCTGCTGGCGGTAGACGGCCGGCGGCGCGTTGACGTGGCGCACGTCGATCTGCGCGAGCGAGCTCGGCAGGTTCTCCGGCACGAGGATGTTGGCCTCGCGCACGTTGATGACACCGCCGAGCGTCGGCCCACCGGTGAGCGGGCCTGTGAGGGTCAGCTGCGCGTCGACCGTCGTGGTGATGAGTTCGCCGTCGGCGTAGCGCGCGCCGTCCGCGGTGATGGTCAGATTGGCGGGAAAGCCGTCGCCGAAGCCTACCGCGCCGCCGACATTGATCGTGCCGCCCTGGCCGAGCTGGGCCGAGAAGCTCTGGAAGGTCGCGGTCTGGCCGGAGAGCGCGATCGTCGTCGTGATGTCGTTGACGACGACGTTGGAGCCCGTGTCGATGAACTGCGCCCCGGCGGTCGAGATCGTGCCGTTGACGTTCGGGCTCGCAGCGGTGCCGGACACCTGCGCGTTCACCGCGACGTTGCCGCTGACCGAACGCCCTCCCTCGGCCAGGATCCGGTTGGCGATCGAGAGCGGCGCGGTGCCGTTGAGCGAGAGATCGAAGCTCGGCGTGCCGGCGACGTTCACCGAGCCGGAGGCCGAGAAGTCGATGCCCGAGCCGGCGAGCGTCAGCGAGTTGAGGTTCACCGCGTTGTTGCCATAGGTGCCGTCCGCCGAGACGTTCAGCGGCCCGACGCCGACATCGCGGGTCTGTACGACCGAAAGGCCCGTGACGCCGACATCGTAGGTGACGGACGGGTTGGAGATCGAGCCCGTGGCCGAGACCGTGCCGGCGATTGTGCCGGTCGGCGCGATGTCGGGCGCCACGGCGCTGGCGAGCGAAGCGGGGATCGCGGCAAGCGTGACGTCGACGTTCAACTGCTGGCCGACCGTGCCGGTCGCCGTCACCGTGCCGCCGCCCTCAAGGTCGATGCGGGCATTGGCGAGCTGCGCTGTGCCGTTGGCATAGCTGCCGGCCGCGACAGCGTTCAGCGGCGGGGCTCCGAAGGTGCGGGCCTGCGCCACGGAAACGCCCGTCGCGTTGACGTCGAACTCGGCGGCGGGGTTTGCGAGAGGGCCGGACGCCGAGACGTTGCCGGACAGGGTGCCCTGCGCACCGAGGTCCGGCACGAAGCCGTCGGCGAGCGCCAGCGGAAGCTGGTTGACGATGAGATCGATGTCGAGAAGTTCGCCGACCGTGCCCGAGACCGAAAGGCTGCCGGTTCCGACCTGGACCGTGCCGGTCTGGATCGTGGCCGTGCCGTTCTCGTACGAGCCTCGTGCCACGGCGTCGAGCGCCGGCACGTTCGCCGCACGGGTCTGCGCGACCGAAATGCCGTCGGCCGTCACGTCGAAAGTCGCGGTGGGCGCCTGGAGCGATCCGCTGGCGATGGCGTTGCCCGTGAGCGTTCCCTGGGCGCCGAGATCGGTGACGACGGCATTGGCGAGCGCGACGGGCAGATTGTCGAGGACGAGGCGCAGGTCGAGCGTCTGGCCGACGGCACCCGTCGCCGAAAGCCGCCCGCTGCCGGCGTCGATTTCGGCCCGGCGCAGATTGAGCGTGCCTTCGGCATAGGCGCCGGAGAGGTCGAGCGCGACCGTCTCGACGCCGGACTGGCGCAGGGGTGCGGCCGAGACGTTCGCGCCCGCCAGCTCGAAGCTCGCCTGCGGATTGGCGATGGAGCCCATCGCCGCGGCGTTGCCGGAGAGCGTCCCGGAAGCGTCCAGCCCGTCGACGAAGCCGTTGGCGAGGCCGACGGGCACATCGGCGAGGTCGAGCTGCAGGTTGAGGTTGCGCCCGACGCTGCCGACGGCTCGGATCTCGCCGTCGCCGATATCGGCGACCGCGTTGTCGAAGCTGACGGTGCCGTTGCGCAACGCGCCGGCGACGTCGAGCGTGATCGGCGCAATGCCGGACGCGGCGATCTGCGCGGCGGTGATGCCGGTGCCGTCGACGTCGAAGATGACGACGGGGTTGTCCGCGCGGCCGGTCGCGCGCGCGGTGCCCGAGATGGACCCCTGTGCGTCCAGCCCGTCCACGAAGCCGTTGGCGAGCGAGACGGGGATGGCGTTGAGGGCAAGGTCGAGCGCCAGCGTCTCGCCGATGTCGCCGGTCGCGCGGATCGAGCCTTCGCCGAGGTCCAGCGTCGCCTGCTCCAGCGTCGTGACGGCGTTGCGGTAGCGGCCTTCGACGTAGAGCTGGAGCGCATCGAGGCCGGCGGCGCGCGTCTGGCTGGTCGCGATCGCGGAGCCCGAGAGGGTGAAGTCTGCGCGGGGATTGCTTGCGGAGCCGGCCGCGTCGAGCGTTCCGGTCAGGAAGCCGTCGGCGTCCAGTCCCTCGACGAAGGGATTGGCCACCGCCAGCGGGAAGGCGTCGAGCGCGACGTCGAGATCCACGCCCTCGCCGATCGTGCCCGAAGCGTTCAGCGATCCGTCGCCGACCGAGAGTGCGATCTGGCCGAGATTGGTGATGCCGCCGCCCAGGACGATCGTCGTCGGCTGGTCGAGCGAGACGGCGGCGTCCTCGATCTCCGCGCTCAGCTGGCGCAGTGCGAGCCGAACGCCCGTGTCGATGACCTGAAGGTCGCCGACGAAGGCAATCGGAACGGCGTTGACGCTGACGCCTGCGTCGATGACCGTCTGGTCGTTCAGGTTTGCGAGATCGACGTCGAGATCCTCGACGAGGAGCGTGCCGGCCTCCAGCCGTGCGGCGGCGAGCGTGCCGGCGGCCACGGGGCGCAGGAGATAGTCCGTCAGGCGCAGTTCGACGTCGAGGCCTGCCAGCGTGTTGCCGGCGGCGACGAGGCTTGCGGACGAAAGGTCCACATCGGCGACGGGCGCGCCGTCACCGCCCGTCGAGAAATTGGCCGAGCCGGAAAGATCGCCCGAGGCGTCTTGCCCAAAGAGCGCTGCGAGCGTCGACAGATCGGGTGCGGCGATGTCGACGGCACCCGTCGGCACGTTCTGCGTGTCGAGGACGACCTCGCCCGTGACCGTGTTCTCGCCCTGCTCGATCAGGAGATTGCGCAGAGCCCGCTCGCCTTCGGCCAGGGTCTCGAAGTCGGCCGTCAGGCGCAGGGGCTGCTGGTTGTAGGAACCGGAGACGGCGATGGTGCCGTTCGGCGCGTCCGGCGCGAAGGTCCCCTGAACGCGCGCGTCAAGATCGGTGAGCTCACGCCCGCTGACGAGGAGGTCGGCGCCGGTCAGCGTCAAATCGACCTGCGGGGCGGCGAGCTGGCCGCTGGCCGCGAGATCGAAGGCCGCGCGCCCGGTGAAGCCGGTCTGCGCGTTGGCGGACTGGTCGAGGCTGCCCTCGATGTCGGCTGCGATCTCCTCGCCGTTCAGGCTGGCCGAGCCGCGCACTTGAAGGCCCTCGCCATCCACCGCGAGATTGTTGGCCGACAGGACGCCCTCGGCGTTGCGCGCAACGTTGCCGGCGACGGTGACGCGCTCGCCGGCATAGGGAACGGTGGCATCGGATAGCGCCGTCGTGGCGAAATCGGTGTTCAGCGCGAGGTCGAATGTGGAGAAGTCCAGCGCCGCATTGCCGGTGACCGCGGCGTTGGCGACAGCGGTCGACAAGGCGTTCTCGTCGAGGACGATCCCGTTCTCGGTCAGCGAGCCGGCCGCGCGCAAGGTGATCGGACCTTGAAGGAAGCGCGACTGCACGCCTTCCGGTGCCGAGGCCGAGCGGATGTTGGCGCTGACGGCGAAGGGGCCGCGCAGACTGTTGATGTCGAAGCCGGGCGTCGAGAGGCTGGCGTTCAGCTCCTGCGCTGCATAGTCGCCGAAGGACGCGGTGCGCAGCGAGGTCGTCGCCTCGACGGCGGCCGAGGACAGCGCGCCGCGCAGGGTGGCGTTCAGGCTCGAGATTTCGAGCTGGGCGCGCGATACGCCCTCACCGAAGCCGAGCGGGATCGGGTTGCCGGCGGCGGTCGCCAGCGTCACCCGCAGGTCGTTCGCCGACCCGTTCGGATCGTAGGCGCCCGCTGCGTCGAGCTGGAGATTGCCGGAGACGACACGCCCCTGATCGATGACGATCATGCCGTTCTCGCCGAGCAGGACGGCGACGTCGACCTCGGCCGTCTCGCCGACGATATCGACATACTGCTCGGGGACGAAGGGCCCGGTGATGGTGGAGATGTCGGCCGCGATGCGCCGGCCGTCCGCGCTGTCGGAGACCTGCGCCGAAAGCGTGATCGCACGCTCCGAGGCGATGTCGAGCGAGCCTTCGGCCGAGAAGTCGTTCAGCGGGCCGTTGCCGGTGATCGTCAGCTGCACCGGCGGGGAATCCGGCAGCGACAGGAGGCCCGCGACGATGCCGCCGGCGGGCTCGGAAGCGTTGACCTCGACGACGAGGCGGTTGTCGTCGGGCGCGAATCCGAGTTGCAACGCAATCTCGCCGGGCTGGTCGAGGCGCTGGATATTGGCCGAGACGTCGAGCGCGGTCGGGTCGTTGGTCAGCGACAAGGACGCGTTGGCCGAAAGGCGCGCAGGCGTGCCCGCGACCGCTTCGCCCAGCACGAATTCCGTGATGGCGATCTGCTGGATGTTGGCCGTGATCGAGGGCAGCGAGAAGCCGCCGGACGGCGCCTCCGGCTCGTCTGGATCGGCGGGCGCCGAGCCCGGCAGGCGCGTCAGCGTGATCTGGCCGGCGGACAGGTTCTCGATGGAGACGTTGGAGCGCGCGAGCGCCAGCGGCGACCAGTCCATCGCGAGGTCGGTCGCGGTCAGATAGACGCCGTCCGCGTCAGAGACGGTGATCTCGCCGATGCGCAGAGCCCCCGACAGCGCGCCGGACAGGCCGGTGATCTCGACCTGCGCGTTCTCCGAAGAGATGAGGTTGGCGATCTGGTTGGCGACGAACTGCTGGGCGTTCGCCGGAGCAGCCGGCGCGACGGCGAAACCGGCGGCGAGAGCGAGCGGGGCAAGGGAGCGGGAGAGCGTCATCATCAGAAGGCCTGTCCGATGCCGGCATAGATCTGGAACGAGCCGTCGCGCGGGCCCGGATCGAGCGGAATGCCGACGTCGATGCGGATCGGGCCGAAGCTCGTCAGATATCGCGCGCCGACGCCGGCCCCGAGCTTGAACTCGCCGAAATCGGGAAAAAGATCGTCGGAAACCGTGCCGCCGTCGATGAACGGCACGATCTGGATGTTCTCCGTCACCCCGATGCGCAGTTCGGCGGATGCCTCGAAGAGCGAAAGGCCGCCGGTCGGCGTGTCGACGAAGATCGGGTTGGTGCCGGGGAGGGCGAAGTCCGGGTAGTAGGGGCCGATCGACTGGAAAACGTAGCCGCGCACCGAGCCGCCGCCGCCGGCATAGAAGCGCCGGGAGTTTGGCACATCCTCAAGGTCCGCGCCGAAGACCGAGCCGAGCGCGGCGCGGCCGGCGACGATGAAGCGATCGTTCTCGTCGAAGGAGAGATAGGCCGAGACGTCGCCGCGTGCCTTGACGAAGGGCGTCGAGCCCAGCGCATCGTAGGAAGGTTCGACATAGGCCTGCAGGCGGAGCCCCTCGGTCGGGTTCAGCTCGTCGTCACGGTTGTCGAAGGTGTAGGTGAGGGGCGCCGAGGCGATCAGGAATTCGTCGTCGCCCAGATAGTCGGTGATCTCCTCGTATTCGACGCGGATGCCCGCGATGACGCTCTGCACCTCGTCGATCTTGTATTCGACCCCACTTGTGCCCGCGATGGAGTAGCGGTCGTAGGCGAGCGGCTGTTCGCGCAGCGCGATCAGCGAGCCGACATAGACGGAGTCGGGCCCGAGAACGCCTGGCCTGCGGAAGGTCGCCCCGCCGCGGAAGTCGACGCCGTCGATCTCGCGGCCATTGTCGGAAATCTCGTTGGCGCCGATGCGGCTGACCGAGCCTTCGAGGCGGATGCTCTCGGCGCGGCCGAACAGATTGCGGCGCTCATAATAGGCATTCACGCCCGCGCCGTCCGTGTTGGAGAAGGTGGCGCCGGCGCCCAGCGTGTTGAACGGACGCTCGGAAACCTCGACCAGAACCGGCACCGTGCCGTCGGAGGCCTGCGCGTCCGCGATGCGCACGTTCACTGACGAGAAGACGCCGAGGGAGACGAGGCGCTCGCGGGCGAGCTCGAGATCCTCCGGCGAGTAGATCGTGCCGGGCTCGATCCCGGCCATGTAGGCCACAAAGCCCGGGATGACCTCTTGCGTGCCGGTGACGCTGGTCTGGCCGAAGGGCACGGGCTCGCCTGGCGAAAGCTCCAGCGCATAGTCCAGCGTGTCGGTCGCGTGGTCGGCGACGACGTCGCGCCCCGTGACGGCGACGAAGGGGCGGCCCTCGTTGCGCAGATCGCGGAAGACCTGGTTCTCGGCGGCGAGGATCCGGGTGGAATCGGCCGATGATCCGGGAGTCAGTTCATAGGTCTCGGGATCGAGGACACGGCCGTTGTCGGTGGAAAGCGCCACGCGCCCGACCGTGAAAAGATCGCCCGGCTGAACGAAGATCTCGACGGGCACCGGGCCGGACGTGTCGAAGGTCGCGTCCGGCTGCAGTTCGGCGATGTCCTGCCCCTGGATGCGGATCGTGACGATACCGCCGTAGCGGGAATTCTCGAACAGCGCCGCAACAAGGCGCCGGCGGTCGTTCCGGGCTTTCGACAGAAGACCGAGCGAGCCGGACACCGCCTCGTCCTCATCGGCAACGAGGGTGGAAGCCGAGCGCAGTGTGCTTTCGAGATCCTCGATCTCGGGCGAGACCGTCAGGGTGACAGTGTACTCGACCGGATCGACGATATCGTCGCCTTCCTCGTCCTCGTCCTCGTCGCTGGTAAAAAGACCGAACGGGTCGAGAAGGCTGCGCGCGTCGGCACTCGTCGGCGCCAAGGCAAGAAGGCTCGTCGACGCCACGGCGAATGCGGCGATACCGCCAAGAAGGCCCTTGAATTCGATACGCAAATGAACGTCTTCTCTTCGCAAGGACCCGGTCTGCTCCGGGAGCGAACGAGAAGGCGGCGAACCGGCCTTTTCATGCGAGCGGCCAGACGGCCGGCACTTCCCCCGAAGCGTGCTTCGGAAAGATGCCTGCAAGCCGACGTTGCGACAACCGTCGAATCGACCGATGGCGCCATTTGGTCGCGGGGCAGGCTATTCCATGAAGGTTTTGTGGGACTTGCGCCACAGGTTTGCGGCTCTGCGCGAGGCTGCACGTAAATCCCCGCCCGCTGAAGCAGGCGAGGGGGGCGATCCGTCCGGCGTTCGGCCGGCGGCGGGTCGGAGGGCGTGTGGTGCGTCCTCAGAGGCGGCAGACGCGTCGGTCACCGCGGCTGTTCACCACATAAGTGTGGGTGCGCGGGTCGTAGGACCGGTAACGCTGGGCGCAGCGTGCGACCGAGGCGCGGCTCGGACGCGGACCATGATAGCGATCGCGCCCACGGTCGCCACGGTCCCAATGCCGGTCGCGGCGGTCATGGCCGCGGCACTCGCGAGCCCGCGGGTTGCGATCGCAAAAGCTGCGCCCGCGATCGCGATCGCGAACCCGGTCGACCTCGACGCCCCGCGGGCCGACCTCGATCCGCACGCCCTGCGCGGACGCCTGCGGAGTGGCGAAAGACAGAGAGCCCGTCGCCAGAACCGCGACTGCCAGCATGCTCTGGAAAATCTTGCGCATCATCGTTTCCTCGTTTGTGCCTTGGCCGCTTCGCGCTCGCCAGCTTGATGGCGCCAACATGCTCGCGTCCGCCTGAACGTCCGCTGAACCGAGCGTTCAAAGTGCGGCCAAGGGTCACGCCGTCAAGCCGCTTGGTCGAACGAAATGAGAACGCTATATCGGGCGAATGGCTCAGACGACGCTCATCGACAAGCTCGCGATCCTATCGGACGCCGCGAAATACGATGCATCCTGTGCGTCCAGCGGCTCGACGAAACGCGACTCGTCGAAGACGAAGGGTATAGGATCGACGGAAGGCTCCGGCATCTGCCACGCCTATGCGCCGGACGGGCGATGCATCTCGCTCCTCAAGATCCTTCTGACCAATTTCTGCATCTATGACTGCGTCTATTGCATCAATCGCTCCTCATCGAACGTGGCGCGGGCGCGCTTCTCGGTGGACGAAGTCGTCGAGCTGACGCTCAACTTCTACAAGCGCAACTACATTGAGGGCCTGTTCCTCTCCTCCGGCATCATCCGCAACTCGGATTACACGATGGAGGAGATGGTGCGCGTAGCACGAAAGCTGCGCCTCGAGCATGGCTTTGCCGGATACATCCACCTGAAGACCATCCCGGATGCCTCGCCCGCGCTGATCGAGGAGGCGGGGCTTTTCGCCGACCGACTGTCGATCAACATCGAACTGCCGACGGATCTCTCTCTCGGCGCGCTCGCGCCGGAAAAGGCACCGCGCGACATCAAGCGCTCGATGGGGCACCTGCGGCTCAAGATCGAGGAGCACAAGGGTGAGAAGAAGGACCGGGCGCGGCCGAAGAAGTTCGCTCCGGGCGGTCAGTCGACGCAGATGATCATCGGCGCGGACGGCTCGGACGACGACGCGGTCCTGTCGCGTTCCGAGAACCTCTACGGCAATTACCGTTTGCGCCGCGTCTACTATTCGGCCTTCTCGCCGATCCCCGATGCGTCCTCGCGCCTGCCGCTCGCCAAGCCGCCCTTGATGCGCGAGCATCGGCTGTACCAGGCGGATTGGCTGATGCGCTTTTACGGTTTCGAACGCGGCGAGATCGTCTCGGGCGGCATCGGCGGGATGCTCGATCTCTCGATCGATCCCAAGCTGGCCTGGGCTTTGAAGAACCGCGGCCGATTTCCGGTCGACGTCAACCGCGCCGATCGCGAGACGCTGCTGCGCGTTCCGGGCTTCGGGACGAAGGCTGTCGACCGCATTCTGTCGACGCGCCGCCATCGCACGCTTCGGCTCGACGATGTGGCGAAGCTCTGCCATTCGGTCGAGAGGGTCCGCCCTTTCGTATCGGCGCTCGACTGGTCGCCCGGCGGCTTGACCGATCGTGAGCATTTGCGCCCACTGGTCGCGCCGAAGGCCGAGCAGCTGAGCCTGTTCTGATGTTCGTCGCCAGCCTCGTCGCCCCGGCTGATTTCGAGGGTTGGCGGTCGGCCGCGCGCACGGCGTTGGCGCTCGGCATCGAGCCTGAGCATATGAGCTTTTCGGTCGAGGGCGAGGCGGGCGAGCTCTTCGCCGAGCCGCTGCCGCCGATGCCCAAGGGCACGGCGCCCGCTTTCGTGCCGCGCGCCTTCCCGGACCTTGCCGGCCTTCTCGTCTGCAACAGCGACCCGGAGCGCTTCCGCCTCGCCTACCGGCTTCTCTGGCGCCTGCAGAATGAAAAGGCGCTTCTGGAGATCGTCTCGGACCCGGACGTTTCACGTGCGCAGGAGATGGCGAAGGCCGTGCGCCGTGACAGCCACAAGATGAAGGCCTTCGTGCGCTTTCGGGAGATCGAGACACCGGAGGGGCGACACTACATCGCCTGGTTCGAGCCCTTCCACCACGTCGTCGAGCTGACGGCGCCCTTCTTCATGCGGCGTTTCACCGGCATGGTATGGTCGATCCTGACGCCGAAGCGCTCCGTCCACTGGGATGGGGTGGAACTGGACTTTGGCCCGGGTGCGTCCGCCGATCAGAAGCCGGCGGACGACGACATGGAAGCGCTCTGGCTCACCTACTATGCCTCGATCTTCAACCCGGCCCGGCTGAAGGTGAAGGCGATGCAGGCGGAGATGCCGAAGAAATACTGGCACAACCTGCCTGAAGCCGCGCTGATCGATCCGCTCATCAAGGGCGCCGAGGCGGCCGCTCGCCGCATGATCGAGAACGCGCCGACGCTGCCGAGCCTGCGCCATGAGAAGAACGCGGAGCGAATGATGGCACAGCGCGGCCTGGATGAGGTCTTCGCCGGCTTCAACAAGCGGCCGGACGATCTGCAGGAAGCGCGCGAGCAGGCGAAGAACTGCAGGGCGTGCCCGCTCTGGGAGCCGGCGACGCAGACGGTCTTCGGCGAGGGGCCGGCAGATGCGCCGGTGATCTTCGTCGGTGAGCAGCCGGGCGATCAGGAGGATCTGGCCGGCCACCCCTTCGTGGGGCCGGCCGGCAAGGTGTTCGACGCAGCGCTCGCGGCGGCCGGCGTCGATCGGCGGCAGGCCTATGTCACGAACGCCGTGAAGCACTTCAAGTTCGAGCCGCGCGGCAAGCGGCGCATCCACGCCAAGCCGAACATGGGCGAGGTGAAGGTCTGCCGCTGGTGGCTCCAGATCGAGCGCGAGATGATCCGCCCCAAGCTGATCGTGGCGCTCGGCGCGACAGCCGCGGCCTCCGTCCTCGGCAAGACGGTCACGATCCGGGACACGCGCTCGCGGCTGATCGATCTCGACGAGGGCACCAAGCTCCTCGTGACCGTCCACCCGTCCTACATCCTGCGCCTGCCGGATGCGGCGGCCAAGGCCCGCGAGCAGGCCGCCTTCGAAGAGGACATGGCGCTGGCGAAGGATTTCGTGCCGGAGATCGCGCTCGGATAGGCGGCCTCAAGGCGCTGGCTTGACCCATTGCGCGTCGATGAAGCGCAGGACGTCGACGATGGAGACGGACCACAGCGACCACACGTGGTCGCCATCGGTGATGCGCAGTTCCGAGGTGCGGCCATCCGCGATCAGCGTCTCGTGCAGCGAGATCGCGCCTCGCCACAGGTTGAAGCCGTCGTCGTCGCCTGCCGTGAGATAGGTCTTGGGCAGCGGCACGTCGCTGTCCACGGCCTGCTGCAGCAGGGTGAAGACGTTGTGCGCGTTGAAGCGCGCTGCCTCGAAGGGCTCGCCGAAGGCGCCGGCGAAGTGGTCGCCCGTGGACGGCAGAATGCGACCGGTGCCGATCGTATCAGCGTCGATACGGTGGAAGAAGACGCTGTCGGCGATGAGGCGCAGATCGTCCGGATCGTCGCTGATATCCTCAGAGGGCACGTTGTTCCACAGCGCGCCCGAAAGGCTGGCGGTCGCGGTGTAGAGCTGTGGATGAGCGTAGGCGAGGCGGATCGCCCCGAAGCCGCCCATCGACAGGCCTGCGATGGCGCGGCCGGCGGCGCTCTTCTGCGCCGGATAGTTCGCCTCGACATGGGCGACAAGATCGACCGTGATCGCGGTTTCGTAGTCGCCCGGCCCGTCCACATCGGCCGAGTCCACGTACCAGCTGTTCCCGGCATCGGGCATGACGACGAGGAGCGGCGCGATCGTCCCGTCGGCGATGAGCCGGTCGAGCCTTGCCTGGATGCCGCCGAGATCGGCCCAGCTCCGCTCGTTTCCGTCATGGCCGTGGAGGAGATAAAGCACCGGCCAGCCCTCTGCCGGTACCGGACCGTCCGGCACATAGACCTCGACGGCCATATCGCGGCCGAGCGCCGTGCTGGCGACCGAGACGGGCTGCAACTCGGAAGCCGAGGTCACCGTCGACGAGACGAGGCAGGCGAGGGCTGCCGCAAAGGGGGCCGCCGTTCTCACAGGATCGCCGACCGGATCGCGTAGGCGACGATGCTGATCGCCAGGAGGCTCGCGCACCACAGGAGCGCGAACCAGGCGAGGCGTTTCCAGAGCGGACCGCTCGCCGTGCGGCGACGATCAGTGGCCATGCTGGTGATACCCCTCGCCCTCGCGCACCTTGCCCCTGAAGATCCAGTAGGAATAGCCCGTATAGGCGAGGATCATCGGCACCAGCAGGACGGCGCCGACGAGCATGAAGGCGAGCGAGGAGTCGGGCGCCGCCGCGTCCCAGATCGTCAGTTCCGGCGGCAGGATGTTCGGATAGAACGAGATGCCGATGCCGATGAAGGACAGGACGAAAAGCGCCAGCGAGGCGAGGAACGGCCGCCGCTCCGATTCGTGGTTGGCGAGGGAGCGGAAGAGGACGAGAGCTGCGAGGGCGACGAGGATCGGAACGGGCGCGACGAGGACGATCTGCGGAAAGGCGAACCAGCGCGCGAAGAACTCGTCCTGCAGGAACGGCATCCACGCCGAGACGACGCCGATGAGCACGAGCGTGCCGAACCCCGCGACCTTCGCGAAGCCCGCGGCCTCGCGGTTCAAGGGACCTTCCGTCTTCATGATCAGCCACGTCGCGCCGAGAAGCGCGTAGCCGACGACCACCGCCGCGCCGGTCAGCAGGGAGAAGGGCGTCAGCCAGTCATACCAGCCGCCGGCATAGGCGCGGTTCTCGATCTCGATGCCCTGTACGATGGTGCCGAGCGCGATGCCTTGCGCGAAGGCCGCCGTCAGGGAGCCGAGGAAGAAGCCGCGATCCCAGGTCTTGCGCCAGCGCACCGTGCGGAAGCGGAACTCGAAGGCGACGCCGCGGAAGACGAGCGCCAAGAGCATCGCGATGATCGGCGCGTAGAGCGCAGGCATCACGACGGCATAGGCCAGCGGGAAGACGGCGAACAACCCGCCGCCGCCCAGCACCAGCCATGTCTCGTTGCCGTCCCAGAACGGTGCGACGGTGTTGATCGCGGTGTCGTGGTCCTCTGCGCGCTTCATCAGCGGGAAGAGGATGCCGATGCCGAGGTCGAACCCGTCGAGCACCACATAGGCAAGGACGGCGAAGGCCAGGATGAAGGCCCAGATCAGCGGAAGGTCCATCGTTTCGCCCTCCTATTCGGCCGGCTGCGGACGCGGAGCGGAGGGGTTGTCGCCCTCGTCCATGTGCGGGCCGGGTGTGACGCCGGCGGTGCGGATCGGCTCGTCCGGGCGCGGGCCCTGTTCGTCGATCTCCGGCGGCCGCGCCATATTGCGCAGGATGTAGAAGGTGCCGGCGCCGAACACGAAGAAGTAGACGACGATGAAGGCGATGAGCGAGGCGCCGACCGCCGAAGCCGCGATGGGCGAATGGCTCTCGGCGGTTCGAAGCAGGCCGTAGACCGTGTAGGGCTGGCGGCCGACCTCCGTGGTGATCCAGCCGGCGAGGACGGCGACGAAGCCCATCGGCCCCATCGCGACCGAGGCCCGTTGCAGCCAACTCGCCTCCACCAGCGTTCCCTTCCACCGGTGCCACAGCGACCACACGCCGATGCCCAGCATCGCAAAGCCGATCGCCACCATCACGCGGAAGGAGAAGAAGACGATCCACACGTTCGGCCAGTCCTCGCGCGGGAAGGCGTCGAGCCCGGCGACCTCGCCGTTCATCGAGTGGGTGAGGATCAGGGAGCCGGCGTTCGGGATCTCGATCGCCGCGCGCATCTCACCTGCCTCCATGTCGGGCAGGCCGAAAAGCGTCAGCGGCATGCCGCCGTCGCGGTTGGTCTCGAAATGCCCCTCCATCGCGGCGATCTTCATCGGCTGGTGTTCCAGCGTGTTCAGCCCGTGCTGGTCGCCGGCGAAGATCTGGATCGGCGCGACGATGGCGGCCATCCAGAGCGCCATCGAGAACATCACCTTCGCGCCCTCGTTGGAGCGGTCCTTCAGAAGATGCCACGCACCGACGGCGCCCACCACGAAGGCAGTCGTCAGATAGGCTGCGAGCACCATGTGGACGAGCCGGTAGGGGAAGGACGGGTTGAAGACGATCGCCCACCAGTCTTCCGGCATGAACTGGCCGTTGGCACCGATCACGTAGCCGGCCGGCGTCTGCATCCAGGAATTGACGGACAGGATCCAGAAGGCAGACCCGAAGGTGCCGAGCGCCACCATCAGCGTCGCGAAAAAGTGCAGGCGCGGCCCGACGCGGTTCAGCCCGAACAGCATGACGCCGAGGAATCCGGCCTCCAGGAAGAAGGCGGACAGCACCTCGTAGGCCATCAAGGGACCGAGGATGGGTCCCGTCTTGTCCGCGAAGACTGACCAGTTGGTACCGAACTGGTAGCTCAGGACGATGCCAGAGACGACGCCCATGGCGAAGGAGACCGCGAAGATTTTCAGCCAGTACTGGAAGACGGCGATATAGAACTGCCGGCCCGTCCACATCCACAGGCCGTGAAGGACGGCGAGATAGGAGGCGAGCCCGATCGTGAAGGACGGGAAGATGATGTGAAAGGAGACGGTGAAGGCGAACTGGATGCGCGCCAGGAGCACCGGATCGAAACCTTCGAACATGGCCGTCCCTCTTCTTCGGCTTCACTCGATGGTGCCCATGCTAGCAACTTGCCGTGGTTTCGCCGTCTGGGCAAATTGCCCGTAGGGCAGGATGTCCAGCTTGGCCCGCCGGAAACTGTGGACGGGAGGCACGCGCCCCTCCCGTTCCGGCCGACTGTCACTTAGGTTCGACGACCCACCGCACGCGAAGGATACGAGACGTTGAGCATGAAGGTCGCCGTCGACCTCGGAACCACCGCCACGGGCGAACCAGCGGAAATGGATCTTGAGGAACTTCTCTCGACGCGCCTTCTCGTGCAGGGCAATTCGGGGTCCGGCAAGTCGCATCTCCTGCGCCGCCTTCTCGAGCAGAGCGCCGAATGGGTGCAGCAGGCGATCATCGATCCCGAGGGGGACTTCGTCTCCTTCTCCGAGCGCTTCGGCCATGTGGTCGTCGAGGCCGACCGCACGCCCGCCGAACTCGCGCGCATCGCCCGGCGCATCCGCCAGCATCGCGCGTCCGTGGTCCTCAATCTCGAGGGACTCGACACCGAGGTGCAGATGCAGTGCGCGGCGGCCTTCCTGAACGGGCTGTTCGACGCCGACCGCCACGTCTGGTTCCCCATGCTGATCGCCGTCGACGAGGCGCAGATCTTCGCGCCTGCCATCGCCGGCGAGGTGGGTGACGAGGCCCGGCGCATCTCACTCGGCGCGATGACGAACCTCATGTGCCGCGGCCGCAAGCGCGGGCTGGCCGGCATCATCGCGACGCAGCGCCTTGCCAAGCTTGCCAAGAACGTCGCGGCCGAGGCCTCGAACTTCCTGATGGGCCGGACCTTCCTCGACATCGACATGGCGCGCGCGGCCGATCTCCTGGGGCTGGAGCGCCGGCAGGCCGAACGCTTCCGCGATCTCGAGCCCGGACATTTCGTCGCGCTTGGGCCCGCTCTGTCTCGTCGTCCGGTGCCGATCCGCATCGGTTCGGTGGAGACGGCCGGGCGCTCCGGCCGCCCCGTCCTGATGGCGCTGCCGGAGATGACGCCGGACGCGATGGCAGACCTCATCTTCACAGCGGGCGCGGACGAGCCCGACACGCTGCCCGAGCCACCGCGCCGCCAGCCGATGGAAACGCGCGACATCCTCGACCGTCTCGGCTCGGCCGGCCCCGCGCCGCTCGCGCAACCCGAACCCGAAGAGCCGCCGAGCGAAGAGGAACTCGCAGAGCGTGCGCGCGTCATCGAGGCGATTTTCGCCGACCTTCTTTCCGACCCGCAGGCCGCGTTCCGCCCGGTACCGGTGCTGTATCAGGACTTCCTCGTTCATTGCCGGCTTAAGCGCGTCGGCGGCGCGGCCACCGACATGACGGCCTTCCGCAGGCGCCTTGCGATCGCACGCGCGGGCGTCGGTGAGGGTGAGGCGGACGAGGAATGGACACGTGTGATCGAGCGCTCGGACGCGTTGCCGGAGGACATGCAGGGCGTCTACCTGATGCTGGCGCGCGCGGCGCGCGATGGTCAGCCCTGCCCCGACGACGCGACGCTCGCCAAGGCTTATGGCAGCCACTCGCCTTCGCGGGGGCGCTTCCTCCTGACCTACATGGCCGAGCGCGGCTTCATCGCGGCCGAGACTGATTTTCGCGGCAACCGCGTCGTCACCATCGCGGGCTCGGGATGGCGCACGGAGCCGTCAGGCGGCAAGACCTACATTCCCGGCATCACGCCGCGTTCCCAACGCCGCGCCTGATCGCTCACAGCGCGGCGGAGATCAGCCGCAGCGTACCGAGCGTGTAGCTGTCGTCGGCCATTCGCCAGACGAAGAGCTCGAAGGCGATCGCGAGGGCGATGACGGCCGGAAGGGGAAGCGCTCGAGCCGCGTAGAAGCCGATCGCGACGAACAGCGTGTCCGAGACCGCGTTGAGGATCGAATCCCCCGCATAGGGCGGTGTGCCGGGAGCGTTGCCAAAGATTTCGATCACCGGCGGCATGTTCTCGACCGCTTCCCACACCGCCGAGGAGGCGAGAGCGACGAGCAGCTTCTGGCCAACCGACCAGTGAGGCCTGATCCGATCAAGCACCAACCAGAGGCCGAAGCCGAAAACGATGTGAAGAAGCGAGTACCAGTCGGCGAACTGCTGCGATGTCTGGGGCGAGTTCACGTCGGAGATGAAAAGGGCCACGGTGCCGCACGGACAGAGCAGCGGACGGCCGACCGCAGCGAGCCAGAGCGCAAGTGCTGAGACGATCGAAGCGCCGAGGAAGATCTGCGTACCAAGCCGTTCGGCGAATGCAGGGCGTCCATCAACGTCGATGGAGGGAGCGAGGCGGCTCATAGGCGAGGGTAAGGGAAGGGGGATGGCACGAGTTCAGGTTTCCAATCCGCAAGCGATCTGCCATGAGCCGAAGGTCGCCATCTCGGCACCGGCGACCGGTCTCGCGCGTTAACTGCGCGCACCGCCGACGCATTCAAGCGTTTCGCCGGGTTCACATGGTCGCATGACGCATTTCGCACTGATCTGTCCGCCGCTCCCCAGTCACATTCGCGTCTTCCGCACGCTGGGTGCGACGCTCGTCGCCCGTGGCCACCACGTGACATTGCTGCTTCCGGAGGGCGCCGAACGGGAAACACACGCCGGCCCGGTACAGACCGTGACTTTCGGCGCGCAGGCCGGACGCAAGGCGTGTCTTGCGCTGCGCGAAGGCGCAAGACACCCGACTGGCGCGCTCGGTGTGCTGCGCACAGTGCGTGATTCGGCGCGGCTCACCGCGATCCTGTGCGAAAGCGGGCCAGACATCTTGTCGCGGATCGGCGCGGACGCCGTTCTGGCAGACCAGATGGAGCCGGCCGGTGGTCTCATCGCGCGACATCTCGGGCTGCCTTACCTGTCGATCGCCTCCGCCCTGCCCATCGAGCGAGAACCAGCCCTGCCGCCGCCTTTTCTAGACTGGCCCTACGATCCGAGCCCGGACGGGTTGAAGCGCAGCCGTGGCGCGGAGCGTGTCACCCGTTTCGTGCTGCGGCGCCAGCGCCGCGTGATCGAGGACATGGCACTGCGTTTCGGACTGCCGGGCATTGCGATGCTGGAGGACTGCATCTCGCCGCTCGCGACGATCTCGCAGACCGTCGCCGCCTTCGACTTCCCGCGCGCCGCCGCACCTCGGCTGCATGCCGTCGGGCCGATCCGCAAGGAGACGGTGCCGGATGTACGTTTGCCCTTCGCGTATGACCCCAACCGTCCGCTCGTCTATTGCTCTTTCGGTACGCTGCAGGGTCATCGCCTCGCGATGTTCCAGATCGTCGCGAAGGCCGCAGCCGCGCTCGACATGCAACTGGTGATCGCCCATTGCGGCGGCCTGTCCGAAGCGGAGGCCGCAAGCCTCGACGCGCATCACGTCGCCGCGCATCTTCCCGAGCGTGCCGTCCTGAAAGCGGCGGACATCTGCGTGACGCATGGCGGGCTGAATACCGTGATGGACGCGCTCGGCGCCGGCGTGCCGCTCCTCGTCCTGCCGATCGCCTTCGACCAACCGGGCATCGCTGCCCGCGTCGAGCATCACGGCGTCGGCCTGAAGCTCTCCCGCGTCCATTTGTCCGAACGCACCGCGCGCTCTTCCCTTCGCCGCCTGATCGTCGAAAAAGGGTTCGGTGAGCGCGCCCGCGCGCTGGGATCCCGGATCGGGGCAGGGGGAGGTGCGAGATTGGCGGCCGACATCATCGAGAGTCAAACGATCGGCGCGCGAGCGCCCGCTGGCGAATTGCTGGCGTGACGGGGGCCGACCTCGTCATCGTCGGCGCCGGCTTGTCCGGCGGGCTTCTCGCCTGGCGGCTTGCCGAGGTGCGGCCCGAACTGAACTTCATCGCCGTGGAGGCGGGAACAAAGGCCGGCGGCAATCACACCTGGTCCTTCCATGACGGCGACCTGACCGCGGACGGCGCGAAGTGGCTCGCGCCCTTCGTCGTCCATCGCTGGCCGTCCTACGAGGTGCGCTTCCCGGCGCGCCGCCGTACGATCGGCACCGGTTATGCCACTGTGACCAGCGACCGTTTTCACGAAATTCTGCAAGGCCGCCTCGGCGACCGCCTTCGCCTGAATGCACCCGTGGAGACGATCGCGCCGACGAGCGTCGTTCTCGCCGGCGGCGAACGCATAGAGGCCGGTGCGGTGATCGACGCTCGCGGCCCGCGCGCCCTGGCCCATCTCGACGTCGGCTACCAGAAGTTCCTCGGGCAGGAGGTCGAGTTCGAGCGCCCGCACGGTCTCGCCGCCCCGATCGTGATGGACGCGACGGTCGCGCAGGACGACGGCTATCGCTTCGTTTATAGCCTGCCGTTCTCGTCCACGCGGATGCTGATCGAAGACACCTACTATGCCGATGGAGACGCGCTGGCGCAGGAAGGCCTGCGCAAGCGTATCGCCGACTACGCCGCGAGGGCCGGCTGGGGTTCCTTCAGGGTCGTACGCGAGGAGGAGGGCATCCTGCCGATCGCGCTCGGCGGGGACTATCCCGCGCATCTCGCTTCGCTCGGCGGCGTGCCGACGATCGGGCTGGCGGCGGGGCTCTTCCATCCGACCACGGGCTACTCGCTGCCGGATGCCGTGCGCACGGCCGATCTCGTCGCCGGGTTGCCGGACCTCGCCTCCCAGCCGGTCGGACAGGCGATCGCAACGGATGCCCGCGAACGCTGGGCAGAGCGCGGCTATTTCCGCGCGCTCAACCGGATGCTGTTCCGGGCCGGGGAGCCGGCGGAGCGCTACCGCGTGCTCGAGCATTTCCATCGCTTGCCGGAGGCGCTGATCGCGCGCTTCTACGCTGGACGCCTCACCGCCGCCGACAAGGCCCGCATCCTGATCGGCAAGCCGCCGGTGCCGGTCGCCAACGCGCTGCGCGTTCTCATGAAAGGATCGAAATGAGCCGAATGCAGAACGACAAGCCAAGGACGGCGATCGTCATCGGCTCGGGCCTCGGCGGACTGTCTCTCGCCATCCGCCTTCAGGCGGCCGGCATTGCGACGACGCTTCTTGAGAAGCGCGACAAGCCGGGTGGGCGGGCCTATGTCTATCAGGACGAGGGCTTCACCTTCGACGCGGGGCCGACGGTGATCACCGATCCGAGCGCGCTCGAGGAACTGTTCACGGCAGCGGGCGCAACGCTTTCCGACTATGTGACGCTCCTGCCGGTGAACCCGTTCTACCGGTTGTGCTGGGAAGACGGCACGGTCTTCGACTACGCCAACGACCAGAGCGAGATGGACCGGCAGATCCTGGCGCTCAACCCGAAGGACGTCGAGGGCTACCGGCGCTTCCTCGACTATTCGCGCGCCGTCTTCGAGGAGGGATACTTGAAGCTCGGCGCCGTGCCCTTCCTGCATTTCCGCGACATGGTGCGCGCCGGCCCGCAGCTCATGAAGCTCCAGGCCTGGCGCTCGGTCTATTCGAAGGTCTCGCAATATATCGAGGAGGAGCACCTTCGGCAGGCTTTCTCGTTCCACTCGCTGCTCGTCGGCGGCAACCCCTTCGCGACCTCGTCGATCTACGCGCTGATCCATGCGCTGGAGCGCGAGTGGGGCGTCTGGTTCCCGAAGGGCGGCACCGGCGCGCTGGTCGCCGGCATGGTGAAGCTCTTCCAGGACATCGGCGGCACCTTCGAGATGAACGCCGAGGTTGCCGCGATCGACGTCGAGGACAGCCGAGCCGAGGGCGTGCGCCTGAAGGACGGGCGGCACTTCACGGCCGATCTCGTCGCATCCAACGCTGACGTCGTCCACACCTATGCCGGGCTTCTCGCGCACAAGCCGCGCGGGCGGGAGACGGCGCGGGCGCTCAAGCGCAAGCGCTTCTCGATGTCGCTCTTCGTCCTGTATTTCGGGCTCTCGAAGCACCAGAGCCAGCTCGCGCACCACACCGTGCTCTTCGGGCCGCGCTACCGGCCGCTGATCGACGAGATCTTCAAGGGCCCTAAGCTCGCGACCGACTTCTCGCTCTATCTGCACAGCCCCTGCGCGACCGATCCCTCGCTCGCACCCGACGGCATGGGGAGCTATTACGTCCTCTCGCCCGTACCGCATCTCGGCTCTGCCGACATCGACTGGGCGCGGGAGGGGCCGCACTATCGCGAGCGCGTTTTCGACTATCTGGAGGCGCGCTATATGCCGAACCTTCGCCGCGATCTCGTGACCCACCGCATCTTCACGCCCTTCGACTTCCGAGACGAACTGAACGCCCATCTCGGCAGCGCCTTCTCGCTCGACCCGGTGCTGACGCAGTCGGCGTGGTTCCGCACACACAATCGCGACGACGAGATACGCAACCTCTATTTCGTCGGCGCCGGCACGCATCCGGGCGCGGGCGTTCCGGGCGTCGTCGCCTCGGCCAAGGCGACGGCGGGGCTGATCCTCGGCGATGGCTGAGCGCGACATCGAGGCCTTCTCGGCCGCCTCCATAGCGGTCGGTTCCAAGAGCTTCGCGGCCGCCGCGCGTCTGTTCGACGCGAGGACGCGGCGCAGCGTCATCATGCTCTATGCGTGGTGCCGGCACTGCGACGACGTCGTGGACGGGCAGGAGGCGGGCTCGGCCGAGCGCGTTCCGGATACGCGTTCACCGCAGGAGCGCATCGCTGCGCTGCGGCGCGACACCGCGCTCGCCTTCGAGGGGAGCACGCAAGGGCTGCACCCGTCCTTCGCCGCGCTGGCATCGGTCGTGCGGGAGCACGACATTCAGCGCTCGCTCTGCGAGGAGCATCTCGCCGGCTTCGAGATGGATGTCGAGGGCCGCACATACGAAACGCTCGACGACCTTATGCTTTACTGCTGGCGAGTGGCCGGCGTCGTCGGCGTGATGATGGCGCGCATCATGGGGGTGTCGGACGCGGCGACGCTCGACCGGGCGGCCGATCTCGGCCTCGCCTTCCAACTCACCAACATCGCGCGGGACGTGGTGGACGATGCGCGGGCCGGCCGCGTCTACGTGCCGCTCCAATGGCTGCGCGAGGAGGGGCTGGCCCCCGCCGACCTCACCGACCCCGCCCACGCGGGGGGCATCGCGCGCCTGCGCGAACGGCTCGTGATCGCGGCCGACGAATACTACTTCTCGGCGCGCGTCGGCATCGACGCTCTTCCACGCCGTTCGGCCTGGGCGATCGGCACGGCATGGGGCGTGTATCGCACGATCGGCGTCAAGCTCGTCCAGCGCGGCGAGGCGGCTTTCGGCGAGCGCATCTCGACGCGCAAGAGCGAAAAGGCCGCGCAGATGCTGGAAGGCGCGCGGATGGCGCTGTTCAGGGGCGGCGGCGCCGATCCTCGCGACCCGGACCTCTGGACCCGCCCGCGCTGAACCTCAGTGCAACGTGCGGCGCTCTTCCTGCTCGGCCGCGACCTTGCCGGAGGCCTTGAGCTGGGCCGCGAGCTGATCGACCGGCGGCGCGTAAAGGAAGCCGAACGAGACGCAATCGTCCTTGCCTTTCACCGCGTGATGCAGCCGGTGAGCCTGCACGAGGCGCTTGGCGTAGCCGCGATGGGGGATGTAGCGGAACGGCCAGCGCTGATGCACCAGCCCGTCATGGACGATGAAGTAGAAGAGGCCGTAGAGCGTGATGCCAGTGGCCACTGCCGTCACCAGCGGCCATTCGAGGACGTGGCCGAGGGCGAACAAGGCGACAGCGAAAACCGCGAAAACGACGGCATAGAGGTCGTTCTTCTCGAACGTGTCGTCGTGCGGCTCGTGATGGCTTTCGTGCCAGCCCCATCCCCAGCCGTGCATGATGTATTTGTGCGCGGCCCACGCAACGACCTCCATCACCAGAAACACCGCGACGGCCACCGCGATGAGAACGGGCCAACTCGTCAGGGTCATGTCGTCAACGCTCCATCGCCGGGCTCAGCGCGCGTGCCTCGCCGTCTCGCGGCGCCGCGTTCAGCACCGTGCCGCGGAACGGCTCCACAATGGAGTCCACCAGGCCCGCCAGACGGCTATCGGGGCCGAACACGGCCGCGAGGTGGATATGCGCCTGTGCGACGTGGCGTTCAATCCGCTTTTCGGCCGGCGGCCGCCCTATCAGGGCGACGACGGTGGACTTGCCTGCATCCTGGCCGGGGTTCTTCCCGCTGACGCGGGCATCCGGAGCCTTGTCGAGCAGATCGTCCAGAAGCTGGAAGGCGTGCCCGAGTTCCTGGGCGAAATCGGAGAGGGGCTCTCTGGCAGCCTGCGCCCCCGCCACGATGGCGCCCGCTTCCACCGCGGCGCGAAAGAGCGAGCCGGTCTTGAGCGCGTTCGTCTCCAAGATCTGCGACAGGGCCCGCTCGCGCTGGCCTTCGCGAAGATCCTGGAACTGACCGCCGACGAGCCCGCGTAGGCCGACGGCGCGCGAGAGGATGGCGACGCACTCCACCCGAGCGGCGGCGTCGAGCGAGGCCTGTGCCGCGACGAGGCCGTAAGCGTCCGACAGAAGCGAGACGGCGGCCAGCACCGCGATATCCTCGCCGTGGCGGCGATGCAGCGCCGGCTCGCCGCGCCGAAGCTCGGCATCGTCCATGCAGGGAAGGTCGTCGAGGATCAGGGAGGCGGCGTGGACCATCTCGATCGCGCAGCCGATATCCACCGCCGCCTGCGGGTCGCCGCCTAGATCCTGCGCGACGATCGCCGTCATCAGCGGACGCAGGCGCTTGCCCGGCGCCAGAAGCGCCTCGCGCATGGCGAGCGTCATCGCAGCCGGCTCTGCCTCGGGTATCAGCGTCTCGAGCCGGGCCTGGATGCGGCGCCTCGTCGCGTCGAGGCTGGTTGTCGGCTCGGCGTTCATCCGCAATGCTTCACTTTCACCCCTCAGGAAGGTTCAGCATGTCATTTTCCGGCCCCTCGCGATACGCTCCAGAGCCGGGAGGACCAAGGTACGCGATGACGTTTGAGCGAACAGCGCCGCGCGATGCGACCAAACGCCATAGGGAGAACGTCCGTTGAGCCGCGCGCGGGACGACTCGCCGCCATCGGGGATCGCGGCGCGCAAGAGCGATCATCTCGACATCGCCATGCGCGCAGGCCAGGGACCACGCGCCGAGACCGGCTTTGCGGCAATCCGCTTCGAGCATGTCGCGCTTCCCGAGATCGACCTCGACGCGATCGATCTTTCCACGGAATTTCTGGGTCGCCGCCTCCAGGCGCCGCTGCTCATCTCCTCGATGACGGGCGGACCGGAGCGGGCGGGAAGAATCAACGCCCGGCTGGCCGAAGTCGCGCAGGCGCTCGGGATCGCTTTCGCCGTCGGCTCGCAGCGCATCGCGGTCGAGGGCAGGGGCGCCTCGGGCCTGGGCCGCGAACTCCGGGCGCTCGCGCCCTCGGTGCCGATCCTCGCCAATGTAGGCGGCGCGCAACTCACACGGCCGGGCGGCGAGGAACTGGCGCGCGCGGCCATCGACATGATCGGTGCGGACGCGCTCATCGTCCACCTGAACCCCTTGCAGGAAGCCTTGCAGCCGGAGGGCGACCGCGACTGGCGCGGGGTGCTGGCGGCCCTGCAGCGGCTGGCTCGCTCGATGCCCGTACCGCTGGTCGCCAAGGAGGTGGGCGCGGGCCTTTCGGGCGCGGTGGCACGTCGCCTCGTCGATGCCGGCGTGTCGGTGATCGATGTGGCGGGCGCCGGCGGCACGAGCTGGGCCGCGATCGAAGCCGAGCGCATCACCGATCCCGATCGCAAGCGCGTCGCGATCGCCTTTGCCGACTGGGGCATCCCGACCGCACAGGCCATCTCTACGGTGCGCACGGCCTGCCCTCGGGCGACCGTGATCGGGTCGGGCGGGGTTCGCACCGGGATCGATGCGGCCAAGGCGCTGCGCCTTGGCGCCGACCTCGTCGGGCAGGCGGGTGCGAGCCTTGCCGCCGCCGACCGTTCGAGCGAAGCGACGCTCGCCCATTTCCAGGCTATGATCGAGGAGCTTCGCGTCGCCTGCTTCTGCACCGGCTCGCCGGACCTCGCGGCGTTGAAAAAGGCGCCTCTTCTGCCCTGAATCTGCGGGCAAGGCGTGCCAAGCCGAGAAGCTTCCTGTAGAGGCGGGGTATCTTTCGGACCCGGGAGGCCCCATGACGACGCTTCGCTCCGCCCTTGCCACCCATGCCGGCACGCCGCTGGCGGACGCCGCCTCCTGCGTCGGCGAACTCGCCGCCGCAGCCGCCGCGCTTTTCGCGATGATCGGCAACGGTGGCGCGGAAGGCGGGGCCGACGCGACCGGGATCGGCAATTCGGGCGGCGACCTGCAGAAGGCGCTGGACGTGGCGGCCGACCGGCTCTTCGTGGACGCGGCCCGCCGTTCGCCCGTTTCCTTCTACGGCTCCGAGGAACAGGACGACGCCGTGCCGATGGCGGCGGGCGGCACGCTGGCGCTCGCCATCGACCCGCTCGACGGCTCCTCCAACATCGAGACCAACGTCTCGATCGGCACGATCTTCTCGATCCTGCCGGGCGAGGGACGCAATGCCGACGATATTTTCCGCCAGCCCGGCCGGGCGCAGCTGGCCGCGGGTTTCTTCGTCTATGGCCCGCAGCTTCTTCTCGTCGTCTCCTTCGGCGCGGGCACGACCACCTATGCCTACCGTCCGGCGAGCGGCGAATACGAGGTGCTGATCGAGCGTATGGCGATCCCCGAGGCGGCAAAGGAGTTCGCGATCAACGCCTCCAACCAGCGGCACTGGGGCGAGCCGGTGCGCCGCTACATCGCCGGCTGCCTCGCCGGCAAGGAGGGGCCGCGCGGGCGCGACTTCAACATGCGCTGGGTGGCCTCGGCCGTTGCCGACGCCTACCGCATCTTCCTGCGCGGCGGCATCTACCTCTATCCGGGCGACACGCGAAAGGGCTACGACAAGGGCCGCATCCGCCTGACCTACGAGGCGAGCCCCATCGCCTTCCTCGCCGAGAATGCGGGCGGCGCGGCGACGGACGGGCTGACGCCGATCCTCGACATCGTGCCCGAAGGCCTGCACCAGCGCACGCCCGTCGTCTTCGGCTCACGGGAGGAAGTGGTCGAGTTCGGCCGCGTCTTCGCCGATCCAGATTCCATCGGCGAGAATTTCGGCGCGCTCGGCGAGCGGCCGATCGCACCGCTCTGATCGCGCACGAGGCTTGCTGAAATCGGTTTTCGATTTCCGGGCCGATGCGTTAGGTAGACCGCAAAACGAAAGCGCGGGGGAGGCTCCGAGCCGCCCGCGCGACCCCTATCACGGAGGTTGCAATGGATTCCGAGACCGTCACCAACCCGCACGAGGTGGACAAGGACAGCCACGCCCGCGACATGGCGAACGCCATCCGCGCCCTGTCGATGGATGCCGTGCAGAAGGCCAACTCGGGTCATCCGGGCATGCCGATGGGTATGGCCGACGTCGCGGCGGTGCTGTTCCGCGACTTCCTGAAGATCGACGTCAAGAACCCGTCCTGGCCGGACCGCGACCGTTTCGTCCTATCGAACGGACACGGTTCGATGCTGCTCTATTCGCTGCATTATCTCCTCGGCTATGAGGACATGACGATCGACGAGCTCAAGAACTTCCGCCAGGTCGGCTCGAAGACCGCCGGCCACCCGGAATACGGCCATGCGCTGGGCATCGAGACGACCACGGGTCCGCTGGGACAGGGCCTTGCCAACGGCGTCGGCTTCGCACTCGCCGAGCGCCTGATGAACGCCCGCTTCGGCGACGAGCTCGTCGACCACAAGACCTATGTCATCGTCGGCGACGGCTGCCTCATGGAGGGCATCAGCCACGAGGCGATCGACCTTGCCGGACACCTGAAACTGAACAAGCTGATCGTCCTGTTCGACGACAACGGCATCTCGATCGACGGCAAGACTTCGCTCGCGACCTCGATGGATCAGGTCGCGCGCTTCAAGGCGGCCGGATGGAACTCCGAGCATGTCGACGGCCACAACCCGGATGAGATCAAGGCGGCGCTGGAGCGTGCTCAGACGTCCGACAAGCCCACGATGATCGCCTGCAAGACCATCATCGGTTTCGGATCGCCGAAGCTCGCGGGGTCCGAGAAGAGCCACGGCTCGCCGCTCGGCGACGAGGAGATTGCGGCCACCCGCAAGAAGCTCCTTTGGGAGTCCGAGCCCTTCGTCGTCCCCGACGCGATCCTCAAGGCCTGGCGCGAGGTTGGGCAGGCGGGTGACGCCAAGCGCAACGAATGGGAGGAGCGCCATCGTGGCTCCAACCAAAAGTCCGAGTTCGACGCCTTCGTCTCGGGCAAGCTGCCGGACGGTTTCGAGAAGGCAATGGCCGACTATCGCGCCAAGCTCGTTTCGGAGAAGCCCAAGCTCGCCACGCGCAAGTCGTCCGAGGCGACGCTCCAGATGGTCAACGATCTGACCGAGCTGACGATTGGCGGTTCGGCGGACCTGACGCATTCGGTCTTCACGCAGACCAAGGGCCAGACCTCCGTCTCCGCCGATAACTACGCCGGACGCTACATCCACTACGGCATCCGCGAGCATGCCATGGCGGCGGTGATGAACGGGCTTGCGCTTCACGGGGGCATCATCCCCTACGGTGGCACGTTCCTCACCTTCTCGGACTACATGCGCGGCGGCATGCGCCTGTCGGCGCTGATGGGCATCCGGGTCATCTATGTCCTCACGCACGATTCCATCGGGCTGGGCGAAGACGGCCCGACCCACCAGCCAATCGAGCATCTGGCGATGTTGCGCGCGACGCCGAACATGCTGGTTTTCCGCCCGGCCGACGCGGTCGAGACGGCCGAGGCCTGGGAGATCGCGCTGACCGAGACGCATCGCCCGTCCGTCCTGTCGCTGTCGCGCCAGAACCTGCCGACGGTGCGCGACGACGCCAGCGTCAACCTCGTCGCCAAGGGCGCCTACGTCCTGAAGGATACGGATGGCGTGCGCGACGTGACGATCATGGCGACGGGCTCGGAGGTCGAGATCGCGCTCAACGCGGCCGAGAAGCTGGCGGGCGAGGGCGTCAAGGCGGCGGTGGTCTCGATGCCGTGCTGGGAGCTCTTCTCCGAGCAGGACGAGAGTTATCGTACGTCCGTCCTCGGCACCGCGCCGCGCGTTGCCATCGAGGCGGCCGGCGGCTTCGGTTGGGAACGCTGGCTCGGCGATAAGGGCCGGTTCATCGGCATGAAGGGCTTCGGTGCCTCGGGCCCGGCACCCAAGCTTTACGAGCAGTTCGGCATCACGGCCGACGATGCGGCGGCAGCGGCAAAGGAGCTCCTCGGCCGCTAAGCGGCGAGGCTTGCGAGCGACAAGCCGCGCGGGAGCGATTCCGCGCGGTTTTTCTTGATCGGGAGAGAAAATCCATGAGCGTCATCATCGCCCCGTCTATTCTGTCGGCCGACTTCTCGAGGCTGGGCGAGGAGGTCGCGGCCGTCGATGCGGCAGGCGCGGACTGGATCCATCTCGACGTGATGGACGGGCATTTCGTGCCGAACATCACGTTCGGACCTCCGGTCATCAAGGCGGTGCGTGGTGCCTCGAGGAAGTTCTTCGACTGCCATCTGATGATCGAGCCGGCGGATCCGTATCTGAAGGCCTTCGCCGATGCCGGCGCCGATCTCATATCGGTGCATGCCGAAGCCACGCGCCATCTAGATCGCTCGCTCCAGGCGATCCGCGATCTCGGTGTGAAGGCCGGTGTCGCCCTCAACCCGGCAACGCCCGAGACGGCGATCGAGTACGTCCTCGACCGCGTCGACCTCGTCCTGCTGATGACGGTAAACCCGGGCTTCGGCGGGCAGGCCTTCATCCCCGCCGTCGTCGACAAGGTGCGTCGGGTGAAGGCGATGATCGGTAATCGGCCGATCCATATCGAGATTGATGGCGGCGTGACGCCGCAGACCGCGCCGCTGGTGATCGAAGCAGGCGCGGACGTTCTCGTTGCCGGCTCCGCGGTCTTCAGGGGCGGCAGCGCCGTGCATTACGCCGCCAATATCGCTGCGCTGCGGAGCGCTTCGGCCTGACCGGCGCACGCGCTGAACTTGTATATTTCGTAATCCTCAAGAGAATTTGAATGTGCATCTTGCGAAAGGCGATGCGGTATCACATCTGTGCCCCGCCCCAGCGGGGGGTGACGGGGGACATGCGTGCGCTGAAAGGCGTGTGGACGGGGAACCGATCCATCAAGCGAGCCGTCGAACTGTTTCGAAGAGGCGCGTCCTCTTCCCAGGGAGGTCTTGATGGAAGAAACGGCAATCACGGGGCTGGCGTCCGACGTCGTGCCGACCTGGGTCTGGCTCGCGACGATCGGCGGTATCGCCGCCCTGTTCATCTTCGACTTCTTCACTCATGTGCGCAAACCGCACGAGCCGAGCTTCAAGGAAGCGGCCATCTGGTCGACCTTCTACATCACGCTCGCGCTTCTGTTCGGCTGGGGCGTCTGGCACTTCTGGGACCGCACCCACGGCGTCGAGTATTTCGCGGGTTTCATTACCGAGAAGTCGCTGTCGGTCGACAATCTCTTCGTCTTCGTGATCATCATGAAGAGCTTCCAGGTGCCGGCGGCCTATCAGCAGAAAGCGCTTCTCATCGGCATCGTGATCGCGCTCATCATGCGCGGTATCTTCATCGCGCTCGGCGCGGCGGCCATCGAGCGCTTCTCCTGGGTGTTCTACATCTTCGGCCTGTTCCTGCTGTGGACGGCGTGGAAGCTCATCGTCGAAAGCATGAAGCACGAGAAGTCGACCGACGAGGAGTACGAGCCGAACGCAATCGTACAGTATTTCCAGCGGCACTTGCCGACGACCGACGATTTCCGCGGCAACGCGCTGACGGTCATCGAGAACGGCAAGCGCTACTTCACGCCGATGTTCATCGTGATCATCGCGCTCGGCATGACGGATCTCCTGTTCGCGCTGGATTCGATCCCCGCGATCTACGGCCTGACGGACGCGCCCTACATCGTCTTCACGGCGAACGCCTTCGCGCTTCTGGGTCTCCTCCAGCTCTACTTCCTGCTGGGCGGCCTGCTCGACCGGCTCGTGTATCTCGGCATCGGCCTGTCGCTCATCCTCGCCTTCATCGGCGTGAAGTTGATCATCCATGCGGTGGAAGCGAACACGCTGCCCTTCATCAACAATGGTGAGGAGGTCACCGTGCCGTACTGGATGCACATCGAGACGGAGCAGTCGCTGATGGTCATCATCGGCATCCTCGTGATCACCACGGTCGCCAGCCTTCTCAAGAGCCGTTCGGACGCCCGGAAGTCGACCGGGGCCTGATCGTCCTCGCTGGAATCTGCGGCGCGCTGCAAGGCTTGCATCGCGCCGCATAATGCCGACATGGCTTCCGGCTCACCGAAGAGCCACGGTCTCCGGGAGCCTGCCTTGAAAGACACCGAGAACACAGCATCGTCCTTTGCAGCCGGTCCGATCCTCTACGCGCGTGGATCGGACGGCGAGCGCTGCGTCCTGACGGCGCTGGTCGTCACGACGCAGGGGCGGGAGGTGCCCGCGCTCCTTCCCGATGGCGGCGAGCCCATCGAGCCGCGGCATGCGGCCGCTCTCTTCGGGCACGATGCCTGGCTCTATGATTTCGCGCTGCCGGTCGGCACCGATGCCGGCTACTCCCTGGCCGGCGAGCGCCATCCCGTCGTCACCGACCTGACCGGCGATACGCGCTTCGCGTTCGTTTCCTGCAACGGGCAGGAGAACGGCGACGAGGACCGTGACCCCGAGCACCGCGACGTGATGTGGCGCCGGCTGCGCGACGAGCATCAGGCCTCGCCCTTCTCGCTCCTCATTCACGGCGGCGACCAGCTCTATGCCGACGAGGCGGTCGAGGTGCACCCGGATTCGCGCCGCTGGAGCGAGGCGGCGGACGACGACCGCCCGAAGGTTCCGGCGAGCGAAGAGATGCGGGAGGCGCTGCGGCGCTATTTCTTTTTCCGCTACCTCGCGCAGATGCGCCAGCCGGCGGCCGCCGTCCTCTACGCTCAGGTCCCTTCGATGATGATCTGGGACGATCACGATATCTGCGATGGCTGGGGAAGCCATCCCGCTCCCTTCCAGAACAGCCCCGTCGGCCAAGCGCTCTTCGCTGCCGCGCGCGAGGCGTTCCTTCTATTCCAGATGGGCGCAACCGCAGACGAGCTTCCGGCGATCGTCGGCGACCGCTCGGGCAGGAGCCTTGCAAGCGCAGCCTTCTTTCCGGGCTTCGGCATCGCCCTGCCGGACCTGCGTTCCGAGCGCACGCCCGAGCGCGTGATGGGGGATACCGGGTGGCAGGCCTTCGAGAACGCGCTCGACGCGATGCCGGACGGCGCTCGCCGCTTCGTCATTTCCTCGGTGCCGACGCTGGGGCCCCGCCTCAGCCTCGTCGAGTCGCTGCTCGACTTCTATCCGAAGAAGCAGAAATACGAGGATGATCTGCGCGACCAATGGCAGAGCAGAGGCCACCGTGGCGAATGGCGGCGCTGGCTGGCAGCGCTCGAGAGGCAGAGCACGGAGCACGGGGCGGCGATCACCGTCATCTCCGGCGAAATCCACCTGGCCGCGCGCGCCACGATGAGGTTCTCGAACGGCGAAATGCTGCATCAGCTGGTCGCGAGCGGGATCACCCACCCCGAGCCGCCACAGGCCTTCGCGATGGGTCTGGCGCTTCTCTCAACCCTCGGAGATTCGCCGCTGGAGGGACGCCCGATCCGCATCCGCGCGCTGCCTGGCCAGCGCTGGCGCTACACGGCCGAACGCAACTATCTCGTCGTCGAGCGGCGAGGGGCTTTGTGGACGGCAGCCTGGGAACTGGAGCGCAGCGGCCGTACACCCGCGCTCGCCATTTAAGGCCTGGGGTTCAGTGTTCCCGGCTGCCTGATGGTGACGTGACGCGGCGCAAAATCGATGTAGCTTTGAAGGAACAAAGGTGGAGCCGCGCGCTTCCTCTTGTCTTGTTCCCTCCGTTGCGAGCATCCGCCGTGAACATCCAGACGCCTCCCGCCTCGCTGATGAAACCTGCCACGACCTCCCTTCGCCGCGCCCGGATCGAGGGCGGACGCCCATTCCCCCTCGGCGCGACCTGGGACGGGCTCGGCGTCAATTTCGCGATCTTCTCCGCGCACGCCACGAAAGTGGAGCTGTGCATCTTCGACTATGAGGGACAGACGGAACTCGAGCGGATCGAGCTTCCGGAGTACACGAGCGAGATCTTTCACGGCTATCTGCCGGATGCGCGGCCTGGTCTCGTTTACGGCTATCGCGTCTACGGCCCCTACGAGCCCGAGGCGGGGCATCGCTTCAACCACAACAAGCTTCTGATCGACCCTTACGCCAAGCAACTGATCGGCGAGCTGAAATGGGATCATTCCCTGTTCGGCTACACGATCGGTCATGCCGATGGCGACCTGTCCTTCGACGAGCGTGACTCGGCCGCCTTCGTGCCCAAGGCGAAGGTGGTCGATCCGGCCTTCACCTGGGGCAACGAACGCAGGCCGAACATTCCGTGGGAGCGCACGATCTTCTACGAAACGCATGTGAAGGGCTTTACGCAGCGCCATCCGAGCGTGAAGGCCGAAGATCGCGGTAAGTTCGCCGGTCTCATGAATCGCGACGTCGTCGCCTATATTCAGAGCCTCGGGGTGACGTCGGTCGAGTTCCTGCCGATCCACGCCTTCGTCGACGACAGCTACCTCGTCGAGAAGGGCCTTCGGAACTACTGGGGCTATAACACGATCGGCTTCTTCGCGCCCGATCCGCGCTACCTCGCGAGTCCGTTCGTGAACGAGTTCAAGGAGCTCGTCTCCTCCTTCCACCATGCCGGCATCGAGGTGATCCTGGACGTCGTCTACAACCACACGGCGGAGGGCAACGAGAACGGTCCGACGATCTCCTTCAAGGGCATCGACAACGCCACGTACTATCGCCTGCTGCCCGATCAGCCGCGCTATTACATCAACGACACCGGCACCGGGAACACGGTGAACACGTCGCACCCGCGCGTGATGCAGCTCGTGACGGATTCGTTGCGCTACTGGGCCGGCGACATGCGCGTGGACGGCTTCCGCTTCGATCTTGCGACAATCCTTGCGCGCGAGCCGACCGGCTTCTCGGAGGAATCCTCCTTTCTCCACGCCTGCATGCAGGACCCGCTCCTCAGCCAGGTGAAGCTCATCGCCGAGCCGTGGGACTGCGGCCCCGGCGGCTATCAGGTCGGGCGGTTCCCGCCGGGCTGGGCAGAGTGGAACGACGGCTACCGTGACACGATCCGCGCCTACTGGCGCGGCGACGACGGCAAGGTGCCGGCGGTGGCCGGCAAGATTTCGGCATCTGCCGACCTTTTCGACAAGCGAGGCCGCAAGCCGTGGGCCTCGGTCAATTTCATCACCGCTCATGACGGTTTCACGCTGCACGACCTCGTCTGCTACAACGACAAGCACAATGAGGCGAACGGTGAAGACAATCGCGATGGCCACTCACACAATCTCTCGAACAATTACGGCGTAGAAGGACCGACCGAGGACGAAGCGATCAACGAGATCCGCTTCCGCCAGCTCCGCAACTTCTTCGCGACGCTGCTGTTCTCACGCGGCACTCCGATGATCCTCGCAGGAGACGAGTTCGCCCGCACGCAAGGCGGCAACAACAACGCCTATGCGCAGGACAACGAGATCGGCTGGATCGACTGGAAAGTGTCGGACGAGGGGCGCGAGCTTGCGGAATTCGTGCAGAAGCTGATCATGTTGCGTCAGGCGCTACCCTCGCTGCGGCGCGGGCGCTTCCTCCACGGCACCTACGACGAGGAACTGGGCGTCAAGGACGTGGCGTGGATCACGCCCTCCGGTACGGAATTCACCGACGAGAACTGGGCCGACCCGGCCGCACGCTGCTTCGGCGTGCTGCTCGACGGGCGCGCGCAGTCCGAAGGCATTCGCCGCCCCGGCACCGACGCAACGATGCTCATCGTGCTCAACGCGCATGACGATGTCGTCAACTTCACGCTGCCGGAGGCGCCGGGGGGCTTGCGCTGGCGCTGCATCATCGACACCAACATTCCCGACCGCGACGAGCTGACGCCGTTCGAATTCGGCATGGAGTACATGGCCACCGGGCGGTCCTATCTCGTCTTCCTCCTCGAGCCGGAAGACGATGGGGACGCGAACGCGGCGGCGCGTCGAGCCTTCGTTCACGTCTCTGAAGCCTTCATGCAGGCTGCCATCGACCGCGTGCATTTTGTGCATGACGATGCCGATGAAGAGGCGCCGGAAGCTTCTGTCTGACGCGTTCCTTTAGACTTTCAGCGCCAGTCATGCATGCGATGCATGGCTGGCGCGCTTCTTCTCGGCTACCTCCAGCTTTCGCGAACCCTCATATGAGGGTCACGAGATTGACGAGAAGGAGCCGAGACATGACCAGCCAGCCCACACGTACGAGCATCCGCGGCAGCCTGCGCAACATCGGCCGGTTCATGGAAGGCGTGCGTGAATGCGCGGCTGCCGCGGAGGCGGGCCGCCGTCCGAGCCGCCAGGCGTTGAGCGCTATCGGTATCGATGCCGACGCCTATTACAGCATCGGCACCGGCCGTTAAGCCCCTTCGGGCAAGCGCTTCAAGTGGCGCCCCCGGGCGTCCCGCGAACATGTGAGAAAGCCGGGTTCAGAACCCGGCTTTTTTGTTACATGTCCTCGGCATGTGAAGGCGCTATCCGCGTCGGCGGCGACGTCCCTCCACCTCGCGCTCTTCCTCCGCCTGAGATGCGAGCTGAGCGAAGATGCGCTCCTCCAGAGGCCGTTCTTCACGAGGCAGGACGCCCTTCAACGCGTCGTCGCCCGCGAGGCCGGAGATGCTGCCGCCCGAGATGTAGGTCGCGCGTGCCAGGAGATGCCCAGCGACGGGGATCGTGATGAGGAGGAAAGCGATTGCGGCCAGGCCGACAACGGTCGCGTCCGTTCGCTGCAGTTGCAGGACGACGCCCAGCATCACGAAGATCGCACCGACCGTCCCGGCCTTCGTCGCGGCGTGCATACGCTGCAGCGTGTCCTTGAAGCGCGTAACACCGAGCGCGGCCGCGAACAGGAAGACCACGCCGACGAACTTAGAGAGGAGAGCGAGGAGGGTGAGGATCGTCGCCATCAGCGGCCCTTGCGTTCCAGGAAGGCGGCGAAGGCGCAGGTCGCCACGAAGCTGATCAGCGCGATCGCAAGCCCAACGTCGAGGAATTCCCGCCGCCCGGTCGCCCCAGCTGTCAGCGCGGCGATGGCGACGGCGATGCCCGTCAACATGTCCACCGCCACGAACCGGTCCGCATAGCCCGGGCCGATCACCATGCGCACGAAGGTCATCGCAAGGGGCACGAGCAGGAACACGAGCAGTCCGGCGGCCGCCCACCCGACGATCATGTCGAGCGTCTCGATCATCCTTCGATCCTCCGGATGCGGTCCTCGAAGGCGGACTGGATGCCGGCGATGATGGCGTCGGCGTCCGGCGCGTCGAGGGCGTGGATGTAGATCGTCCGCTTGTCCTCGCTGACGTGAAGCGAGCAGGTGCCGGGCGTCAGCGTGATGAGGTTGGCGAGGACGGCGATGCCGAAATCCGTACGCAGGTTCACGGGCACGGCGATGATCGCCGAGTTGGTCTGCGGCGTGCGCGCGAAGGCCGCGCGGGCCACCGCGACCGAGGAGATGGCGAGTTCGTAGAAGAACACGCCGGTCAACATGAGGACGTCGTAGGCGCGCGAGAGGGGGCGTGCGCTCATGGCCGCACCTGCGGGTTCTCGCCGAGGACGGCGCGGACATAGGCGGACGGGTCGACCAGTTCGGCGCCCGCCTGCTGCGAGAAGGCGACGAAAGGCTCGGCGTAGATGCCGATCGTCACGGTGATCGCGGCCAGCAGCGTGATCGCCGCGATCATCGGCGCGGGGATGGAGCGGGCGGTGGTGCGCGGCAGAACCGGGTCCTTCCAGAAGGCCTCCGTCCAGATCTTCGACATGGAATAGAGGGTCAGGATGCCGACGAAGAGCGCGGTGCCGGCCAGCCACCATGCACCGTCCTCGAGGCTCGCGTCGATCACCATGAACTTCGCCCAGAAGCCCGACATCGGCGGAATGCCGCCGAGCGAGAGGGCGGGGATCAGGAACAGGACGGCAAGCCAGGGCGTGCGCTTCATCAGGCCGCCGCTTTTGCGCAGGTCGAACGTGCCCGAGGCGCGGTGGATCGCGCCGGCGATGAGAAAGAGGTTCGCCTTCACCACGATGTGGTGGACGATGTAGAAGATGCCGCCGGCCAGCGCCGCGGGCGTCGCGAGCGCGAGGCCCATCAGCATGTAGCCGATCTGGCTGACGATGTGGAAGGCGAGGATGCGCCGCACGTCCCACTGCACCGCCGCGCCGAACACGCCGAACAGCATCGTTCCCGCCGCCATCCAGGCCACGATCATGCGCAGGCCCGGATCATCCATCGAGAAGATGAGCGTGAAGACGCGGAAGCAGGCGTAGACGCCGACCTTCGTCAGAAGGCCGGCGAAGATCGCCGAAACCGTCACCGAGGCGGTGTGGTAGGAGGCGGGCAGCCAGAAGAAGAGCGGGAAGTAGCCCGCCTTGATGCCAAAGCCGCACAGGAACAGCATTGCCGAGACGGTGAGCGTGATCGAGGGCTCCAGCGTCGGCATCACCACGGCGAGGTCCGCCATGTTGAGCGTGCCGGTGACGCCGTAGAGCAGCGCCACGGCCATCAGGAAGAGCAGCGTGGAGAAGAGGTTCAAGACCGCGTATTTCAGGACGCCGTCGAGTTGGGCACGCGTGCGCCCGATCGCGAGAAGGCCCATCGCGGTGATGAGCATGATCTCGAACCAGACGTAGAGGTTGAAGATGTCGCCCGTCAGGAAGGCGCCCATCACGCCGGCGATCATGCCATGGAACAGGGGATGGAAGCCCGCGCGCTCCTCGCGCTTTCGCACGTCGGCAAGACCATAGAGAATCGTCGCGAAGGCCATGAGGCCGGTGATCGCCGCCATCGCGGCTCCGAGCCTGTCGGCGGCGAAGACGATGCCGAAGGGCGCGGACCAGCCGCCGAAATACGCGGTCTGCGCGCCGTCGGACAGAACGGCGTACAGAAGCGCGAGCGAGGCCGCGAAGGTGGCGACAGTGCCCGTAAGTGAGACCGCGCGCTGCGCCTTCGGGCGATCCCAGAACACGGCGGCGAGGGCGGCGGTGGCGATCGGTACCAGGACCGGCCAGAGGACCATGTTGTCGGTAAGCATTGTCAGGCGCGGTCCTCGTCGAAAGGCGTGCCGAGCCGTTCCGCGACGTCGAGCTCGGCATTGTCGAGTGTGCCGATCGAGCGCTGGATCTGCAGGGCGAGCGCGGCGACGTAGGCCGTCAGCGCGAAACCAATGACGATGGCCGTCAGGATCAGGGCTTGTGGCAGCGGATTGGCGGCTTCGGCTGCCAGCGCGTTTTCGCCGCCCGGAATGACCGGGGGCACCTGCGAGACGATGCGCCCGGCGTAGAAGATCACGAGGTTCACTGCGATCGACAGGACCGAGACGCCGAGGATGATGCGCACGACGTGGCGCGACAGGATCATGTAGACGCCGCAGCCGGCGATCGCCGCGATGGCAAATGCATAGAGAAGGTTCAATGCTCGCCCTCCTCTTCGTAGAAGCGCAGGACAAGCGCGAGGATTCCGCTCATCACCACGAGATAGACGCCGATATCGAAGATCAGCGCCGTTCCCGTGTGGAAGTCGCCGGCATGGAACCACCAGTGCGTCAGGTAGGAATCGTCGCTGAAAAGGCCGGGTACGCCGGACACGATCGCCATCACGAGCCCGATGCCCATTACCGTGACGGGATGGAAGGGCAGGGCGCGCCGCGCTGCCGCCACGCCTTCTGCAAGGGCGAGAACCGCGAAACCGGCCGCTGCCATCAATCCGCCGACGAAGCCGCCGCCTGGCTGGTTGTGGCCTCGATACAGGATGAAAATCGAGACCCCGATCAGGATGGCGAAGAAGATGCGCGCAAACGCGGTGAGGATCAGCGAGTTCACGAGGCGCCTCCCGCCGTCTTGCGGATGCGGCGGCGCAGAAGCCCCCAGACCGTCATGGCGCCGAAGGCTATGACTGCGATCTCGCCCATCGTGTCGAGCGCGCGGAAGTCGACCAGAATGACGTTGACGACGTTGCGCCCGAAGGCTTCCGGGTAGCTCGTCGCGCGGTAGTAGTCGCTGAGCGTCAGGTCGAGCGGCATCGTTGTCATCGCGGCAAGCGCGAGGAAGACGAGGAAGGCGAAAGCACCACTCAGGAGCGCGTCCATGCGCCGCTCTGAGCGCATCCGAGTGAGCGTGCGGCGCACCGGCAGGCGTAACAGCAGCGCCATCATGATCACTACGACCAGTACCTCAACCGAAAACTGGGTGAGCGCGAGGTCCGGGGCGCCGTTGAGCAGGAAGAGAAGCGCCGAGCCGAAGCCGCAGATGCCGGCAGCGACCACCGCGCCCAGGAGCGAGATCAGCCGCGCGGCGCACACCGCGCCGAACACCATGAAGGCGAGGATCACGGCCGGGCCGATGCGGAACCCGTCGAGCGAGGTGTCGAGCGCGAACGGGGGAGCGGCTGCGATGAGACCGGCCACGACGATGACGACCGTGGCCCCGAGGACGATCGCGCCGTAACGGTGCTGGTCGCCGTTCTGGAGTATGCGCGTGGAAAGCTTCGCGATCTTGAGAACGCCGTCGAAGACGAAGTTGTATCCTGCATCACCGAGAGCATGGGAAAGCCGCCCGCCCTGCAGCCTTTGCAGGAGAGAGGGCCATGCGAGCCAGAGCCCGATGCCCAGCACGACCACGACGGCGCTCAGCGCGAGCATCGGTGTGAAGCCGTGCCAGAGCGAGAAGGACACCTCGACGGGCGCGCCGACGAGCGCGCTTGCGGCGGGCGCGATCAGCGGGCCTGCGATCAGCGCGGGCGCGAGGCCGAAGAGAAGCGACAGCCCCGCAAGCGTCACGGGACCGAGCGCCATGCCGGCGACTTCCGAGTGCTGCAACGGCAGCGGCGCAAGCCTGCCGCGGAAGAACGGACCGATGCTGGCGAGCAGCGCAATCATCACGAAGGCGGCGTTGCCCAGCACCGTGAGCGCGATCACCAGCCAGTTGGTGCCGGCGTTCAGCTGCGCCTCGAAGATATATTCCTTCGCGATGAAGGCGACCATCGGCGGAAGGCCGGCCATCGAGATCGCCGCGAGACCCGCAGCCGCGGCTGTCCACGGTAGGGCCGTGGCGAGCCCGCTCATCTGCGTGACCTCGGTGCGGCCCGTCGCATGGATAGCCGTGCCGGCACAGAAGAAAAGAGCGGCCTTGTAAAGCGCGTGGCCGAGGATGAAGCCGATCGTGGCGATCGCCGCCGTGTCGCCTTCAAGGCCGATCAGGAGGACGAGCAGGCCGAGCGAGCCGACGGTCGAGTGCGCGAGGATGGCCTTGAAGCCGGGCTGGGTGAGGGCTCGCACGCCCCCGACGATCAGCGTCGCCGTGCCGAAGACGATCAGCGTGATGCCGAAGGCGGGCATGGCCGAAAAGGGCTGGTCAAGCCGGGCCAGCAGATAGACGCCGAGCTTCACCATCGTCGCCGAATGCAGATAGGCCGAAGCCGGTGTCGGCGCGGCCATCGCGCCGGGTAGCCAGAAGTGGAACGGCACCTGCGCGGACTTGGTGAAGGCGCCGAGGAGCACCAGCACGAGGATGGCGGGCGCCAGCGGCGAAGCGGCCAGTTCATCGCCGCGCGTCGCGATCTCGCTCAGCGAATAGGTGTCGAGTGCTAGGCCGATGAGCAGGATGCCTGCGAACAGCGCCAGACCGCCGCCCGCGGTGACGATCAGCGACTGGAGCGCGGCCTTGCGGGCGCTCGCCTTGTAGGAATCGAAGCCGATCAGGAGGAAGGAGACGAGGCTCGTCAGCTCCCAGAAGACGTAGAGGACGATCAGGTGGTCCGTCAGCACCGTGCCGAGCATGGCCGACATGAACAGGAGGATCAGCGCGATGAAGTTCGCGCCCTTCTCCGGTGACTTCTCGGCGAAATAGGCGCCGGCATAGATCGTCACCAGCGTGCCGATGCCGGTGATGAGAAGCGAGAAGAGCCAGGAAAAGCCGTCGAGCCGGAAGGTGAGTTCGACGTTGAGAGCGGGCACCCACTCCACCGTCTCGCTCAATGGGCCATTGGCGGGAAGGCCGAGGCCGAGCATCAGCAACGCGACGAAGAGGCCGCCCGGCGCCAGCGCCATGATCCAGCCGCCGTGCGGGGCGAAGCGGAGAGCGAGAGGGCGAGCGAGAAGGGCGGAGGCGAAGGCCGCGAGAATGATCGAGGTCAACGTCAGGCTCTTCACTCCCCCAAGGCCGATCGGACGCAATTTCGCCCCGGAAAGGCCGATGATGCGCGCCCTTTCTGTCAATCAGGAACCGAAAGGGCAATCCCTTTTTGGCCCGTTCACGGGCGCGTGAGGCGTTTTTGAGGACAGCCGGATTTTGAGCCTTGCGACGCCTTCCCACGCTGCCCGAAGCACTCTAGGAACGATGGTCTGACGGAGCGGAGTGGATGATGAAGATTCAGGCGCCCTACCTCATGTTCCTCGGCGACGTGCCGGATCAGCTCGCGGCCAAGACCGCACACGGCATCGTCGACTGGCGGCGCGAATGGTGCGTCGGCCAGATGCGCCTGCCGGGCTGCGGCGCGGATCTCTCGATCCCGGACATGGACATCGTCGAGGGGCGCGAAGCCGGCGCGAAGACGCTGGTCGTCGGCGTCGCCAATGCCGGCGGCGTTCTCCCGGATCACTGGACGGCGGCCATCGTCGAGGCGATCGAGGCCGGCATGGACGTCGCCTCCGGCCTACACACGCGCCTCGGCTCGGTGCCGGAGATCGCCGAGGCTGCCGAGCGGATGGGTGCCAAGCTCCACGACGTGCGCCATTCCACGCAGCGCTTCGCCACGGGCAAGGGCACGAAGCGTTCGGGCAAACGGATTCTGACGGTCGGCACGGACTGCTCGGTCGGCAAGAAGTACACGGCGCTGGCGCTCGAGAAGGCGATGCGCGATGCCGGCATGGATGCCGATTTCTGCCCCACGGGCCAGACGGGAATCTTCATCGCCGGGCGGGGCGTCGCGATCGACGCCGTCGTCGCGGACTTCATCTCCGGCGCCGTGGAGTGGCTGGCGCCCGAGGCCGATCCGAACCATTGGGATGTGATCGAGGGGCAGGGCTCCCTGTTCCACCCGTCCTTCGCCGGGGTCTCGCTCGGCCTCCTGCACGGCGCGCAGGCCGACGCGTTCGTGGTCTGTCACGAGCCGACGCGCACCAACATGCGCGGCGTCCAGCATAAGCTGCCGACGATCCAGGAGGTTATCGACCTGACGATCCGCTGCGGCAGCCTGACCAACCCCGCGATCCGGCCCGTCGGCATCGCGGTGAACACGCACGCGCTCGGCGAGGCCGAGGCGCGCGACTATCTCGCGAAGGTTTCTGCGGACCATGGCTTGCCGGCCAGCGACCCGGTGCGCTTCGGGGTCGAGGAGATCGTGGCGCGCCTGAAGGAGAGCTTCGCCGGCTGAGGCGTTGAGATTGCTCGCCTCATGATGATATAAGGACTTCTTTATATCCTTATGGGCCGGCTTGCCGGCAGACGGGTGAGGCAATGTCGATCGCGACCGAGGCACTGTTCGGAGCTCCGCCGAAGGCGAGGGAAGACGTCTGGAGCGCGCTGCGAAAGGCGGCGAGCGAACGCATCCTCATTCTCGACGGTGCGATGGGCACCCAGATCCAGGGGCTTGGCTACGACGAGGACCATTTTCGCGGCGAGCGCTTCCTCGGCTGCGAATGCCATCTGCAGGGCAACAACGACCTTCTGGTCCTCACCCAGCCCAAGGCGATCGAGGACATCCATTTCGCCTATCTGATGGCCGGTGCGGACATCGTCGAGACCAACACCTTCTCGGGCACGACCATCGCGCAGGCCGACTACGAGATGGAGGCGGTGGTTTACGAGCTGAACCGGGAGGGCGTGCGCCTCGCGGCCAACGCCTGCCGCCGGGCGGAAAGCGCGGACGGGCGACGCCGTTTCGTGGCCGGTGCCGTCGGGCCGACCAACCGCACCGCATCGATCTCGCCGGACGTCAACAACCCCGGCTTCCGCGCGACGTCCTTCGACGAGCTGCGCATCGCCTACGCCCAGCAGATCCGAGGCCTTCTCGACGGCGGGTCGGACATCATCTTGATCGAGACGATCTTCGACACGCTGAACGCCAAGGCGGCGATCTTTGCGGCCGAGGAAGTGTTCGCCGAGGCGGGCGTCTCGCTGCCGGTGATGATCTCCGGCACGATCACGGACCTGTCGGGGCGCACGCTCTCCGGCCAGACGCCGACGGCCTTCTGGAACTCGGTGCGCCATGCCAAGCCCTTCACGATCGGTCTCAACTGCGCGCTCGGCGCTGAGGCCATGCGCCCGCATCTGGCTGAAATCTCAGCCGTCGCGGACACTTTCGTCTGTGCCTATCCGAACGCGGGGCTTCCGAACGAGTTCGGCCAGTATGACGAGACGCCCGAGGCGATGGCTCGGCAGGTGCGAGAGTTCGCCGAGGAGGGGCTGATCAACGTCGTCGGCGGGTGCTGCGGCTCGACGCCCGAGCATATCCGCGCGATCGCCAAGGCCGTCGAGGGCATGAAGCCGCGTGCTCTGCCAGAGCATGAGCCGCTGATGCGCCTCTCCGGCCTCGAGCCCTTCGCACTGACGAACGACATCCCCTTCGTGAACATCGGCGAGCGCACCAACGTCACCGGCTCGGCCCGCTTCCGCAAGCTCATCACCAATCAGGACTATGCGGCGGCGCTGGACGTCGCGCGCGACCAGGTGGCGAACGGCGCGCAGGTCATCGACATCAACATGGACGAGGGTCTGATCGACTCGAAGGCCGCAATGGTCGAGTTCCTGAACCTCGTCGCCGCCGAGCCGGACATCGCCAAGGTGCCGGTGATGATCGACAGTTCCAAGTGGGAGGTGATCGAGGCCGGTCTGCAATGCGTTCAGGGCAAGCCGATCGTCAACTCGATCTCGATGAAGGAGGGCGAGGAGGCCTTCCTGCACCATGCGCGCCTGTGCCGGCTCTACGGCGCGGCGGTCGTCGTGATGGCGTTCGACGAACAGGGGCAGGCCGACAGTTACGAGCGCAAGGTCGAGATCTGCACGCGCGCCTACAAGCTCCTGACCGAGAACGGCTTCCCGCCCGAGGACATCATCTTCGATCCGAACGTCTTCGCGGTCGCGACCGGCATCGAGGAGCATGACGGATACGGCGTCGCCTTCATCGACGCGACGCGCACCATCCGCGAGACGCTGCCGCACGCCCACATCTCGGGTGGCGTGTCGAACCTCTCCTTCTCGTTCCGCGGCAACGAGCCGGTGCGCGAGGCGATGCACGCGGTCTTCCTCTACCATGCGATCCAGGTCGGCATGGACATGGGCATCGTGAACGCCGGCCAGCTCGCCGTCTACGAGAGCATTGACGCCGATCTGCGCGAGGCCTGCGAGGACGTCGTCCTCGACCGGCATCCCGACCGCGAACAGTCTCCGACCGAGCGTCTTCTGGAGATCGCCGAACGCTATCGCGGCACGGCCGGAAAGGAGGCCAAGGCCAAGGATCTCTCTTGGCGCGAAAAGAGCGTCGAGGATCGCCTCTCCTATGCGCTCGTCAACGGCATCACCGAATACATCGATGCCGACACCGAGGAGGCGCGTCTGAAGGCGGAGCGGCCGCTCCACGTCATCGAGGGTCCCTTGATGGCGGGCATGAACGTCGTCGGCGACCTCTTCGGCGCCGGCAAGATGTTCCTGCCGCAGGTGGTGAAGTCGGCGCGGGTGATGAAGCAGGCCGTCGCCCATCTCCTGCCCTTCATGGAGGAGGAGAAGCGCCAGCGCGCCGCCGCAGGGGGGGGCGAGGAGCGCTCTTCCGCCGGCAAGATCCTGATGGCGACGGTGAAGGGCGATGTCCACGACATCGGCAAGAACATCGTCGGCGTCGTTCTGGCCTGCAACAATTACGAGGTGATCGACCTCGGCGTGATGGTGCCGGCCGCCAAAATCCTCGAGACGGCGAAGGCCGAAAAGGTCGACGTGATCGGCCTGTCGGGCCTCATCACCCCCTCGCTCGACGAGATGGTGCATGTGGCAGCCGAGATGGAGCGCGAGGGCTTCGACATCCCGCTCCTCATTGGCGGGGCGACGACGAGCCGCGTCCACACGGCGGTGAAGATCGACCCGCGCTACGAGAAGGGGCAGACGGTCTATGTGACGGATGCGAGCCGGGCCGTCGGCGTCGTCTCCAGCCTGCTCTCGCCCGAGAACCGCACCGCCTACATGGACGAGGTGCGCACCGAATACCGCAAGGTGGCCGAAGCGCACGCGCGTTCGGAAGCCGAGAAGCGCCGACTGCCGATCGAGCGCGCACGCGAGAACGCGCAGAAGGTGGACTGGGCCGCCTACGAGGCGACGACGCCTTCCTTCCTCGGCACGCGCGTCTTCCAGGACTGGGATCTGGCGGAGCTCGCCCGCTATATCGACTGGACGCCCTTCTTCCAGACCTGGGAGTTGAAGGGCCGCTATCCGAACATCCTCGAGGACGAGAAACAGGGCGAGGCCGCGCGTGCCCTGTTCGCGGACGCGCAGGCGATGCTGAAGCAGATCATCGAGGAGAAGTGGTTTCAGCCCAAAGCCGTGGTCGGCTTCTGGCCGGCCAACGCGGTGGGCGACGACATCCGCCTCTTCATCGACGATGAACGGACCGAGGAGCGCGCGACGTTCTTCACGCTCCGCCAGCAGCTTTCCAAGCGCGACGGGCGGCCGAACGTCGCCTTGTCGGATTTCGTCGCCCCGCTCGGCCAGCGCGAATATGTCGGCGGCTTCGTGGTGACGGCGGGAATTGAGGAGGAGGCGATCTCCAACCGCTTCGCCAAGGCCAACGACGACTACGCCTCGATCATGGTGAAGGCGCTGGCGGACCGCTTCGCCGAGGCCTTCGCCGAGCGCATGCACGAGCATGTGCGCCGCGAGCTCTGGGGGTATGCGGCGGACGAGGCGTTCACCAATGCCGAGCTGATCGGCGAGGCCTATGGCGGCATCCGCCCGGCGCCGGGCTATCCTGCGCAGCCCGATCACACCGAGAAGGTGACGCTGTTCGAGCTCTTGGACGCGGAGGCCGCGATCGGCGTGACGCTGACGGAGAGCTACGCGATGTGGCCCGGCTCCTCGGTCTCCGGGCTCTATCTCGCGCATCCCGACAGCTATTATTTCGGCGTCGCCAAGGTGGAGCGCGACCAGGTCGAAGACTATGCCGAGCGCAAGGGCATGGCCGTGGAGGAAGTTGAGCGCTGGCTGGCGCCTGTCCTCAACTACGTGCCGGCGCCGCGCGAAGCGGCGGCCTGAGGAACCCGCGCAGCCGGCCGCGGGTTTTCCCGGATCATCCGATCCGGGAGGCTGACATGCCGCGTGGAGACAAGTCGAAATACACGGACAAGCAGGAGCGCAAGGCCGACGCGATCGCCGATTCCTACGAGAAGCGCGGCGTTTCCGAAAAGGAGGCGGAGCGCCGCGCCTGGGCGACCGTCAACAAGGACGATGGCGGCGGCAACAAGCCGGGTGGCTCGGGGCGCGGCAAAGAGACAGGCAACCCCGCCGCGCACAAGGGCGGTGAGAAGGGCGGCAAGGCTGCCGCCTCGCGCAGCGCCGCCGACCGCTCGGCTTCCGCGAAGAAGGCGGCCGAGACGCGCAAACGCAACCGTGAGAAAGCCGCGGGCTGACGGTGGGAGGCCGTTGCGGAGCTGGCGATCCCGCGTCACACTTTGTGAGGGCGTGATGTAGCTGCGGCAGGGGATGGATGGCAATGCGGCGGGATGGTCGATGAGGGGCGATCCACGCAGCCACGGCCTGTGGGAGCAATCCGCGCCGCCCGCCCCACCGACGCAGGCCCTGGAGGGTGAGGACGATGTCGATTTCGTCATCGTCGGCGCGGGATACACCGGCCTGTCCGCAGCACTGCATCTGGCAGAGGCTGGCGCGCGACCCGTTGTCCTGGACGCCTGCGAAATCGGCTTCGGCGGTTCAGGCCGCAATGTCGGCCTCGTCAATGCAGGCCTGTGGCTGCGCCCGGACGAGGCACGCGATGCGCTGCCGGCACCCTACGGCGAACGGCTGATCGCACTTCTCGGCGCGGGGCCGCAGGCCGTGTTCGACCTCGTGAAGCGGCATTCGATCCCCTGCGAAGCGATACAGGCCGGCACGCTGCATTGCGCGGTCGGCGCCGGAGGCGAGCGCGAACTCGCCGCGCGCGCCGCACAATGGCGAAAGCTCGGCGCGCCCGTGCGGCTGCTCGATGCCGCGGAGGCCGCGGCCGCGATCGGCACGAGGGCATACGGCGCCGCACTTCTGGACGAGAGAGCCGGCACCATCCAGCCGCTCGCCTACGTGCGGGGTCTGGCTCGCGCGGCGATCCTTGCGGGCGCGACCATCCACACGAACTCGCCCGTCACACGCGCGAGCGAAGAGAACGGGCGCTGGCTGATCGAGACGCCGCGCGGCCGGCTGCGCGCGGGGTTCGTGCTGGTTGCGACCAACGCCTATTCGCACGGGCCTTTCGCCGATGTCGGGCAGGAGCTGGTGCGGCTTCCCTATTTCAACTTCGCGACCGCGCCGCTGCCGCCGGAGCGCGTAGCGGAGATTCTTCCGGGCCGGCAAGGCGCATGGGACACGCGCGAAATCCTCTCCTCGTTTCGTCTCGATGCCACTGGGCGGCTCGTCTTCGGCTCCGTCGGGGCGCTGCGGGGAACCGGCCACGCCATCCACGCCGCCTGGGCGCGGCGCGCCATGACGCAGCTCTTTCCGTCCTTGCGCGACACCGCATTCGAGAGCTGCTGGTTCGGGCAGATCGGCATGACGGCGGATGCGGTGCCGCGCCTGCATCGGCCGGCGCCGAACATGATCTCGTTCAGTGGATACAACGGCCGGGGCATCGCGCCAGGCACGGTATTCGGCCGATTGGCTGCACAGTTCATGACCGGCTCGCTCGCCGAGGCCGACATGCCGCTGCCGTTTACGCCTTTGTCGCGCGTGCGGTTGCGCGGGGCCCGCGAAGCCTACTACGAAGTCGGTGCACAGCTCGCCCATGCCGTGGGCGCCCGAACCTGATCGCCGAGGACCATGCCATGAGCGCAGCGAACGAGGACATCCGCAAAGAGACCCACATGCTCCTTGCTTCACTCGGGGTTTCGGCCGATCGCCTCTCCGGCGGGGCACTCCAGGTCCGCTCGCCGATCGACGGAGCGGAGATCGCCGCCCTTCGTCCGACGACGCCCGAGGAGGCGGACCGCGCCATCGGCGAGGCCGCAAAGGCCTTCGCGTCATGGCGTGCGGTGCCTGCGCCGCGCCGCGGCGAACTCGTGCGCCTCCTCGGCGAAGAGCTTCGTACCCACAAGGACGCGCTCGGCCGGCTCGTTACCATCGAGGCCGGAAAGGTCGTGTCCGAAGGGCTCGGCGAAGTGCAGGAGATGATCGACATCTGCGATTTCGCGGTCGGTCTCTCCCGCCAGCTCTACGGCCTGACCATCCAGTCCGAACGCCCCGACCACCGGATGATGGAGCAGTGGCATCCGGCCGGCGTCGTCGGCATCATCTCGGCTTTCAACTTTCCCGTAGCGGTCTGGTCCTGGAATGCGGCGCTGGCCCTCGTGTGCGGCGATCCAGTGATCTGGAAGCCCTCGGAGAAGACGCCTCTGACCGCGCTCGCCGTGGACGCGATCCTCGCCCGGGCCATTGCGCGCTTCGGCTCGGACGCGCCGCAGGGCCTCGCCGCGCTCCTGATCGGCGGGGCGGAGATCGGTGAAAGGCTCGTCGAAGACAAGCGCGTCGCGGTCGTCTCGGCCACTGGCTCGACGCGCATGGGCCGCGCTGTCGGGGAGCGCGTGGCGCGTCGCTTCGGCAAGTCGATCCTGGAGCTCGGCGGCAACAACGCTTCGATCGTCACACCCTCGGCCGATCTCGACCTGACGCTGCGGGCCGTCGCCTTCGCCGCAATGGGCACGGCCGGCCAGCGCTGCACGACGCTGCGGCGCCTGATCGTCCACGAGAGCGTCTACGACGCGCTGGTGCCGAAGCTGGCGAACGTCTACCGCACGATCTCGGTCGGCAGCCCCCTTTCGAGCGATGCGCTCGTCGGCCCGCTGATCGACGGCGCAGCCTTCGAGGCGATGCAGGCGAGCCTTCGCGCCGCGCGCGAGGCCGGCGGCACCGTGCATGGCGGGGAGCGAGTGGAGGTGGCCGGCACCGCCTCGTTCTACGCACGACCGGCGCTCGTGGAGATGCCGTCGCAGAGCGGGCCGGTGCGCGAGGAGACCTTCGCGCCGATTCTCTACGTCCTCAAATACACCGAGCTCGACGAGGCGATCGCCTTGCAGAACGACGTGCCGCAGGGGCTCTCGTCCTCGATCTTCGCCACCGACATCCGCGAGGTCGAGCGCTACCTGTCCGGAGCGGGCTCGGACTGCGGCATCGCCAACGTCAACATGGGGCCCTCGGGCGCCGAGATCGGCGGGGCATTCGGCGGCGAGAAGGAAACCGGCGGCGGGCGCGAAAGCGGCTCGGACGCCTGGCGCGGATACATGCGGCGCCAGACGAACGCCATCAATTACGGCCGCAGCCTGCCGCTGGCACAGGGCGTCAAGTTCGACATCGGATAGTGCCTTGCGGTCGGCGGGCCACGAAACAAAAACGCGACATTCGTGACTTGCGCCCGCCCGCGCGCGGGCCCAAACCACGCTGCGCCCTCACGGGGGCGCGAGCCAACGGCGGAGCGAAAGCATCTTGAGCGCGAACCTTCCCTTCATCGACCTCGCCAGCCAGCGTGACCGGATACGCCCGCAGATCGACACCGCGATCGCGCGCGTGGTCGATCACGGCGCCTTCATCATGGGGCCCGAGGTCGGGCGGTTCGAGGAAGAGCTTTCGGCTTTCGCCGGCGCGAAGCACACCGTCTCCTGCTCCAACGGCACGGATGCGCTGACGCTCGTCTTGATGGCGTGGGAGATCGGGCCGGGCGATGCCGTTTTCTGCCCGTCCTTCACCTTCGCGGCGACCGCCGAGGTGGTTGCCTTTCTCGGCGCGACGCCGGTCTTCGTCGACATCCACGCCGACACGTTCAATATGGATCCGGCGAGCCTTCGCACCGCCATCGACGAGGTCAAAGCCACGGGCGAACTGCGCCCGCGCGCGGTGATCGCGGTCGATCTCTTCGGGCAGATGGCGGACTATGCTGCAGTCCGCGCTCTATGCGACGAGCACCGCCTTTCGCTCATCTCGGATGCCGCGCAGGGCTTCGGCGCGACCCTCGATGGGCAGCGCGCCAATGTCTTCGCTGATGCGGTGACGACGAGCTTCTTTCCGGCCAAGCCGCTCGGCTGCTACGGCGACGGTGGCGCTATCCAGACGCAGGACGACGATCTGGCGGCGACCCTGCGCTCGTTGCGGGTGCATGGTGCGGGTACGGACCGCTACGACAATGTGCGCATCGGCATGACGGGCCGCCTCGACACCATTCAGGCGGCGGTGCTGATCGAAAAGCTCGCGATCTTCGAGGACGAGATCGCCGCACGCGGACGCATCGCCGAACGCTACAACGCGCTTCTGGCCGACGTCGCGGACGTTCCGGTGCTGGCGGGCGGCGCGGTCTCGACCTGGGCGCAGTACACGCTCAAGCTGCCCGTCGGCGCGCGCCCGGCCTTCCAGTCCGCACTCGGCAAGGCCGGCGTGCCCACGGCGATCTACTACCCCAAGCCGCTGCACCGGCAGACCGCGTATCAGGCCTTCCCGGTCGCCGGAAACGGCCTGCCGGCAAGCGACGGGGTGGCCGATCAGGTGATCTCGCTGCCGATGCACCCATATCTTTCCGAAGCCGATCAGGACCGGATCGTTGCGGCCGCGCGCGAGGCGCTGGACGCGGACGCGCTCGCCGCGGCGAGCTAGCTTTCAGCGGGACGCCAGCAGCGACACGGCCTTGATCTGAGCGGTTGCCGTCTCGCCCTCCGCGAGCTTCAGGCTGTTCAGCGAACGGCGGGTCAGACGGGCCACGAAGTCCGCCCCGGCCCCTTCGCCGAGCGCCAGATAGACATGCGCCTCGGCCTCGCCGAGCGGCTCGATGCCGGTGACACGCACCGGCACCTTGTTGAGAATGCTCGTGTCCACGGCGGCGCTGCGCGTCAGCGAGACGTCGCCGGCTGCGATGCGCACACGAACCGGCGCTCCGGGCGCAAAGCCGCTGCCGACCGTCAGGATTTCCTGTCCCAGAACGTCGAGGACGAGGATGCCGTCCGTGTCCGTCCGGCTGACCGTGCCAGGAAGGATCGAGGCGAGATCGCGCCTGAGGCCCAGCGGTGAGCCGCGCGCCGTCAGCGCTTCGTTGACGGGGCCGGACGAGACGACCCGCCCCTCGCGCATCAGGACGAGATGGTCTGCCAGGCGCTCCACCTCCGCGATATCGTGCGAGACGAGAAGGATCGGAATTCGCAGCTCTGCGTGCAGCGCCTCGAAATAGGGAAGGATCTCGTCCTTGGCCATGCGGTCTAGCGCGGCCAGCGGCTCGTCCATCAGGAGAAGCCGTGGCTGCGAGAGAAGCGCGCGTCCGATGGAGACGCGCTGGCGCTCGCCGCCGGACAGATGCGCCGGCTCGCGGTCCACGAGCCGCGACAGACCGAGAAGTTCCACCACATCGTCGAAGCGGATGGCATGATCCGCGCCCTTCGCGCGGCGCTGGCCGTAGGTGAGGTTCCGGCGCACGGAGAGATGCGGGAAGAGGCTGGCCTCCTGAAAGACGTAGCCGACCGCGCGTCGGTGCGTGGGCAGGAAACTGCGTCCGCGCTGCCAGTCCTCGTCGCCGACCAGGATGTGCCCTTCGAGCCGCTGGAGGCCGGCCAGCGCACGCAGGATCGTCGTCTTTCCGCAGCCGGAGGGGCCGAAGAGTGCCGTGATCCCGCGCATCGGAGCCTGGAACGCTGTGTCGAGATCGAAATTGCCGAGCCGTCCGGCGAGCTTCACATCGATCAGATCAGCCATCAGAGGACTCCGGCGCGCGAGCGCCGCGCCAGCGTGGAGACGGTGAGGATGACGATGAAGGAAAAGACCAGCATGCCGAGCGACAGGATGTGAGCCTCGCGCCAGCGCAGCGTTTCGACGAAATCGTAGATCGCGACCGAAAGCACCTTCGTCTCGCCTGGGATGTTGCCGCCGATCATCAGGATCACGCCGAACTCGCCGACCGTATGGGCGAAGCCCAGAACGGCGCCCGTCAGAAATCCCGGCCGCGCAAGCGGCACGGCCACCGTGACGAACCGGTCCCACGGCGAGGCGCGCAGCGTTGCCGCGACCTCCAGCGGACGCTCGCCCATCGCTTCGAAAGCGTTGCGGATCGGCTGGACGACAAAGGGCATGGAGTAGATCACCGAGCCGGCGACGAGGCCTTCGAAAGTGAAGGCGAAGGTGCGAAGGCCGACGAATGGCCCGAACCAGCCGCCGAGGCCGGAGGGGCCGAGCGCGATCAGGAGATAGAAGCCGAGAACGGTCGGCGGGAGCACCAGGGGCAGGGCGACGATGGTCGCGACGACCTCGCGCCAGCGCGAACGCGAGCGTGCGAGCCACCACGCGATCGGCGTTCCGACGATGAGGAGGACGATCGTTGAGATGACCGCAAGCTCGATCGTCAGGCGGATGGGCGACCAGAGTTCGGGGGTCATGGCGGAGGGCATGTCTCCCGTCGAAAGGGCGGGGAAGGAGGCAGGGCGGGAAACGATCCCGCCCCATCATAGGCGGTCAGCGATCGAGGGCGTAGCCGTACTTCTCGATGATCGCGCCGGCTTCGTCGCCCTGGAGGAATTCGAGGAAGGCGATGGCTGCCGGGTTGTCCTCGCCCGTCGTCAGGAGGACCGCGTCCTGGTTGATCGGCTCGTAGAGATCCTGGGGAACGATCCAGCGCGAGCCGGCCTCGGTCTGCGAGACCTGACCGAGTGCCACGAAGCCGAGTTCGGCGTTGCCGGTCTCGACGAACTGGAAGGCCTGGCCGATGTTCTGCCCCTGCACGATCTTCGGCTGCAGCGTTTCGTAGACGCCGAGCGCTTCCATTGCCTCCACGGCCGCGGCGCCGTATGGGGCGGTTTCTGGATTGGCGATCGAGATCTGATCGAAGTCCGCGCTCTCCAGCGTCTCCGGCCCCGTCACGACACCATCCTGAGCCGAGTAGAGGACGAGTTGACCGATCGCATAGGTGAAGACGGAGCCCTCGACACCGTAGCCCTCTTCCACGGCGAGCGTCGGGCGCTCGTCGTCTGCCGCCAGGAACACCTCGAACGGCGCTCCCTGCGTGATCTGCGTGTAGAACTGGCCGGTCGCCCCGAAAGACAGCACCGCTTCGTGCTCGCCACCCGCTGCGAAGGCGGCGGCGATCTCGTTCGCGGCGTCTGTGAAGTTGGCCGCAACCGCGACGCTCACCGTTTCGGCGAAGCTCGCTGCGGGAAGGGCAACGCTCGCCGCCAGCGCGCAAGCCAAAGTAGTGGCGATCTTCGACATGAGTTCCCCGATATGTTCGATCAGACATAACGTGCCATACGACCGGCATGGCCGTGCCGCAAGCGATATGTTCGCGAGGCGATATCGAGCCTTGCGCGACACGCCGTGTGGAAGGCGGTCACAACCCTTGCGTCCGCCGCATTCTCGTGGTTTTCGGGAAGTGAGAGCGCGCCCTTGTGCTTTCCTTGATGAAAGGCATGGGCCATGCAGGTCGAGCTGGCTGAATCGGCGCCCCGCCGCGATGAACTCGCCTACCGGCTCAAGCAGCAGAAGCTTCTGGCCGATTTCGCGCGCATGGCGCTTCAGACCGAGGACGTCGCACGCCTCCTGCAGCAGGCGAGCGAACTGTGCGCGCGCGGTCTGGAGGCGCCTTTTTGCAAGGCGCTCGAATACGACCCGCGCTCCGACATGCTGGTGATGCGCGGCGGCTGGGGTTGGGCTCCTGGTGAGGTCGGCTCGGCAACGCTCGGTGCCGATCTCGAATCGCCGGCCGGATACGCCTTTCACACCGGCGAGTCCGTCCTGTCGAACCATCTGGAGGGCGAGACGCGCTTCCGCACGCCCTCGCTCCTGCGCGAGTACGGGATCCGCCGTGCGGTCAACGTCCTGATCGACCGGGGCGGGCAGGCGCAGCACGCCTTCGGCGTCCTGGAGGTCGACAGCCCCGATCCGGGCGACTTCGACGCGGCCGACGTGGACTTCCTGTCAGGCTGCGCGCGGGTTCTCGGCGTTGCGATCGAGCGCGCGCACACCAACCAGCAACTGCGTGAGGCGCTGGAGACGCAGGCGCTCCTGACGCGCGAGATGAACCACCGCGTCAAGAACAGCCTCGGCGTTGTCGGCGGCCTCCTGCGCGTGAACGCCAATTCGGTCACGGACCCGGTCGCCAGGGCCGCACTGACGGATGCGGAATCGCGCATCCTCACCATTGCGCGCGTCCATGATCATCTGTGGCGCGGCGCCAATGTCAGCGAGGTCGACCTTTCATCCTTCCTCGGCGAACTGTGCGACAAGCTCTCCGTCGCTGCCGGCCGGTTGGAGATCGTCTGCCGCGCCGAGAAGATCGTCGTCAGCGCCGACAAGGCGATCCCGATCGGCCTCGTCGTCAATGAACTGGCCACCAACGCCGTCAAATATGCCTATGCGGAAGGGGAGGCGGGCGTCGTCGAGGTGCAGTTGCTCCGCGATGGCGAGATGGCAACGATCCGCGTGCGCGATTACGGCGTCGGCGTCTCGCCGGATTTCGACCTCGCCGCTCGGCGGCAGAGCTTCGGCATTCGCGTGATCATGAGCCTCGTCCAGCAACTCGACGCCTCCTTCGCGCTCGAACCGACCGAGCGTGGCGCGAGCTTTCTCATGACGTTCGACCCGCGCTAGATTGCCTGGCGGGGAGGCGCCATGCAGATCAGGAACGTCGAGTATTTCGTCACGCTGGCGCGCGAGAAGCATTTCCGCCGCGCGGCCGAGGCCTGCGGTGTCTCGCAGCCGACGCTTTCGGCCGGCATCGGCGCGCTCGAAGCCTCGCTCGGCATCCGCCTCGTCGCGCGCGAGCGGCGTTTCGTCGGGCTGACACCGGAGGGCGAGGCGGCGCTGCCCTGGGCCCGCCAGCTCTTGGCCGACTATGACGGGCTTCTACGGGCCGGCGGCCAGCCCGGCGTCGGCCTGCGCGGGCGTCTGCGGCTCGGCGCCATCCCCGCAGCGATGCCCGTCGTCGGCGCCATCGCACCGGTGCTGGCGGCCGAGCACCCGGATCTGCGCCTCATCATCCTTTCAATGAACTCCCGGCAGATCGAGCGCGAGCTCGGCGCGCGCGATATCGACGGCGGCCTCACCTATCTCGAGAACGAGCCGCTGTCGGACGTCATCTCATCAACCTTCTATGAGGAGCACTACCACTTCGCGACGCCCGCCGCCGGGCCCTTCGCGGGGCGCGAGAGCGTGACCTGGGCGGAAGCGGCCATCGCCCCCCTGTGCCTGTTGACGCGCGACATGCAGAACCGCCGCATCCTCGACGCGCAGATGCGACGGGTGGGCGTGGAGGCCGCGCCGCGCGCCTCGGCCAATTCCTACGCCGCGCTGTTCTCACTGGTGCGCCACGGCGGCCTGTCCTCGATCCTCTCGCATGTTCAGGCGCGGGCGGTGGCGGACGATCCCGATATTCTGGTCCTGCCCTTCGCTGACCCGGCGCCGCCGCAAGCCGTCGGTCTCGTGGTGCCCGACCGCTATCCGATGTCCCTGAAGAGCCGGGCGATCCTGACCTGCGTGCGCAGCCCGGCCTTCCGCCAGACCATGAATTCCTTCCGTGAAAGGGACTGACGACCCCCATTCTGATAGGTGATGCCTATCACTGATCGCATTGTCACATTTGACCCGTTCTAAATTCGCAGCGAACCTTAGGGCGTGAGGAGACGGGCGCGAAGGCGTGCCGTGAAGCGGCTGGGAGGCCCCATGACTTCTGCGATCGACACCGCGCGTCCATCCGCGGGAAGCTTTCTGGATCGTGAACGCACCATCGCGACGCCGGGCTTCAACCGCTGGCTCATTCCGCCCTGTGCGTTGGCGATCCATCTGTGCATCGGCATGGCCTACGGCTTCTCGGTGTTCTGGCTTCCCCTGTCGCGCGCGATCGGCGTCTCGCAGCCCGTCGCCTGCGAAGGCATGACACTCTTCGGCGCGCTCTTCACCACCACCTGCGACTGGCGGGTTTCCGACCTCCTCTGGATGTACACGCTGTTCTTCGTCGTTCTCGGCGTTGCGGCGGCGGTCTGGGGCGGCTGGCTTGAGCGCGCGGGGCCGCGCAAGGCCGGCGTCGTCTCGGCCTTCTGCTGGTGCGGCGGCATGGTGATCGCCGCCGTCGGCATCATGACCCACCAGCTCTGGCTGATGTGGCTCGGCTCGGGCGTCATCGGCGGCATCGGCCTCGGTCTCGGGTACATCTCCCCCGTGTCCACCCTCATCAAGTGGTTTCCGGACCGCCGCGGCATGGCCACGGGCATGGCGATCATGGGGTTCGGCGGCGGCGCGATGATCGGCTCGCCGCTGGCCGACATCCTGATGCGGTACTTCGCGACGCTGGAGGGCGTCGGCGTCTGGCAAACCTTCCTTGTCCTCGCGGCCGGCTACTTCGTTTTCATGATGGCTGGCGCGCTCGGCTACCGCGTACCGCCGACAGGCTGGGCGCCGAAGGGGTGGACGCCGCCCGCTGCCAAGAACACCATGATCACGACAGCCAACGTCCATCTGAAGGATGCGCACAAGACGCCGCAGTTCTGGCTGATCTGGATCGTTCTCCTGACCAACGTCTCGGCCTCGATCGGCATCATCGGCGTCGCCTCGCCCATGCTGCAGGAAATCTTCGCCGGCCGGCTGATTGGTGCGGAGGGCGTCGGCTTCCTCGATTTCGACGCAACCCAGCGCGCCGCTGCGGCGGCCGTGGGCGCGGGCTTCGTCGGGCTTCTGTCGCTGTTCAACATCGGCGGGCGGTTCTTCTGGGCTTCGCTGTCGGACCGGATCGGCCGCAAGATGATGTATGCGACGATCCTCGCGCTCGGCGTGCTCCTCTACGCCGCCCTTATCCCGTTCACCTCCGCGACCGGCTGGACCTTCGTCTTCGTCGCCTCGCTCTGCGTCATCGCCTCGATGTACGGCGGCGGCTTCGCGACCGTGCCGGCCTATCTCGCCGATGTCTTCGGTACGCAGTTCGTCGGCGCCATTCATGGTCGCCTGCTGACGGCGTGGTCGCTCGCCGGCATCTTCGGCGGTCTCATCACCGGCACGATCCGTGACAACCAGATCGCTGCGGGCGTCGCGCGGGATCAGGTGTACCAGCCGATCTTCTTCACGGTCGCAGCGCTTCTGGCGGTCGGCTTCGTCGCCAACCTCCTCGTGCGTCCGGTGGCCGAGAAGTGGCAGATGCGCCAGGACCCTAAGGGCGCGGTGCCGGCGGGAGCTCCCGCTGCGACGGCCGCGGTCGCTGGCGGGGACTACGGCATCGGCAAGGGCGGCTTCGACGCCAAGGCGGCGCTCGCCTGGGCCGCGGTCGGCATACCTCTCCTGTGGGGCGTCTACATCACGCTCCTCAAGGCTGCCGCGCTGTTCTAGAATAATTCCAGTCTGACGGCGGCGCCGAGGGTCGCGCCGCCGCCTCGCTCTACCGCAGGGAGACCCCGATGCTCGACCGTCCGGCAAGGTCCACACCATTCGACGAGACGCAGCTCGCGCGCATCATCGCCGATCACGGCAGCCGCGAAGGCGCGCTCCTGCCGATCCTGCACGACGCGATGGCCGAGTTCGGCTGGATCGACGATGCGATGGTGCCGCCGATCGCCGAGGCGCTGAACCTGTCACGCGCCGAGGTTCACGGCGTGCTGACGTTCTACCACGACTTCCGCCGCGCTCCCGCCGGGCGCACTGTCGTCAAGCTCTGTGCGGCCGAGGCTTGCCAGGCGGCAGGCGGGCGTTCGCTGGTGGGGCGGGCCGAGGAGCGGTTGGGCACGCCGATGGGAACGACCGATGGAGAGGGCGCGGTGACGCTCGAGCCCGTCTATTGCCTCGGCCTTTGCTCCATGGCGCCTGCAGCGATGGTGGACGGGCGCATCCATGGCCGCCTGACACCCGAGCGGTTGGATGCTGTCCTTTCGGAGGCGGTGCGATGAGCCTGCGGATCTTCGTTCCCGGCGATGCCGCCGCCGTCAGCGTCGGCGCGGATGAGATCGCCGATAGACTCGCCGCGTCGGCGCGCGAGCGCGGCCTTTCTGTCGAGATCGTGCGCAACGGCTCGCGCGGGGCGCATTTCCTGGAGCCGCTTCTCGAAGTCGAGACGAGCAAGGGGCGCATCGGCTACGGGCCGGTCGCACCGCGAGATGTCGACGGGCTGGTCGAGGCCGGCTTCTTCGAGGGGGGCGATCACGCGCTGCGCATCGGTCGTCCCGAGGAGCATCCGTTCCTGAAGAACCAGACGCGATCTACCTTCGCCTTCTGCGGCGTGGTCGATCCACGCTCCGAAAGCGACTACGCCGCTCATGGCGGCTGGCTCGGCCTGAAGGCGGCATTGGCCCAGTCGCAGGAGGACCGCGTCAAGACGGTTTCCGCGTCCGGTCTCCGCGGCCGTGGCGGCGCGGGTTTCCCGACCGGCATCAAGTGGGACACGGTGCGCCGCGCCGAAGCCGACCGCAAATATATCGTCTGCAATGCCGACGAGGGCGACTCGGGCACCTTCGCCGACCGGATGCTGATGGAAGGCGACCCGTTCCGCCTCGTCGAGGGTATGGCGATCGCCGGCATCAGCGTCGGAGCGACCTTCGGCTACGTCTATATCCGCTCGGAATATCCGCATGCCGTGGCCGCGATGGAGCGCGCCGTCGAAGGCGCGCGCCTCGCCGGCTGGCTGGGCACCGACATCGGCGGTTCGGGCCTCGCCTTCGATATGGAAGTGCGTGTCGGAGCCGGTGCCTATGTCTGCGGCGAAGAGACTTCGCTCCTCAATTCGCTGGAGGGCAAGCGCGGCATCGTGCGCGCCAAGCCGCCGCTTCCGGCGATCCATGGTCTCTTCGGCCGGCCGACCGCCGTCAACAACGTTCTTTCGCTGGCCGCCGTGCCGGCGATCTTCTCGGAAGGCCCGGAGGCCTACGAACGCCTCGGCCTCGGGCGCTCGCGCGGGACGATGCCCGTGCAGCTCGCCGGCAATGTCCGGTTCGGCGGCCTCTACGAGGTGCCCTTCGGCATCACGCTCGGCGAACTCGTCAACGAGATCGGCGGCGGCACGGCATCCGGCCGGCCGGTGCGCGCGGTACAGGTGGGCGGGCCGCTCGGCGCATATTTCCCGCCGCATTTGTTCGACACGCCCTTCGACTACGAGGAATTCACCAAGCGCGACGGCCTGATTGGCCACGGCGGCATTACCGTGTTCGACGACACGGTCGACATGGCGCACATGGCCCGCTTCGCGATGGAGTTCTGCTCGGTCGAAAGCTGCGGCAAGTGCACCCCGTGCCGCATCGGCGCGGTGCGCGGCGTCGAAACCGTGGACCGCATTCTCGCCGCCCGCGAAGAGGGCCGCGCGGCAAAGGCGGAACTGACCCTTCTCGCCGACCTCTGCGACACGATGAAGTTCGGCTCGCTTTGCGCGCTCGGTGGCTTCACGCCCTATCCGGTCATGAGCGCCATGACGCACTTCCCCGAAGATTTCGACCTTTCGGCCGGCCGGCTTCCCGCCGGTCTCCAGGCCGCCGAGTAGGAGGACGTTCAGGATGTCCCTCGTTCACGAGACCGATTTCGGCACTCCGGCGCGGCACGCCGAGCTGGATGTGACGCTGACCATCGACGGCCAGAGCGTAACGGTGCCGGCGGGCACTTCGCTGATGCGCGCCGCCGCCGAGATGGGAACCAAGGTCCCCAAGCTCTGCGCGACCGACTCCGTCGAACCCTTCGGCTCCTGCCGCATGTGCCTCGTCGAGGTCGAGGGGATGCGCGGCACGCCCGCCTCCTGCACGACGCTCGCCACCGAAGGCATGGTGGTGAAGACGCAGACCGACCGGCTGAAGAAGCTGCGGCGCGGCGTCATGGAGCTCTACATCTCCGACCACCCGCTCGACTGCCTGACCTGCTCGGCCAACGGCGACTGCGAATTGCAGGACACGGCTGGTGAGGTAGGCCTGCGCGAGGTGCGCTATGGCCAGCACGGCGAGAACCACGTCCATGCGCATGAGCATGGCGCGCCGAACCCGCTGTTCATGGAGAAGGATCTCTCCAACCCGTATTTCCAGTACGACCCCTCCAAATGCATCGTCTGCTCGCGCTGCGTCCGCGCTTGCGAGGAGGTTCAGGGCACCTTCGCGCTGACCATAGCGGGAAGGGGCTTCGACAGCCGCGTCTCGCCCAGCCAGGGGCAGGACTTCTTCTCTTCCGAATGCGTTTCCTGCGGCGCCTGCGTACAGGCCTGCCCGACAGCCACGCTGATGGAGAAGTCCGTCGTCGAGATCGGCGTGCCGGAGCACTCGCTGGTGACGACCTGCGCCTATTGCGGCGTCGGCTGCGCCTTCAAGGCCGAGATGCGCGGCGACGAACTGGTGCGCATGGTGCCGTGGAAGGACGGCAAGGCCAATCACGGCCATTCCTGTGTGAAAGGCCGGTTCGCCTATGGCTACGCCAACCACCGCGAGCGCATCCTCAACCCGATGATCCGTGCCTCGACCTCCGACCCGTGGCGCGAGGTCTCCTGGGAGGAGGCGATCGCGCACACCGCCTCGGAGTTCCGCCGCATCCAGGCAAAGTATGGCCGCAACGCCGTCGGCGGCATCACGTCGTCGCGCTGCACCAACGAGGAGACCTTCCTCGTCCAGAAGGTGATCCGCGCCGGCTTCGGCAACAACAATGTCGACACCTGCGCCCGCGTCTGCCACTCGCCCACCGGCTACGGCCTGAAGACGACCCTCGGCACCTCGGCCGGCACGCAGGATTTCGATTCGGTCGAGCATGCCGACGTTATCCTTGTCATCGGCGCTAACCCGACCGACGGCCATCCGGTCTTCGCCAGCCGCATGAAGAAGCGGCTGCGGCAGGGCGCCAAGCTGATCGTCATCGATCCGCGCCGGATCGACCTCGTGAAGACGCCGCACGTGAAGGCCTCGCACCATCTGCCGCTGCGGCCGGGCACCAACGTCGCCGTGCTCACCGCGATCGCCCATGTCATCGTTACCGAAGGGCTCGTCGACGAGACCTATGTGCGCGAGCGCTGCGATCTGGAGGCCTTCGGCGAATGGGCGCGCTTCGTCTCCGAGCCTGAGCGCTCGCCGGAGGCAATCGAGGAGCGCACCGGCGTTCCGGCCGGCGAGCTTCGCGCCGCCGCGCGCCTCTACGCCACCGGCGGCAATGCCGCGATCTACTACGGCCTCGGCGTCACCGAACACAGCCAGGGCTCGACCACCGTCATGGCCATCGCCAATCTCGCCATGGCGACCGGCAATATCGGCAAGGCGGGCGCAGGTGTGAACCCACTGCGCGGGCAGAACAACGTTCAGGGCGCATGCGACATGGGCTCGTTCCCGCACGAGCTTTCCGGCTATCGACACGTCTCGGACGATACCGCACGGGCGCTCTTCGAGGGCATGTGGGGCGTCTCGCTCGACGACGAGCCGGGCATGCGCATCCCGAACATGCTGGACGCGGCCGTCGCCGGCGACTTCAAGGGCATCTACATCCAGGGAGAGGACATCCTGCAGTCCGACCCCAACACACGGCACGTTACCGCTGGCCTCGCGGCGATGGAATGCGTCGTCGTGCAGGACCTCTTCCTGAACGAGACGGCCGTCCACGCGCACGTCTTCCTGCCGGGTTCGACCTTCCTTGAGAAGGACGGGACCTTCACCAATGCTGAGCGCCGCATCCAGCGGGTGCGCAAGGTGATGTCGCCGAAGAACGGTTATGCGGACTGGGAGATCACCCAGATGCTGGCCAACGCCCTCGGCTACCGGATGGACTATGCCCATCCGTCCGAGATCATGGACGAGATCGCGGCGCTGACGCCGACCTTCAAGGGCGTCTCTTACGAGCGGCTGGAGCGCGAGTCGCTGCAGTGGCCGGTCAACGATAAGGCTCCGCAGGGCACGCCGATGATGCACGCCGACGGCTTCGTGCGCGGCAAGGGTCTCTTCGTCGTCACCGAATACGTCGCGACCGACGAGAAGGTCGGGCCGCGCTTTCCTCTGCTGCTCACGACCGGGCGCATCCTGTCGCAGTATAATGTCGGCGCGCAGACGCGGCGTACCGAGAACACGATGTGGCACGAGGAGGACCTCCTCGAAATCCACCCACACGACGCGGAGGAGCGCGGCATCAAGACGGGCGACTGGGTGAAGATCGCAAGCCGCGCAGGCGACACGACATTGCGCGCGACGCTCACCGACCGCGTGGCGCCTGGCGTCGTCTACACGACGTTCCACCACCCTCTGACGCAGGCCAACGTCGTCACCACCGACTATTCGGACTGGGCGACGAACTGCCCGGAATACAAGGTCACGGCCGTGCAGGTTTCGCCCTCGAACGGTCCGACCGACTGGCAGGAGCGCTACGGGCGATTCGCCGAGACCTCGCGCCGGGTCGCGCAGGCGGAGCCGGCGGAATGACCATGGACGTCGAGACGCACACGGAAAGCGAAGCCGGGAAGCTCGTCACGATGGTCAATCAGGTGTCACGCTTCTTCGAGAGCCAGGCGCACGAGCCGGGCATGCTGGGCATAGCCGATCACGTCGCGGCCTTCTGGACGCCGCGCATGCGTGAAGCGATCTTCGCGCATGTCGATAAGGGAGGGGCAGGGCTGCGGCCGCTCGCGCTCGAAGGTCTCCAATCCCTGCGGGCACGGCCGCCGAAGGCTGCCAAGCGAAAGCTCGAAGCAGCCGGCGGCGTATCGGTCGGAACCGAACGGGGAAGCGACGCCGGCTGACGGCGCCGGGTCATCGCATTCGCACATCGGGCCGAAAACCGCCTTCGGCTTCCGGCCCGTTTCATCAAGGTCAGATTAGAGTCGCCTCGGACCGCCCGAACAGACGCTCAGGCGTATTACGCAGCGAACTTATGCGCGGGATCCGTGGCGGCCTCGGCGGCCACGAGTTCGGAGAGCGCCGGCACGAGAATCCCGTTGTCCTCCGCAAAACCAAGGAACGCCGAGCGCGCCTGCTCGGCATAGCCGCCCCCGTTCATCACGACGCGGCATACGGACATGCGAGCCGTGTGGCCGATGCGACGGCGTGTGCGCGGCCAATCATTCATCAGCTCAAAGGCCTCGCGCGCCGACGTCACCTCGACCGGAACGCCCAGACCGACGAGCACCGTAACGGGAACATCAAAACCACCTGAACGCATCGCGGCCTCCTTCGGCATTTCATAAAACAACCCAAGCGATACGCGAGGCGACCGCGATCGTTCCGTCTCCCGCCGGATAAAATCGTTTCGCGTGGAGAGAATCGTCTCTCACGGGAAACGCGCGGCAATGCGCGCGGAGAGTGACGGCAGCAGTTCCCTGACATGCGCGCCCAGCGCGCGGACGGCGGCCGAGGGACGACGTTCGGCGAACTCCAGCGCGATGCCGATCTCCGGCAGCGTCGGCAGTTCGTCCGAGACCACCTTCAGATCCGGTGGCACAGCGGCGCGGGTCAGGACGCTGATCGCTTGGCCCGCCCGCGCGATCGCGACGAGCCCGGCGAGGCTGTCGCTGGCGAAGGCAACACGATGGCGCCGCCCGGCTGACTCCATCGCGTCACGCGCCGCGCGATGATCGAGCGTGGTCGGTGCGGAGAGCGCCAGCGGCAGTACGGGAAGATCAAGGAGCGCGGGGCGTGCCTGGCTGGCGACCCAGTCGAAGCGTTCGCGGCGGATGACCTCTGCGTCGTGAGGGTCGGCGAGGGAGATGAGCGCGACGTCGATCTGACGGCGCTGGAGAAGCGGCCGCAATTCGACGGTGGGCGCGCAGGTCATCTGCAGCTCGACATCGGGATGAACCGAGCAGAAGCTCCTCAAGAGCGCCGGAAGGTAGGCGATCGAATAGTCTTCCGGGCAGCCGAGGCCGATCGTGCCGCGCAGGGCCGGCCCGCGAAGATCGGCCAGCATCTCGTCGTGACGGGCAAGAAGGCTTTCGGCATGGGCGAGAAGCCGCTCACCCGAAACGGTCGGGCGGACGCCCGAGCCCGTTCGGTGGAGGAGGCTCTGACCGAGCGAGTCCTCGAGCCGTTTCATCTGCATGGAAAGCGCCGACTGCGTGCGCCCGATCTGCAGAGCGGCGAGACTGATCGAGCCCGTGCGGGCCACGATCGCGAAGTTGCGCAGGAGCGCAAGATCCAGAAGGTCCATCGATATCAATCCAGCCGATATCCGGTTGAAGCAATATCAATTTGCTGAAAGCGGCAAGGGCGGGTTAGCGATAGCTATTCCCGTCCCGCAAGGAGCGATTTGCCCGTGTCGATGAACGATGATGCCGCTTTCTGGTCTTCGGCCCGCGATCACCTGACCCGCTACGGTCCGAGCTTCGAGAGCGTGATCATCGAGCGTGCCGAGGGCAGCTTCGTGCACGACGCGGACGGCCGGGCAATCCTCGACTTCACATCCGGGCAGATGAGCGCCGTTCTCGGCCACACGCACCCCGATATCGTGAAAACCGTCAACCGGCAGATGGGCGCGGTGGCGCATCTGTTCAGCGGCATGCTCTCGCGGCCGGTGGTCGATCTCGCCGCGCGGCTTGCGGCGCTCGCGCCCGGACTGGACCGCGTGCAACTCCTTACGACGGGCGCGGAATCGAACGAGGCGGCGATCCGCATGGCCAAGCTCGTGACGGGCGGCCACGAGATCGTGGCCTTCGCGCAGAGCTGGCACGGTATGACGGGGGCCGCGGCCTCGGCCACCTACAGCGCGGGGCGGCGCGGATACGGCCCTTCGGCCGCCGGCTCGCTGGTGATCCCGGCGCCCAACAGTTACCGCCCGCGCTTCACCAATCCGGACGGAACGAACGACTGGCAGCGCGAGCTGGACGACGCCTTCGAACTGGTCGACCGCCAGTCGACCGGCAGCCTCGCGGCCTTCATCGCCGAGCCGATCCTTTCCAGCGGCGGAATCCTAGAATTGCCGCTAGGCTATCTCGCGGCCCTCAAGCGCAAATGCGAGGAGCGCGGAATGCTCCTGATCCTTGACGAGGCGCAGACCGGCGTCGGGCGCACGGGTGATATGTTCGCCTTCCAGCGCGACGGCGTGACCCCGGACATCCTCACCCTTTCCAAGACGCTCGGCGCGGGCCTGCCGCTGGCCGCCGTGATGACGACGCGCGAGATCGAGGAGAAGGCTTTCGAGCGCGGCTTCCTCTTCTACACCACGCACACCTCCGATCCGCTGACCGCCGCCGTCGGCGTCACCGTCCTCGACGTCGTGGAGCGCGACGGACTGGTGGCGCAGGCGGCGTCTCGCGGCAGACGGCTGCGCGAGGGCCTTGAAGATCTCAAGCAGCGCTTCGAATGCGTTGGAGACGTGCGCGGGCGCGGCCTGCTCCTCGGGCTGGAGGTCGTCTCTGACCGAGAATCCAAGGCGCCCGGCTTCGAGCTTGGCGCGAAGGTAATGGAGGAGGCGATGCGACAGGGGCTGTCGATGAACATCGTCAAGCTGCCGGGCATGGGGGGCGTCTTTCGCATCGCACCGCCGCTGACCGTCTCGGAGGACGAGATCGACCTCGGCCTTCAGATCATGTCGCGCTCGATCGAGACGGCGGTGACGTCCCGGCAATAGGTGCCCGCGCGCCATGAGGCGTTGACATTTCGTCTGCGGCGCGTTTGTCGATCGGCATCCTCAGATGCAGACGACGGGAGCGACGATGCAGAACGAACTGAAGATCGCGGTGATTGCGGGTGACGGGATCGGCAAGGAGGTGATGCCGGAGGGCGTGCGCGTCCTTCAGGCGGCGGCCGAGCGCTTCGACCTCTCGATCGGCTTCGACCATTTCGACTTCGCCTCGGCCGACTACTATCTCGAGCACGGGCGGATGATGCCCGAGGACTGGAAGGCCCAGGTCGGCGGACACGACGCGATCTTCTTCGGCGCGGTCGGCTGGCCGGAGGTGGTGCCGGACCACGTTTCTCTGTGGGAATCGCTGATCCAGTTCCGCCGCGAGTTCGACCAGTACGTGAACCTTCGCCCGGTGCGGCTGATGCCGGGCGTGCGCTCGCCGCTCGCGGGCCGCGAGCCGGGCGACATCGACTTCCTCGTCGTTCGCGAGAACACGGAGGGCGAATATTCCTCGATCGGCGGCAAGATGTTCCCCGGCACCGAGCGCGAGTTCGTGCTGCAGGAGACGGTGATGACGCGGACCGGCGTCGACCGGATCCTGCGCTACGCCTTCGAGGTGGCGCAGCGCCGCGAGGCAAAGCACCTCACCTCGGCGACGAAGTCGAACGGCATCTCGATCTCCATGCCCTACTGGGACGAGCGGGTCGAGACGATGGGGCGAGAGTATCCGGACGTGCGCTGGGACAAGTACCACATCGATATCCTGTGCGCTCATTTCGTGCTGAACCCGGACCGGTTCGACGTGGTGGTGGGCTCGAACCTGTTCGGCGACATCCTGTCCGATCTCGGTCCCGCCTGCACGGGCACGATCGGTATCGCGCCATCGGGCAACATCAATCCGGAGCGTCGCTTTCCCTCGCTCTTCGAGCCGGTGCACGGTTCGGCGCCGGACATCGCCGGCAAGGGCATCGCCAACCCGATCGGCCAGATCTGGGCGGGGGCGATGATGCTGGAGCATCTCGGCCACCGAGAGGCTTCCGACGCGATCCTTGCCTCGATCGAGGAGGTTCTGGGGGACCCGGCGCGGCGCACGGGCGATCTCGGCGGAACCACCGACACCAAAGGCTGCGGCGCCGCGGTGGTTGAGGCGCTGGCGCGGGGTTAGGGTTCAGTTCGCTACCCTGAGGCCCCGGTCCCACGGGGGCGCGGGCCTCAGGCGCTCGACGAGGTGGTCGACGAAGGCCCGAACCTTCGCCGGCGGCCTGCGATGGCCCGGATAGATGGCGAAGACGCCGTCGAGCTCGATCGGCGGGTGGTCGAGCTCGATCGCGACGAGCGCGCCGGAACGCAGATCGTCACCGAGGATGAAGGTCGGCTCGTAGACGATGCCCTGGCCGCCGAGCGCGGCCGCGACGAGCGTGTCGCCATTGCTCGCCTGGAGGTTTCCCGAAATCGCCACGCGCACCGCGCCCGTCTTGCCGAAGCGCCAGTGATCGGGGCCGAGAGTGCGCGAGAGCGTGTAGGCGAGGCAGTTGTGGGAGGATAGCTCTTCGACCGTGCGCGGTGTCCCGTGCGTTTCCAGGTAGGCGGGAGCTGCCGCGAGCGCGAGGCGACACGGCGCCAGCCTGCGGGCCACCAGCGCCTCGTCGCGCAGCGGGCCGATGCGAATGGCGACATCCCAGCCTTCCTCGACGAGATCGACGAGGCGATCGTTCACGCCGAGTTCCACCCGCAGGCCCGGATGGCGTGCGGCGAAGGCCGGCAACAGCGGTGACAGCACACGCGCGCCGAAGGAGACCGGCGCGTTGATCCGCAGAATGCCGTTGACCTCCAACTGCTCGGCGGCAGCCATCGCGTCCGCTTCGGCGAGGTCGGCGAGGATGCGCTCGGCACTGTCGAGATAGCGCCGGCCTGCTTCCGTCAGGCTCGTGCGGCGCGTCGTGCGGTGCAGAAGGTGCACGCCGAGGCGTTCTTCCAGCGCGTTCACATGTTTGGTCGCCATGGTCTGCGACATGCCCATCGCACGCGCCGCCGCCGACAGACTGCCGAGCGCGGCGGCGCGCGCGAAAACCTGCAATCCGGTCAACCGATCCAGCATTTCCATCTCCAACCAGAAGTGTGAAATACTAATCTTAAAATCGGTATTATCAAAGCCCGGGAAAGAGACCAGATGAGGGTTCTGTCAACGTGACCGGACCATGAACATGCTCGACCTTCGCACCGCCCCCTACGCCGTCACACTGCTTCGCGTTGTTCTCGGTATCCTCTTCCTCGCGCACGCCGGTCTGAAGATCTTCGTCTTCACGCCGGCCGGTACGGCGCAGTTCTTCGCCAGCCTCGGCCTGCCGGGCCCGCTCGCCTACCTGGTCATCGCGACCGAGGTCCTCGGCGGTCTGGCGCTGATCCTCGGCATCTACGCGCGTATCGTGGCCGTTGCTCTCATCCCGATCCTCGTCGGCGCCATCGTCACGGTCCACGGCGCGGCGGGCTTCTTCTTCAACAACCCGAACGGCGGCTGGGAATTCCTGGCGGTCTGGATCGCCGGTCTTGTCAGCATCGCCCTTCTCGGAGACGGTGTGATGGCCCTGCGTCCGACCTCGACCGGTCGCGCCTGATCCTTTCGGTTTTTCTACTGCAGACGAGGCGTACCTTCATGACCACGATCGCCACCCAGGCCGCAGGCCTCGCCGGCGCGCGCGCCGGGACGTCCCCTTCCAACATCACCTCAGCGGGCGCACCCCTGCGCATCGGGGCCGTCGCCTTGACGGTCCGCGATCTCGATCGTGTCAGCCGCTTCTATCAAGAGGTGGCCGGGCTGCGTCCGATCGAGCTGTCGGCCGATCGCCATCAACTCGGCGCGGGAGAGCGCGTCCTCCTCGATCTTCGTCACGATCCGGCGGCGGTGCTCGCCGATCGCAGGGAGGCCGGCCTTTTCCATACGGCCTTCCTGCTACCGCGCCGCAGCGACCTTGCGGACTGGGTGCGCCATGCGGCCGATACCGGGGTGCGCATCCAGGGCGCTTCCGACCATCTCGTCAGCGAGGCGCTCTATCTCGACGACCCGGAAGGCAACGGCATCGAGATCTACTGGGATCGACCGAGCGAAAGCTGGGGTTGGGACGAGAAGGGTTTCGTCGAGATGGCGACGCGCCGTCTCGACCTGCCGGGCCTTGCTCGGGAGGAGACCGGGCGGCCCTTCGCCGGCCTGCCGGATGGCACCATCGTCGGCCATGTGCATCTACAGGTCGGCGATCTCGACGCGGCCGAGCGCTTCTACGCCGGGCTCGTCGGCTTCGAGGTGACCACGCACTACCCGGGCGCCACGTTCCTCGGCGCGGGCCGCTACCATCATCACATCGGCACCAATGTCTGGAACAGCCGTGGGGCGGGACCGCGGACGGCGGGGCGCACGGGCCTAGCAGAAGTCGGCCTCGTCGCGACGCCCGAGCTGCTGGCCTCGATCGCGCCACGGCTGGGCGCGGCGGCGAGCGAACGGGGCTTCGTCGCCCAAGACCCATGGGGGACATCGCTGCGCTTTTCCGCAGCCTGATCTCGCAAGGCCGGCAATCCGGCTTTCGTTCCGCGTCACGAAGCCCTCGACCCACGCCGCGACCCGAGCCTAGGGCTGGAGAGTTGGCGAGGGACTGTCGCCGGGAAGGGAGGCTATCGACGCCTGCGTCCCCGACCTCGGCGTTTGAACGCCGACGCCGAAAGCCGAGCGCTTCAGCAGCGTGTCGGTTCCTGGAAACCGAAAACCCGCCGAAGCGGGTCTGCCAATCATATCAGAAGATCGAATGGTGGGCGTGACAGGGATTGAACCTGTGACCCCTACGATGTCAACGTAGTGCTCTCCCGCTGAGCTACACGCCCATTCGACGAGCGGCATAGACCACACGAGTCGCTGCCGGTCAAGCGGCTCGGGCGTCAATCGAAGCGATCGATCGCCGGGCCGTAAAAACCGCCCTCAGGCCGCGTCCTGGAGCATCTTGCCGACCTCGTCGACGAGCTCGCGCAGGTGGAAGGGCTTCGACAGGATCTTGGCGTCCTTCGGTGCCTTCGAATCGGGGTTCAGGGCCACGGCTGCAAAACCGGTGATGAACATCACCTTCAGATCCGGGTCGAGCTCGGTGGCCCTGCGAGCCAGTTCGATGCCGTCCATCTCCGGCATCACGATGTCGGTGAGAAGGAGCGAGAAGGGTTCCTCGCGCAGCCGCTCGTAGGCGCTTGAGCCGTTATCGTACGAAATGACCTCGTATCCGGCCTTTTCCAGCGCCTTGGCCAGGAAACGGCGCATATCGTTGTCGTCTTCGGCCAAAAGGATCTTGGACATCGCCATCCACTCTCGCGCTGAAGCGGGCCGCTCGCCCGCATCCGTTCATTTTATAGTCGCTGATGCGCTCTTAACAGATAGATGTAAGCCGATCGAAGAGAATGTTCCCCTTTCGGTCTGCTGGTTCCCTCGCGATCAAAAGCGCGGCATATCGGCGCCCGCACCGCGCTTTGACGTGACTTGACGCTACGGCACGCTTCCATCCACGCTCCGCCCGTTTTAAGTCCAGTATCGTGACAATGGGCATGGGCAGAGAGTTGGGAACCACTCCACCGACGATCGTGACGGCGGCAGGTCCTTGCCCCGCCTTCGAGGTGCTGGAGCCGATGCGCCAGACGAGCCCGCTGGTCTTCTGTTCGCCGCACAGCGGACGCGCCTATCCCGCGAGCTTCCTGTCGCAAACCTGCCTCGACGATGCATCCGTCCGCCGTTCCGAGGATCTCTTCGTCGACCGCCTGTTCGAATTCGTGCCTGCGCTCGGCGCGCCGATGATCGTGGCCCGGTTCCCACGCGCCTATCTCGACGTCAACCGCGAGCCCTACGAACTCGACCCGCAGATGTTCGATGGCCCGCTGCCGCCTTATGCGAACAGCGCCTCCGTGCGCGTAGCGGGCGGGCTCGGGACCATCCCGCGCATTGTGGCGGAGAAGCAGGAGATCTACGCCGCGCCGCTCGACAGGACGGAAGCGCTCAGCCGGATCGAGACGATCTATCACCCGTTCCATCGCACGCTCTCCGCGCTTGTGGAGCGCACGCAGGCCGCCTTCGGCTTCGCACTTCTGATCGACTGCCACTCGATGCCCTCCACCGTGCGCGCCGTGCCCGGCGGGCGGCGCCCTGACGTGATCGTCGGCGACCGTTTCGGCACCAGCGCGGCGGGGCGCTTCGTGGCGATGGCGGCGGCGCGCCTTTCGGTCCTCGGTTGGAACGTCGTACGCAACAAGCCCTACGCCGGCGGCTTCATCACAGAGCGCTACGGGCGCCCGCATCGCGGCGTCCATGCCATCCAGATCGAGCTCAACCGCGGTCTCTACGCCGACGAAGAGCGCCTCGTGCCGCATCGCGGCTTCGATATGGTGCAGGCGAGCCTGCGCGATTTCGTGGCTCTCTTCGGAGCCGAGATCGAGGCGGAGATGGGTCGTCCCGCGGCCGCCGAATAATCCGCAAGCCGATCTAAAGGACGAAGATGACCGAAGAGCCCGATGCCGAGTTCCTGTTCGCCCTTTGCGATGCTGCAGCGGCGCAGACGCTGCCGCGCTTTCGCACCGGGACCGATGTCGACAACAAGATCAAAGGCGCGTTCGATCCTGTGACGGAGGCGGACCGCGCCGCCGAGCGCGCGGTCATCGAGCGCATCCAGGCACGCTATCCCGACCACGCGATTCTCGGCGAGGAATACGGCGCGCGGGGCGAGGGGCGGCTGCGTTGGGTGATCGACCCGATCGACGGCACGCGCTCCTTCATCAGCGGGATCCCGCTGTGGGGCACGCTGATCGGCTTCACGGTCGATGGGCATGCGCGCGCCGGCATCATGAGCCAGCCCTATATCGGCGAGCGATTCTGGGCCGATGCGAGCGGGGCCTATTGCGACGGGCCGGGCGGGCGGCGCCCGATGACGACGCGCGACACGCAAGATCTCGACGAGGCCATCCTCTTCACCACCGCGCCGGAACTCATGGGCGGCGATCTGGCCGACCGCTTTTCGGCACTCTCTTCCGCCGTCCGTCTGACGCGCTACGGCGCGGACTGCTACGCCTTTGCCCTGCTGGCCGCCGGGCAGGTCGATTTGTGCGTCGAGACCGGACTGCAGCCCTACGACATCGTGGCCCTGATCCCGATGATTGAGAAAGCCGGCGGCGTGATCACGACCTGGGACGGTGGGCGCGCGGAAGAGGGCGGCAGCGTTCTCGCCGCCGCAACTCCCGAGCTGCACGAGCGTGCGTTACGGGTGTTCAACGGCTGATCGAGGTGGCCATCGGCGCTTCGGAGGGCTCGCTCTGCCGGGCCGGCACAGCCGCCTCCAGTGCTTCCGCAAGCGCCTCCGGCGGTGGGCCGAGTACCTCCGCGGGCTCGGGCATCAGCGAGCCGACGAAGGCCTCGAAGGCGGCGAGGAAGAGTTCGCGATGCTCGTCGGCCTCCTGCAGGAGTTCGTGGCGCGCGCCGGGCAGATCGATCGCATGGCCCGAGCGCATCCGCCAGGCAAGACGCGAAGCCGCGCGCGAATCCACCACGCGGTCCTCGCCTGCCGTCACGAACAGGGTCGGCGTATGCAGCTTGGCGATCGCATCCGAATCGTCCAGCCGCCGCGCGGCCTTCATGCAGGCGGCGAGCCAGCCCGCCGTCAGGCTAGTGACGAAGAGTTCGGGTGCGGATTCGACGATCGCCCGATTGCGTTCGAAACGTGCTCGGTCGCTTGTCAGAGGATTGCGGGCGAGCGAGGCCCTTGCGCCGCTGCGCTCGACGCGCCGCAGCGGCACGCGGCCGAGGCCGATCCAGCGCATGAACTGCGTCAGCGGGTAAAGATGGGACATCGGCGGGCGCAGGGCGACGAGCGGCGCACTGAGCACCATGCGCTCGTACTGTCCGGCCAGGCGCGGGGTGGCGCGCAGCGCGACGAGGCCGCCCAGCGAATGGGCGAGGATCACGCGCGGCGCGGGGCAGCGTGGAAGGACGACGTCCTTCGTGAAGGCCTCCAGATCACGGACATAGGTCCGCACGCTGTCGATATGGCCTTTGGAGCGGTTGCGCACCATGCGGTCCGAGCCGCCTTGGCCGCGCCAGTCGAAGATGGCGACCGTGAAGCCGCGCGCCGTCAGATCCGAGATCGTCTCGAAATATTTCTCGATCGCCTCGTTGCGCCCCTGGAGGAGAAGCACGGTGCCGCGCGAGGCGCGTTCGGGCTCGACGATGGCATAGCGCAAGCGCTTGCCGCCACGCAGGCCGAACCAGCCGCCTTCGAGGCGCTCGGGCCTGGGGTTGCCCGCCACGTCCGCGAATTCGGGAGCGTCCTGCGGCGAAGGGGAGCTGTCGGCGGTCAACATCGTCGTCCGTGTTAGCGCCAAAGCCGAGGCCTCGCCAGATGCCGATGGTCTCGGGCCGCTCGGCATGGGACAAAAAAAGAGCCTGGCGACGAACGCTCCCGCGCATCGTGCCAGGCTCTGGAAGGAGAAGCCGAGGACCCCCTTCGAGATCCCCGGCCTCCGACGGCCACAGCGGAAGGGACGGGACGCTGCGACCGCGTTCGGTGCGCCTCAACTCAGGTCGAGGCGAAACTCCACGCCGTGTGGCCGAGGGCGGCCGTAGTCCCGGCGATCGTTGCTGCGGGCCCAGCCCATGCGCTCACGCGAGACCTCGCGGCCGCTGCGCGCATCGTAGGCCAGACGGAAGACGGCTCCGTTCGGGCGGACCGCCTCGACGACGTAGCGTCCCCGACGCAAGTGTATGTCGTCGATCTGCGCGAATCCGTCCTTCAGGACGCGGCGCACGATTTCACGTTCCGCGATTGTGCCTCCAAGACGCTGTGCGCCCCCCAGGAAACTGGGGCCGGTGCCGTCGCGCACGACGTCGACCTTGCCAGCGGCAGGAGCGTCCGCGAGGGCAGCGCCGGGCGCGGCCACGGAGAGCGTCAGTGCCAGTGCGGTGATCAGCGCCCTCATCGTTTTCACCTCCATCCTCAGCTCGGGTGAAGGTTTGACACCGGGCGGCTGAACGCAGCCGGAAGGAGGCGTTCATACGGGGTTCACGTACGCGTCGCGAGTGAAGCGGAGAGGCTCTTGAACGGTTTCACGGCCGAACCCATCTCCCTTTCGCGGCCGCCGAAAGGGTCCGCCGACGACCACGGAAGCTGCCGTTTCGGGGCTTTCATCGTCGCAAATCGCAAACGTTGCTCAACCGAGGACAGTCACATGCGCCATATCGATTTTGCCCCCCTCTACCGTTCCACCGTCGGCTTCGACCGGCTCTTCTCGATGCTCGACAATGTCGGGAACGTGGACAACTCGCAGACCTATCCGCCCTACAACATCGAGCGCACCGGCGAGAACGCCTATCGCATCACCATGGCGGTTGCCGGCTTCGATGAGAGCGAGCTCTCGATCGAATCGCGCGAGAACACGCTCAGCGTGAAGGGTGAGAAGGCCGAGACCGAAGGCGAGGACCGTGAATTCCTCCATCGCGGCATCGCCAAGCGTGCCTTTGAGCGCCGCTTCCAGCTGGCCGAGCATGTCGAGGTCAAGGGCGCGAGCCTGAAGCACGGCCTCCTGCACGTCGATCTCGTGCGGATCATTCCCGAGGCGATGAAACCGCGCCGGATCGACATTGCGGTCGCCGGCAACAACAACGCCAAGGCGATCGAGACCAACGCTGCCTGATCTGAGGCAAAGCGAGAAATGAGAAGGCCGGCCCGAGGGGGCCGGCCTTTTTCCGTATCCGGATGTCTCGTGACCAGATCAACAGTTGGCGGCGATGCCCTCTGTGTCGTCGGCCGCGCGCGCCGTCTGACAGGCTGCACTCCGGGTCAGATTGTTAAGGCCTTCGCGGGCCGAATCGAGCGCCTGCGCGCCCTCCTCGCGTGCCCGCTCCATCGCCGGGCCGGCACGCTCCTGAAGGTCTCTTACGGCAGCACTAGCTGCCTCGCCGGTGGCTCTACCCGCGTCTCCCAGAGCGTCGAGCGCCTCGCGGCCTTCGCGCTGGACCTCGTTCTCGTTCGCAGTCGGCGCCGTCGCAGCGGGCGGCGTCTCCGGGGTCGACCGCGCTTCGTTGGCGGTATCGTCACCGCAGGCCGCGAGCAGAAGCAGCGAAGCGAGGGCGAGGGGCGTCACAGCTTTCAAGGGCGTCATCCTGTATCCGTGAGAAAGAGACGTCAGAACCCGCGCCGCCGCCAGAAGGCAGCGCCGCGGGCCACGTGTTCGGGCATACGGTGCGGGCTGTCAGGCGCGCTGGGCCTGCGGCTCGCTTGTCTGACCCGCACGGTTCGGCTTGGCATTGCTAGCCTCGGTCCAGCCGGCCATCCATTCGGCGCGCAGGCTGGAGCCGACGGGATACTCGCACGAGGACATCGGATGATTGTGCTCGAAGGCGAGTTTGCCCTGTGCGAACGCATCTTTCGTCATGGAAGCCTCCTCAAGGTTTCTCCTGCGGGAGAACCTTCGTGGAGCGGTCCCGGTTCCCGTCAGGCGATGGCCTTGGCGAAATCGTCGACATCCTTCTCGCTCGTCGACCAGCTCGTTACGAGGCGCACGAGCTGCTCGTCGGCCTCCACCATCGAATGCGAAGAGTGCGGCGGGTTCCAGTCGTAGAAGACGGCGCCCTGTGAACGCAGGCGCTCTGCGACGGGCTTCTCGAGGATCGCGAAGACCTCGTTCGTGCGCGTCGCCCAGGCTTCGCGGGCATGGGTGGACGACCGGATGCCGTCGCGAAGCCGGTCGGCCATCGTGTTGGCGTTTGCAGCGAGGTTCAGCCACAGGCCGTCTTCCAGATAGGCCATGAACTGGGCGGCCACGAAGCGCGTCTTGGAGAAGAGCTGGGCGCCCCGCTTGCGGATGTAGGGGAACTGGCGCGCCTTCTCCGGATCGAAGAAGACCACGGCCTCGGCGCACCAGCAGCCGTTCTTGGTGGCACCGAAAGACAGGATGTCGACGCCGAGCTTCCACGTCATCTCGGCCGGCGTCGCATTGGACGCGGCCAGCGCATTGGCGAACCGCGCGCCATCCATGTGGAGCGAGAGGTCGTTCTCGTGCGCGATGCGGCCGATCGTCTCGATCTCGGACAGGGCATAGAGCGTACCCGCCTCGCTCGGCTGCGATATCGAGATCGCCATCGGCTGTCCGGCATGGATGAAGTCCGGCCGGAAGCGGGCGAGCTCGCGCTTGAGGTGGTAAGGGTCGATCAGCCCGTTGGCGCCGTCCACCGGCGCCATGCGCGCGCCGTGGGTGAAGAATTCCGGCGCGCCGCACTCGTCCTCGATCACATGCGCCTCGCGGTGGCACAGGACGACGCCGCCGGGACGGTTCACCGCGGCGAAGGAGAGCGAGTTCGCCGCCGTGCCGGTGCCGACGAAGAACACCGCGACCTCGCGCTCGAAGATCTCGTTGAAGCGTGCTTCCACCGCCTTGTCGAGGCGGCTTGCGCCATAGGCGTCCGCCATGCCTTCGGCATTTGCTGCAAGGGACGCGGAAATGGCGGGGTGGGCGCCGGACCAGTTGTCGGATGCAAAGATCATGCGCGGGCCACTATACACTCTTGACGACGGGGTAAAGCAGCAGCGCGCCGAGGCCGCTTGTGAAAGCGGCGAAACTCTGGCATAGAACGCCCGATAGGTCAGTATTGCTGCCGTAATTTTTCCTTGCCTGGAGGTTCGATGGCGGGGAGAACAGGCCGCGCGCGCTGCCGAGGGGACGGCAGCGATACGGGAGAGGCTGCGCGAAAATGCGCAGCCCGATCAGCGAGAATTGTGGTCGACGGCGGCCCTTCCGGTTCGGGAGGCAGCCGACGACGCCTGAATGGAGACGCGACGCGATGACGAAGACGCCTCAGGATCTGGACGCTGCCGTGACGGCCGCCGACACCATTGCGTCCGCCAAAGCCCGCACCAATCCGGGCCGCGTCGGCCTCTACGATCCGCGCAACGAGCACGATGCCTGCGGCGTCGGCTTCATCGCGCACATGAAGAACCAAAAGTCCCACCAGATCGTAGCCAACGGCCTGAAGATTCTGGAGAACCTCACCCATCGCGGCGCCGTCGGCGCCGATCCGCTGATGGGCGACGGCGCGGGCATGCTCGTCCAGATTCCGCACGCGCTCTTCGTCGAGGAGATGGCCAAGCAGGACGTCGAACTGCCGGAGCCCGGCCAGTACGGCGTCGGCTTCGTCTTCATGCCGCAGGACGAGGAGCGCCGGCTCCATTTCAAGGCGCTCTTCGAGGAGGCGGCGGCCGAAGAGGGCTGCCAGGTCCTCGGCTGGCGCGAGGTGCCGGTCGACAACGCATCCCTGTCCAAGGCCCCGGAGATCGCGGCGACCGAGCCCGTCCATCGGCAGGTCTTCATCACCCGTCCGGCCTCCTGCGCCGACGAGGACCAGTTCGAGCGCAAGCTCTACATCATCCGCAAGGTCGTCTCGAACCGGGTCTACGCACAGGCGCAGTCGGTCGACACGGATTTCTACGTCGTCTCGCTGTCGGCGCGCACGATCGTCTACAAGGGCATGTTCCTCGCCTATCAGGTGGGCGCCTACTACAAGGACCTGACCGACGAGCGCTTTACCTCGGCGCTTGCGCTCGTCCACCAGCGCTTCTCGACGAACACCTTCCCCTCCTGGCGGCTGGCCCACCCGTACCGCATGGTCGCGCACAACGGCGAGATCAACACGCTGCGCGGCAACGTCAACTGGATGGCTGCGCGGCAGGCGAGCGTCGATTCCGAGCTTTTCGGCAATGACATCGGCAAGCTCTGGCCGATCTCCTACGAAGGGCAGTCTGACACGGCCTGCTTCGACAACGCGCTCGAGTTCCTGACGCAGGGCGGCTACCCGCTGGCCCACGCGATGATGATGCTGATCCCGGAAGCCTGGGCCGGCAACAAGCAGATGAGCGAGGAGCGCCGCGCCTTTTACGAGTACCACGCTGCGCTCATGGAGCCCTGGGACGGGCCTGCGGCCGTCGCCTTCACCGACGGGCGGCAGATCGGCGCGACGCTCGACCGCAACGGACTGCGGCCGGCGCGCTACGTCGTGACGAGCGACGACCTCGTGATCCTCGCTTCCGAGGCGGGCACGCTGGAGGTCGCCGAAGACCGCATCGTCAAGAAGTGGCGGCTCCAGCCGGGCCGCATGCTGCTGATCGACCTTGAAAAGGGTCGCATCGTCTCCGACGAGGAGGTCAAGACCGAGATCGCGGGGGCCAACCCCTACCGGGACTGGTTGCGCTCCACCCAGCTCATCCTCGAAAACCTCAAGCCGGTGGCGCCTCGCGCCTCGCGCTCGGACGTCTCGCTGCTCGATCGTCAGCAGGCCTTCGGCTACAGCCAGGAGGACACGCGCCTCCTGATGATGCCGATGGCGACGACCGGCCAGGAAGCCATCGGCTCGATGGGCACGGACACGCCTATCTCCGCGATGAGCGAGAAGTCGAAGCTCCTTTACACCTATTTCAAGCAGAACTTCGCGCAGGTCACGAACCCGCCTATCGACCCGATCCGCGAAGAGCTCGTGATGAGCCTCGTGTCCTTCATCGGGCCACGGCCGAACATCTTCGATCTGGAGGGCACCTCGCGCCGCAAGCGGCTGGAGGTTCGCCAGCCGATCCTGACCAACGGCGATCTGGAGAAGATTCGCACGATCGGCCACACCGAAGACCGCTTCGACACGCGCACGATCGACACGACCTACCCATCCGAGCAGGGGGCGGCGGGCATGGCCGGCGCCATCGACCGTCTTTGCGAGCGCGCAGAGGCGGCTGTCGTCGGCGGCTACAACATCATCGTGCTGTCGGATCGTCAGGTGGGCCCGGACCGCATCCCGATCCCGGCGCTGCTCGCGGTCGCGGCCGTCCATCATCACCTGATCCGCAAGGGGATGCGCACCGCGGTCGGTCTCGTGGTGGAATCGGGTGAGCCGCGCGAGGTGCATCACTTCGCGTGCCTGGCCGGCTACGGCGCGGAGGCCATCAACCCGTATCTGGCCTTCGATACGCTTCTGGCCATGCACGCGCGCGGCGACTTTCCGCCGGAGGTTGACCAGAACGAGCTCGTCACGCGCTATATCAAGTCGGTCGGCAAGGGGCTTCTCAAGGTCATGTCCAAGATGGGCATCTCGACCTATCAGTCCTATTGCGGCGCGCAGATTTTCGACGCCATCGGCCTGCAGCAGGAGTTCGTCGACCGCTTCTTCTTCGGCACCTCGACCACGATTGAGGGCGTCGGGCTGGAGGAGATCGCGCGTGAGAGCGCCGAGCGTCACGCGCTCGCCTTCTCCGACGATCCGGTGCTGGCCCGCGCGCTGGAGATCGGCGGCGAGTATGCCTACCGCATCCGCGGCGAGGCGCATATCTGGTCGCCGGACGCCGTCGCCACGCTCCAGCACGCGGTGCGCCTGGAGAGCTACGACAAGTACAAGGAGTATGCCGCGCTGGTGAACCAGAGCGCGGTGGAGAGCTCGGCCATCCGCGGGCTCTTCCGCATCAAGATGGCCGAGGAGATGGGGCTTCGTCCCGTGCCGCTGGACGAGGTCGAGCCGGCCAAGGAGATCGTCAAGCGCTTCGCGACGGGCGCCATGTCCTTCGGCTCGATCAGCCGAGAGGCGCATTCGACGCTCGCCGTCGCGATGAACCGCATCGGTGGCAAGTCGAACACGGGCGAGGGCGGCGAGGAGCCGGATCGCTACCAGCCGCTGCCGGACGGTTCACCTAACCCGGAGCGCTCGGCGATCAAGCAGATCGCGTCCGGCCGCTTCGGCGTGACGACGGATTATCTCGTCAACGCGGACATGCTGCAGATCAAGGTGGCGCAGGGCGCCAAGCCAGGCGAGGGCGGTCAGTTGCCGGGCCATAAGGTGGACGCGACCATCGCCAAGACACGGCACTCGACGCCGGGCGTCGGCCTGATCTCGCCGCCGCCGCACCACGACATCTACTCGATCGAGGATCTGGCGCAGCTCATCTACGACCTGAAGAACGTCAACCCGGCGGCCGACATCTCGGTCAAGCTCGTCTCCGAGGTCGGCGTCGGCACGGTGGCGGCGGGCGTCGCGAAGGCGCGCGCCGACCACGTCATCGTGTCGGGCTATGACGGTGGCACGGGCGCTTCGCCGCTCACCTCGATCAAGCACGCGGGCTCGCCGTGGGAGATGGGCCTTGCCGAGACGCAGCAGACGCTCGTGATGAACGGGCTGCGCTCGCGCATCGCGCTGCAGGTCGACGGCGGTTTGCGCACGGGACGGGACGTCATCATCGGCGCGCTTCTGGGCGCCGACGAGTTCGGCTTCTCCACGGGCCCGCTGATCGCGGCCGGCTGCATCATGATGCGCAAGTGCCATCTCAACACCTGTCCGGTGGGCGTGGCGACGCAGGACCCCGTCCTGCGCAAGCGCTTCAAGGGCACGCCCGAGCATGTCGTGAACTTCTTCTTCTACGTGGCGGAAGAGGTGCGCGAGCTGATGGCGGCGATGGGCGTGCGCACGGTGGCGGAGCTGACGGGTCGCTCCGAGCGGCTCGACAAGCGGCCGCTCGTCGAGCACTGGAAGGCAAAGGGGCTCGACTTCTCGAAGATGTTCTTCAAGCCCGAGGCTCCGGAGAACGAGATCCTCTGGACCAAGCGCCAGGAACATCCGATCGAGGACGTCCTCGATCGCAAGCTCATCGCGCAGGCCGAAGCGGCACTGACCGCGCGCCAGGCGGTTTCGATCGAGACGGCGATCACCAATGTCGACCGCTCGGCCGGGGCGATGCTCTCGGGAGAGGTCGCCAAGCGCTTCGGCCTGAAGGGCCTCGCCGACGATACGATCTCGGTGAAGCTGACCGGCACCGCCGGCCAGAGCTTCGGCGCGTTCCTGACGCGCGGCGTCACCTTCGATCTCGTCGGTGACGGCAACGACTATGTCGGCAAGGGCCTGTCGGGCGGACGCATCGTCGTGCGGCCGCGCGAGGAGACGCGCGTGGTGCCGGAGGAGTCGATCATCGTCGGCAACACCGTCCTTTACGGCGCGATCTCCGGTGAGTGCTATTTCCGGGGCGTGGCGGGCGAGCGCTTCGCCGTGCGCAACTCGGGCGCGATCGCCGTTGTCGAGGGTGTGGGCGACCATGGCTGCGAGTACATGACGGGCGGTGTCGTCGTAATCCTCGGCCAGACGGGCCGCAACTTCGCGGCCGGCATGTCGGGCGGCGTCGCGTATGTCTATGACGAGGCGGGCGACTTCGCCGAGCGCTGCAACATGGCGATGGTGGAGCTGGAGCCGGTTCCCGAGGAGGACGAACTTCTGGAGAAGCGCTACCACTCCGGTGGCGACGTTCAGCACAAGGGCCGCGTCGACGTGACCTCGAACATGACCGGCCAGGACGACGAGCGCCTGCGCCAGCTCATCTCGGACCACCACGAATACACGGGCTCCACGCTCGCCCGGCGGATGCTGGACGACTGGGAGCATCATCGCCCGAAATTCGTGAAGGTGATGCCGGTGGAATACCGCCGTGCGCTGCAGGAGATGGAGCGCATGCGCTTCGGGGTCGCGGCGGAGTAGTCGCGCCGCAGAGACTGATGGCGGCGCCATAGCCGGTGCCGCCCGGCCCGACGAGGCTGCTGTTCAAGCTTTGGCGTTGCGCACGCCGGGCCGATCTGAAACGAAGTCGATGGCAAGGCCGCGACGAGCGGCGCCGGCCGCGCGCCTGAGTGAGGCGGCGCCACCGGCGACCGGGAGAATGACGGAGCGAAGATGGGCAAGGTCACAGGGTTTCTCGAGATCGATCGGCAGACGGCGAAGTATCAGCCGGCCTCCGACCGGATCCGCCATTTCCGCGAGTTCACCTTGCCGATGTCCGACGAAGAGGTCGGCAAGCAGGCGGCGCGCTGCATGGATTGCGGCATCCCGTACTGCCACGGGCCGACGGGCTGTCCCGTTCACAACCAGATCCCGGACTGGAACGACCTCGTCTATGGCGGCGACTGGGAAGGTGCGATCCGCAACCTCCACTCGACCAACAACTTCCCCGAATTCACCGGACGTATCTGCCCCGCGCCTTGCGAGGAAGCCTGCACGCTGAACCTTGAGGACATGCCCGTCGCCATCAAGACGGTCGAGCAGGCGATCGCCGACAAGGCCTACAAGCTCGGGCTCGTGAAGCCGCAGCCGGCCAGCATTCAGACCGGCAAGCGCGTGGCCGTCATCGGCTCGGGCCCGGCCGGGATGGCCGCGGCGCAGCAACTCGGTCGCGCTGGCCATTCGGTCGAGGTGTTCGAGCGCGAGTCGAAGCCCGGTGGCCTCCTGCGCTATGGAATCCCCGACTTCAAGATGGAGAAGCACTGGATTGACCGGCGCGTCGAGCAGATGCAAGGGGAGGGCGTTACCTTCCGTTGCGGAGTGAATGTCGGCGTCGACAAGCCCCTGGCCGAGTTGATCCAGGAATACGACGCCGTTCTTTACTGCGGCGGCGCGGAGCGCCCACGTGAGGCCGGCATCCCGCGCGACGGCCTGTCCGGCATCCATGATGCCATGCCCTATCTCGTCCAGCAGAACCGGCGAATCGGGCGTGAGAACATCGAGAGCGTTGCCTGGGCGGCGCCGGAGATCTTCGCCGCCGGCAAGCATGTCGTGGTCGTCGGCGGCGGCGACACCGCGTCCGACTGCGTCGGCACGGCCTTCCGCCAGGGGGCGGTAAAGGTGACGCAACTCGACATCCGCCCGCAGCCGCCGAAGGTTGAGAACAAGCTCGAGGTCTGGCCCTATTGGGCGACCAAGATGCGCACGTCCTCCAGCCAGGCGGAAGGTGCCGTGCGCGAGTTCCAGATCGCGACGCTCGCCTTCGTCGGCGAGGACGGGCAGCTGACGGGTGTGAAATGCGCCGAGGTGGACGAGAAGCGCCAGCCGATCGCCGGTACGGAGTTCATCATCCGCGCCGACCTCGCCTTCATCGCGATCGGCTTTTCGGGCCCGATAGAGGACGGCTTGCTGGCTGACGCCGGCGAGGCGCTGGAGACGACGCGCGACCGGCGCGGGAATGTCTCGGTGAAGGCCGACGACAAGGGCTACCGCACTTCGATCGACAGGCTCTTCGCGGCCGGGGACGTGCGGCGTGGCCAGTCTCTCGTCGTCTGGGCGATCCGCGAGGGGCGTCAGGCCGCGCGCGCCATCGATCTTGATCTGATGGGCGCGACGACATTGCCGCGCTGACCTAGCCTCAGGGGGCGGCCGCCTCGGACGCCCCGTTCTCCTCGGGCGCCGGCTGCCGGGGCATAACGCCAGAGCGTAGTTCCTCGAGACTGAGCGACCCGCGCGAGACGATCGCGTTTTCCTGCGTGACCGGTGAGACAGCTCCGCTGCGTCCGCTCCAGTTGAAGCTGTCGGCTCGGCCCGGCCGGCTCTCCGGCGGATTTCCTGCAACGACGAGGTTTTCTCGGGCGGACCGCTCGGCGTTGTCGGCGGCCGCCGTCGGCGCGCCGCCCAGAAGTGCGTCGCCCCCGTCGATCGCCGGGTCGTTGAAGGCGACGGGCGGCGCACTCGTGCGGTTGGCCGGCGGTACGGCGGCAACGGCCGGCAGGTCGCCCTCGGGAAGCTGCTGCGGGGCCAGGCTGACGAGTAGATCGTCTACGCTCAGACCCAGTGCGCGCATGATCGGCTTTTCAGCATAGTAGGCGAGCTTGGCGGTGCCGGCCGGCGTCAGGGTGATGCCGTCGGAATTGCGCAGCCGCGCCGGCTGGCCTTCGGTATCCGGGCCGGATGTCGTGAAGGCGCCGTTCGCGTCCACGAAGCCGCCCCAGATGTCCACGAACTCCCCATCGACTGAGGACGCGGCCCGTTTGTAAAGGTCGTTCAGGAAGACCATGTCGGCGGTCATCCGGCTCGACTGGAAGGCCGGCATGCCGATCCAGACGAGCGGAAGGTCGCGATCCCCCACGATGTCGGCGAGGGCGCGCGTACGGCGCGTGTACTCTTCGGTCCACGCGTCGGAGCGCACGGTCTCGGAAGAGCCGTCGACGCGCAGGGCCTGACGATCGTTGGAGCCCAGCATTACGACGACGAGTTCGGCATCCGTCTCGTCAATCAGCTTCGGTAGGTTGTCGATCCAGTCGTAGTAGTCGTCGCGCACCAGGCCCGACGAGCCGTTGGCCTTGCCGACGATGCGGACGTCGCGGTTCGCGGCGGTGGCCTCGGTCAGCCCGCGTGCCAGCGAGGCGGCCATGAAGTCGCCGACGACGAGGACGTCGCGCGCGTTGTCCGCCTTCTCGACAGGTTCGACCGCAGGGGTGGCCGGGGCGGCGCTTGCCGCGCGGGAGGAGGAGCGTTGCTGGCGGCGCGGCTGCGCCTGCCGTTGCCGACGCGGCTGCTGTGCGCGCTGGCGCCTCTGTTGCACCTGCGGTTGGGGCGGCGGC